>JAQGLO010000099.1 GCA_028292825.1 Alphaproteobacteria bacterium | reverse complement strand
CGAGGATCGAGAACACGGCTTCCACAGCGCCGGCGGCGCCCAGCAGATGGCCGATCGACGACTTGGTCGAGGACATCGAAAGTCCTGACGCGGCATCGCCGACCAGACGCGTCACGGCGCCGAGTTCGATTTCGTCGCCAAGCGGCGTCGAGGTGCCGTGCGCATTGATGTAATCGAGATCGGCCGCCGAAATGCCGGCGCGCTTGAGCGCCGCCTGCATGCAGCGGAAGGCGCCGTCGCCATCTTCCTTCGGTGCGGTGATGTGATAGGCGTCGCCCGACAGGCCGTAGCCCTTGATCTCGCCATAGATCTTCGCACCGCGCGCCTTGGCGTGCTCATATTCTTCCAGCACCACAATGCCAGCACCTTCGCCCATCACGAAACCGTCGCGGTCCTTGTCGTAGGGACGCGAGGCCTTGGTGGGCGTGTCGTTATAGGCGGTGGAGAGCGCGCGGCAGGCGTTGAAGCCAGCAATACCGATGCGGCACACCGCTGATTCCGCGCCGCCCGCCACCATCACATCGGCATCGCCGAACATGATCAGCCGGGCGGCGTCGCCGATGGCGTGCGCGCCTGTGGCACAGGCGGTTACGACCGCGTGGTTGGGCCCCTTGAAGCCATGCTCGATCGAGACATAGCCGGACACCAGGTTGATCAGGCGGCCGGGAATGAAGAAGGGCGACAGGCGGCGGGGGCCTTTTTCGTGGACCAGGATCGAGGCCTGCTCGATTCCGTCCAGCCCGCCGATGCCTGAACCGATCATGCAGCCGGTGCGGTAACGGTCTTCTTCGGTCTGCGGCACCCAGCCGGAATCGGCCACCGCCTGCTTGGCGGCGGCGATGCCATAGATGATGAAATCATCCATGCGCCGCAGTTCCTTGGCGTCCACCCACTGTTCGGGGTTGAACGTGCCGTCGCTGCCGTCACCACGCGGCACCTGACAGGCGATCCTGGTCGGAAGATCGTCAGTCCGGAACTTGGTGATGGCGCTGGCACCGGACTTGCCGGCCAGCAGGCGTGACCAAGATTCTTCCACGCCGCAAGCGAGCGGCGTGACAAGACCCAGGCCCGTGACAACGACCCTGCGCATAGGCTTAAGACCTCAGGCCGCGCAGATCAGGCGGCGTTGGCTTTGTCGATATACTTGACGGCATCGCCGACGGTCACGATGGACTCGGCTGCGTCATCGGGAATTTCAATCCCGAATTCCTCTTCAAACGCCATGACCAGCTCGACAGTGTCGAGGCTGTCGGCGCCCAGATCTTCGATGAAGGACGCAGTATCGGTGACCTTCTCGGCATCGACATTCAGGTGTTCGACGACGATCTTCTTCACGCGCTCGGCAGTATCGCTCATGGACTTCGTAAGCCTCTCTAGATTTCAAACCGGCAAAGGGAAAACGCCGGGCCCGCTAATTGGGTGCTTCGCGGATTGGCCGGTTTGGTAACATAACCGCAGGTCAACGCCAACAAAGCACTTAAGTATCTGATATTATTATCAGATCATCGCCATTCCGCCATTGATATGGATGGTTTCACCCGTCACATAGGCAGCTTCTTCGCTGGCGAGATAGGTCACGGCCGCGGCGATTTCCGCCGGCATGCCCATGCGCCCGGCCGGAATCCGGCCAGAGATCATCTCTTTCTGCGCATCAGTCAGCACATCGGTCATGGCCGTCTGGATGAAACCCGGCGCCACGGCATTGACGGTGATGTTGCGCGAGGCGACCTCGGCCGCAAGGCTCTTGGTCATGCCAACGAGTCCCGCCTTGGCGGCGGCATAGTTGCCCTGGCCGGGATTGCCGGTGGCGCCGACGATGGAGGTGATCTGGATGATGCGACCCCAGCGCTTCTTCATCATGCCGCGCAGCACGGCGCGTGACAGGCGGAAGGCAGCGGTGAGATTGACGGCGATCACTTGGTCCCATTCATCATCCTTCATGCGCATGAAGAGATTGTCCTTGGTAATGCCGGCATTGTTCACAAGGATGTCGATGCCGGACCCGGCGGCTTCTTCCGCCGCCTTGGTGAGGGCTTCGACGCTGGCGATGTCGGAAAGATTGGCCGGGGCGATGAAGGCGCGCTCTCCCAGTTCGGCGCGCACCGCTTCCAGCGCTTCGGCGCGGGTGCCGGAGAGGACCACTTTCGCACCTTGGCCATGCAGCATCTTGGCAATCGCGCCGCCGATGCCGCCGGATGCGCCGGTGACGAGTGCAGTCTTGCCTGTCAGATCAAACATCAGAGGCCCTTTCCGAAAGCTTCGAGATCAGCGGGCGTTTCCAGCGAAATCATCTGCAGCGAGGGATCGATGCGCTTGACCATGCCGGTGAGAACCTTGCCGCCGAATTCCACTGTGGTTTCGACGCCCAGCGATTTCAGCGCCAGGATGCTTTCACGCCAACGCACGCGGCCCGTCACCTGTTCCACCAGCAGCCGGCGTACGGCTTCGGGGTCGCCCGCTTCGGCGGCGGTGACATTGGCCAGCACCGGCACGGCCAGCGGGCGGATGGCCACAGCGGCCAGCACTTCGGCCATGCGGTCGGCGGCGGGTTGCATCAGCGGCGAATGGAAAGGGGCGGAAACCGCCAGCGGCATGGCGCGCTTGATGCCTTTGGCCTTGGCGATATCGGGCGCGCGGGCGATGGCATCGGCGCTGCCGGAGATCACCACCTGGCCCGGGGCATTGTCGTTGGCGACGACGCAGATGCCGCCCGCAGCAGACGCTTCCTTCGCCACCTCTTCGGCCTGTTCGATTTCCGCACCGATCAGGGCGATCATGCCGCCCTCGCCCACCGGCACGGCGGACTGCATCGACTGGCCGCGTGTCTTCAGCAGGCGCGCGGTGTCGGCTAGGGTGAAGGCCCCGGCGGCGCAGAGCGCGGAATATTCGCCCAGGCTGTGACCGGCAACGAGGCGTGCATGCCTGGCAAGGTCCAGGCCCATTTCCTTTTCCAGGATGCGCACCACCGCGATGGAGGCGGCCATGATGGCAGGCTGGGCATTCTCAGTCAGGACCAGATCGGATTCCGGTCCTTCCCACATGGTTTTCGACAGCTTCTGGGACAGCGCGTCGTCGACTTCCTGGAACACTTCGCGAGCCGGCGCAAAGGCATCGGCAAGCGACTTGCCCATGCCGACGGCCTGGCTGCCCTGTCCGGGAAAAAGAAATGCGCGAGTCATGACGGGAGACAAATCAAGCGCGGGTTACGGTGTCAAGGCGACGGACGCGACGCTACCAGCGCTTCGGCGGCGCGGCGCGCGGCACCTTGCAGGCGGGAACCCCAAACATAGCGGCAATAAAAAACGATGGCCGCGAAGGCCGCGATCCAGCCCAACACGGTGCTGCCGGTGGCGGCGATCACGCCCAGCCATGCCAGCCACGCCGCCACCAGGCCGAAGCCGATGGGGGCGCAAAGAACCGCCAGCGCCAGCACGATGACCAGCACCTTGCCGGTCTCGCTGCCCAGCGCGGCCAGGGTCTGGTCCATATGCGCGAGGCGTGGGCGCAGGCCTGCGGCCCGCTGCTCCGCAGCAACCGCCATCTCCTCCAGCCTCTTGTCCTCAAACATCAGCCGCCCCCTTGAAGGCTTCAATATTACAACTGACCAGCACCCCCAGGAAACGATAACTGCTGCCATCGTTAGCGAATTCACCAAATTCCTGGACCCGCCGGATCGCCTTGAAGCCCGCCTGGGTGAGGAAATTGCCCAGAAAATCAAAGGTCAGGCCGCTGAGATGGACGTCATGGGCATCCTGCCGGCCGCCGAACAGCATGCGCATGATCTGGAATTTGCCGTCCACCTTCACATTGTGGTGCAGAAAAAGCCGGCACAGCACATCCATGTCGGGCACGGAAACGCGCAGCCGCCCGCCGGGCGCCAGCACGCGGTGAAAGCCGGCCAACGCGGCCTGCAGTTCGCCGTCATAGCCCAGATGCTCCAGCACATGGGAGGCGTAGATTTCGCTGCAGCTTTCGTCTGCCAGGAATGACAGGTCGCCGGCGGTACCGACATGATCGGTTTGCGGCCGCGCCACGGGATCGAGAATCGTCCAGCCCTCGCGCCGCCCCTGCCCGCCAATGTGGAGTCGGATGCCGGTTGTCACGCGGTTCGCGGGAACAAAGCCCGTCCGATTAGCACCACGGCTGCCGCCGCCACCACCAGCATGCCCGCCAGCAGCAGCATGCCCAGGGTGAAGTTGCCGGTCGCCTGCCGCGCCCAACCCATCAGATACGGCCCAAAGAAACCGCCCAGGTTGGAGAAGCTGTTGAGCAGCGCCAGTCCCGCCGCCGCCGCCGTGCCACGCAACAGCGAAGAGGGCAACGTCCAGAAAACCGCCAGCGCGGCATAGATACCTGAGCAGGCCAGGCACAGTGACGCGAAGACCAGCGCATGATTGTGGAACAACACCGCGCCCGCCATCCCCGCCGCACCCAGCAGCGCGGCGAAAGCAACATGGCCTGGCCGCTCGCCAGTACGGTCGCTGGACCAGCCCAGCGCCACCATCGCGCCCATCGCCAGGAGATATGGCAGCGCCACGATGAAGCCGGTCTCGATATTGGTATAACCCAGCGCCTTGATCATCTGGGGCTGCCACAGATTTAGACCATACAGCGCGATGACAATGGAGAAATCCGGGATCATCAGCAGCCAGATGCGCTTGTCCTTCAGCATCTCCATAAGTCCATGCAGCGCGCCGGGCGGCTCATCCGCCAGCCGCGCGGCGACAATGCGCTTTTCATCGGTGGTGAGCCATTTGGCCTTGCCCGGCCCATCCGGCAGCAGCCACAGGGTGGCGATGCCGCAGGCCAGCGAGGGAATGCCTTCCAGGATCAGCATCCACTGCCAGCCTTGCAGGCCGTGACCGCTCATGCCCAGCAGCCAGCCCGAAATTGGCCCGCCGATCACCACCGACAGCGGCACGCCCGCCAGGAACAGCGCGATGAAGCGCGCCCGGGTCGAAGCAGGAAACCAGTAGGTCATGTAGAGCACCATGCCAGGATAAAGCCCGGCCTCCGCCGCACCCAGGAGGAAGCGCGCGATGCTGAAGGTGACAGGATCGCGCACGAAGGCGGTCAGCATGGAGAGCAGGCCCCAGGTGACGCAGATGCGGCACATCCACAGCCGCGCGCCCACCTTCTGCAGCATCAGGTTCGACGGCACCTCGAACAGGAAATAGCCCCAGAAAAAGATGCCGGCGCCAAAGCCGAAGGCCTTCTGCGAAAAGCCCAAATCCTGGTTCATGGTCAGGGCCGCGAAGCTGATGTTCACGCGGTCGAGAAAGCTGACGACATACATCAGCGCCATGAAAGGGATCAGCCGCCAGGCGGCGCGCGCCAGAATTCTGTCGGACGCGATGTGGTTGGTGTCGGAAATCATTTTGCCCACTTTAACGCGAAGGCGACCGGCAGTACCGCGCCAAAACCGCCATGGACAGGGCCGCGACCAGCGGCACCATCGCGCACATCCACAACCCGACGCGATAGCTGCCCGTTACCTGCAACAACCAGCCCATCAGGCCAGGCCCGACAAAGCCGCTGAGATTGCCGACACAGTTGATCAGCGCGAAAGCACCGGCGGCGGCCGTGCCACCCAGGAAAAGCGGCGGCACCGACCAGAAGGTCGCCAATCCGGAATAAACGCCACCGGATGCAAAGCAGAATCCCAGGATCACGATCCAGTCCGCCCCGCCGAGCGCAGCAAGCGCGAAGCCGCCCGCCGTGATCAGTGCGGAGATACAGAAATGCAGGGCGCGTTTTCCCGTGCGGTCGCTGGAGACACCGATGCCCCACAGAATGGCGAGCGACATGATATAGGGGATCATCACGATCAGGCTGGTCTCGTGGATATTGTAGCCCATGGCATTGACCATCTGCGGCATCCAGAATCCCAGCGCATAGATGCCGAACACGATGCAGAAGTCGGGAATGATCAGCGCCCAGACCCGCCAGTCCCTAATCATCTCGGCAAAGCCGTGCACCTGCGGTGCATCTTCCTGCTCCAGTCGCGCCAGCACGATTTCCTTTTCACGCGGCGAAAGGAAACTGGCCTTGGCCGGATTGTCCGGCAGGCCCCATAGCGCCAGGAAGCCCAGCGCCAGGGTGGGAATGCCTTCCAGGATGTACATCCACTGCCAGCCATGCAGGCCGTGGCCTTCAACGCCGAGCAGCCAGCCCGACACCGGCGCGCCCAGGATGTTCGAAACCGGAATCCCCATGCAGAAGATGGCCAGGATGCGAGCTCGCGTGGCCGCGGGAAACCAGAATGTGAAGTACAGCAGGATGCCGGGGTAGAAGCCGGCTTCGGCCAGGCCCAGCATGAAACGCAGCACAAAGAAGCTGACCGGCCCCTGCACAAAGGCAAAGGCCATCGAGACGATGGCCCAGGTGATCATGATGCGCGACAGCCAAAGCCGCGCGCCGACCCGTTCCATGATCAGGTTGGAGGGCACCTCGAACACCAGATATCCCAGAAAGAAGATGCCGGTGCCCCAGCCAAAGACCTCGGGCGAAAAGCCCAGATCCTTGTTCATCGTCAACGCCGCGAAGCTGACATTCACGCGGTTGAGGAAGGCAGCGATGTACATCGCCAGGATCAGCGGCACCAGCCGCAGCGCCGCGCGCCGGAAGATGGCGTCGGATTCGATTTTCAGCGTGTCCATTGGTCCCCAGCCCTTTTGGGACAGAGTCCGCGATGCTGCAACCGATTACAAGGCGGACATCTAAGGCGCCGTCAGGCTGGTGGCGAGGCCGGTGAAGGTGGTCGACAGCTTGGTGCCGACGGTCTTGACCCCGGTGATGATGAAGACGGCGATCAGGGCGGCAATCAGGCCATATTCGATGGCGGTGGCGGCATTGTCATTCCTGACGAACCGGCCCAGCAGGCTTTTCATACAATCCGAATGAACATGACGGCAACCTGAGCCCAGCAGCCTTTCGCAAACCATAAGATATTGAAATATAATGGATATTTGTACGCTCGGCTACGCATTGCAGTGGGCCCGTCGGTAAACCTTGCTCCAGCAGGGCTTTTTGCCTATAGACCCGCGCTTCACGGCTGCGGTCGACCGGGGCCTCCCACTCTTCCATAGGAGAACGGAGGTTTGCGCATGGTGCGTGTCCCGGACGAGCCAAAGCGGTAACGGTTTCCCCCGTCGCCGTTCCGCCCGCCGAAATGCCCAATTGGGCAATGAAAGGGACCAAAGATGGCTCTTTACGAGCATCTCCTGATCGCGCGCCAGGACATCAGCGCGCAACAGGTGGACGCACTGGCCACCCATCTCAAGACCATCGTCGAAGGCGAAGGCGGC
>JAQGLO010000098.1 GCA_028292825.1 Alphaproteobacteria bacterium | reverse complement strand
TGGTTGTTACCTCCTGATGAGCGCGATTTCCCAGACCGTATGGGACATGAAGTACCGGCTGAAGGCGCCGGACGGCACGCCCATGGACCGCGACGTGGCCGACAGCTGGGCGCGCGTGGCGCTGGCGTTGGCCCAGGCCGAAGCGCCCGGTCAGCGCGCTGCCCGCGCGGAAGAATTCGCCCATGCCCTGGCGGGCCACCGCTTCCTGCCGGCAGGCCGCATCCTGGCGGGCGCCGGAACGGGGCGCGACGTCACGCTGTTCAACTGTTTCGTCATGGGCACCATCCCCGATTCCATGGACGGCATCTTCGGTGCCCTGCGCGAAGCGGCGCTGACGCTGCAGCAGGGCGGCGGCATCGGCTATGACTTCTCGACCCTGCGGCCTAGGGGTGCGCTGGTGAAAGGCGTGGGCGCGGATGCGTCCGGCCCCGTCTCGTTCATGGATGTGTGGGATTCCATGTGCCGCACCATCATGAGCGCAGGCTCGCGCCGCGGCGCCATGATGGCGACCCTGCGGGTTGATCATCCCGACATCGAGGATTTCATCACCGCCAAGCGCACGCCCGGCCGGCTGTCGAACTTCAACCTGTCGGTGCTGGTCAGCGACGCCTTCATGGCGGCCGTGGAGGCCGATGCCGATTGGGACCTGCAGTTCGGCGGCAAGGTGTACCGCACGCTGAAGGCCAAGGCGCTGTGGGACACCATCATGCGCAGCACATACGATCATGCCGAGCCCGGCGTGATCTTCATCGACCGCATCAACCAGCAGAACAATCTGGGCTATTGCGAAACCATCGCCGCCACCAATCCCTGCGGCGAGCAACCGCTGCCACCCTATGGCGCCTGCCTCCTGGGCTCCATCAACCTGGTCAGGCTGGTGCGCCGTCCGTTCGAGGACGATGCCGCGCTGGACATGACCGAGCTGGAAAGCCTGACCGCCACCGCCGTGCGCATGATGGACAATGCCATCGAGGTGTCGCGCTTCCCGCTGGAGCAGCAGCGCGCCGAAGCCTTTGCCAAGCGCCGCATCGGGCTGGGCGTCACGGGTCTGGCCGATGCCCTGATCTTCTGCAAGGTACGTTACGGCTCGCCTGAGAGCATAGCCCTGATCCAGCAATGGCTGGCGGCCGTCAGCCATGCGGCCTATCGCGCCAGCGTGGAGCTGGCGAAGGAGAAGGGACCGTTCCCGCTCTATGACATGAACCCGTATCTGGCGCGTCCGCATATCCAGGCGTTGCCGCCCGATATCTACAATACCATCGCCCAGCACGGCATCCGCAATGCGCTGCTGACCTCCATCGCGCCCACCGGCACCATCTCGCTGTTCGCGGACAATGTCTCCAGCGGCATCGAGCCGGTGTTCGCCTTCACCTACAGGCGCAAGATCCTGCAGCCGGACGGCACGCGCACCGAAGAACAGGTCAGCGATTATGCCGTGCGCGCCTTCCATGCCAAATTCGGCGAGGGCGCGGCGCTGCCCGACTATTTCGTCAGCGCCCAGACCTTGCGCCCGGCCGATCACCTGGCGGTGCAGGCGGCGGCGCAGCCTTTCATCGACAGCGCCATCTCCAAAACCATCAATGTGCCGGCGTCGATCTCCTTCGAGGATTTCGCCCATGTCTATGTCGATGCCTATGAAAAGGGTTGCAAGGGCTGCACCACCTATCGCCCCAATGACGTGACGGGATCGGTGCTGTCCGTGGAAGAACCGGCCGCACCCGCCGGGCCGGAACTGCCGCTGCCAGCACCGCGCCTTTCATCCGGCAGCGGCGGCGTGGTCTATATGACAAAGCCGCTGGATCGGCCCGAAGAACTGCTGGGCGCCACCTACAAGATCAAATGGCTGGACAGCGATCACGCCTTCTACATCACCATCAACGACATCGAGAAGGACGGACGGCGCAGGCCCTTCGAGGTCTTCATCAACTCCAAGAACATGGAAGCCTATGCCTGGGCGCTGGCGCTGACGCGAATGATCTCGGCGGTGTTCCGGCGCGGCGGCGATGTCAGCTTTGTGGTCGATGAGCTGAAGGCGATCTTCGATCCGCGCGGCGGGCAATGGATGAGCGGGCGCTATGTGCCTTCGCTGCTGGCGGCGATCGGCGAAGTGATCGAGAAGCATATGGTGGAGATCGGCTTCATGGGTGCCCGCAGCCTGGGCATGTCCGGCCTCGCCGCCGGCGCGCCCAGCCCGCACAGCATCCCGCCGGAAGGCGTGCGCGCCCGCCATTGCCCGCGCTGCAACGATGCCAGCTTCGTCAAGCTGGAAGGCTGCGATTCCTGCCTGTCCTGCGGTTACTCCAAATGCGGCTGAGCTATTCCAGCCGCTTCTGGCTCTATGCCCCGATCGGCGCGTTCGCGTTGGTGGCGGCGGCAGTGATGATTCACTGGTGGGTCGCCGCCGGAGTGTTTGAGAAAAAAATCTCGGCCCTGAAAGGGCGCGAAGCCGTACCCGGCGTCATCCTGGACTGGTCGGATGTGGCGATCGGCGGATTTCCTTTCCGCATGGAAGCAACCTTTACCAATTTCTATGCCCATGGCGCCGGCGCGCGCGGGCCGTTTTTCTGGCGCAGCCCGAAATTCGCGCTGCACGCCCTCACCTATGGCCGCGCCACGACGGTGTATGAGGCGGCGGGCCCGCAGCATCTGGAATGGGTGGCGGGCGACGGCAAGGAACATGCGGTGGACTTCCTGCCCGGCACCATGCGCGGCAGCAGCGTCGTCGGGGCGCGCGGACTCTCTCGCGTCGATATCGACATCGTGGATGCGGCCGGCACCGGCTTCACCGCGCAGCGGCTGCAGTTCCACATGCGGCGCGATCCTGACGGCCGGGACCTGGACCTGATGGTGAAGGCGGATGCCCTGACCGGTTTCGGCGCGCCCATCGCGCTGGTACAGGCCTATGTCACGCTGAGCCAGGCAGACACCTTGGCGCCGCTGCTCCAAGGTACCGCTTACTGGCCAGATGCCGTGCGCGCCTGGCATGGCCATGGCGGCGAAATGAAGCTGGACAAGAGCGTCGAGCCCGACAGGGCGGCACGGGCACTGTCGGCGCTGTACTAGCTCTTGTTGCGGCCGAAGTTCGGCGCGGCGCTGTCCTGACCCACATCGATGATCGCGCGGCGGATGGCGCGAGTGCGGGTGAAGAAATCGAACAGCATCTGGCCGTCATTGTTGCGGATGGCGCGCGTCAGCTGGCTGAGGTCTTCGTTGAAACGGCCCAGGACTTCCAGCACCGCCTCGCGGTTGTTGAGGAAGACGTCGCGCCACATGGTCGGATCGGACGCGGCGATGCGGGTGAAATCGCGGAAACCGCCGGCGGAATATTTGATCACTTCGCCTTCGGTGACCTGCTCCAGGTCGTGCGCCGTGCCCACGATATTGTAGGCGATCAGATGCGGCAGATGCGAGGTGATGGCCAGCACCAGGTCGTGATGGGCAGCGTCCATCACATCCACCTGGCTGCCAAGACCCTGCCAGAACGCGCGCAGCTTTTTCACGGCTGCTTCGTCGCTGCCGGGCACCGGCGTCAGGATCGCCCAGCGGCCATCGAACAGGCTGGAAAAGCCCGCCTCGGGACCGCTGTATTCGGTGCCGGCGATGGGATGGGCGGGAATGAAATGCACGCCCGGCGGCACATGCGGGCCGATATCGCGGATCACCGCGCCCTTGACCGAACCGACATCCGACAGGATGGCGCCTTGCGCCAGATGCGGCGCGATCAGCGGCGCAATGGACGGATAGGCGCCGACCGGGGCGCAGAGGATCACAAGCTCGGCATCCTTTACACAATCCGCGATGTCGTCGGCGATGACGTCACAGAAGCCCAGCTTCGCGGCGCGACCGCGCACATCGGCGCTGGCATCAAAGCCCACGACCTGCTTGGCCAGCGCGCCGCGCCGCGCCGCATGGGCGATGGAAGACCCGATAAGTCCCAACCCGATGATGGCGATCTTCTGCATCATGCCGCCATGAATTGTTGCAGCAGCGACACCGCCAGCCGATTCTGCTCTTCGGTGCCCACGGTCATGCGCAGGCAGTCGGGCAGGCCATAGCCGGCGACAGGACGCAGGATAATGCCGCCCTGGTTGAGGAAACGGTCGGCGGCGGCGGCAGTCTTGTCGCCCGTCCTGGGAAAGTGGATCAGCACGAAGTTCGCCACGCTGTCGTCCACGCGCAGCCCGGCCTTGCGGATCTCCGCCGTGATCCAGGGCAGCCAGCTGTTGTTGTGCTCCACGGCCTTCCAGAAGTGGTCGCGATCGCGCAGCGCGGCGGCGCCGGCCAGCTGCTGGTTCAATGCCGTGTTGAAGGGCCCGCGGATGCGATTGATCACGTCGCAGATCGCAGCCGGGCCATACATCCAACCGATGCGCAGGCCGGCCAGGCCGTACAGCTTGGAAAACGTCCGTGTCATCACGACATTGTCGAACGTCGCCGCCAGTTCGATTCCGGAATCATAATCCTTGGCGGTGACATACTCGCCATAGGCGGCGTCGATCACCAGCAGCACATTGCCCGGCAGGCCGGCATGCAGCCGCGCCATCTCATCGCGGGTGAGATAGGAGCCGGTGGGATTGTTGGGATTGGCGATGAAGACAATGCGAGTCCGCGGCGTCACAGCCGCCAGCAGCGCATCGACATCGGCCTTGAGCCCGGTATTGCTGTCGCGTTCCGGCACCGTCACGGGCACGGCGCTATTGGCCAGGGTGGCGATCTTGTAGACGAGGAAGGCGTGTTCGGTGAACAGGGCCTCGTCGCCCGGCTGCAGATAGGCATTGGCCAGCATGGTGAGCAGCGCATCCGAACCGTCGCCCGACGTGACGATGCGCGCCGGGTCCAGTTTGTACACTTCGGCGATGGCCTCGCGCAGGATTGTGGCTGAGCCTTCCGGGTACAGCGCCAGGCTGGCCCGGGCCTCGCCCAGCGCCGCCAGCGCCTTGGGCGACGGACCCAGCGGGCTTTCGTTGGAGGACAGCTTGAACACTTTTGTGACGCCCGGCACGGCGGCGCGGCCGCCGACATAGGCGGTGATGTCCAGGATGCCGGGCCGAGGCTGAGGCTTAGAGTGTTCAGGCTTCATCGGAATGCTCAAAAAACGGCGGTATTGATAGGGCGGGCAGCCTCCAAAAGCAAAGCCCGGAGCGGAGGCGAGAGCCGGAGCGACCCTCAAAGAAGTGCCATTCGTTGACTCGGGGGCTGGCGCACCTTAGCTACGCTTTTCCAAGGATTTGGCATGACCGAGGCGCCCCGCTTCCTGCACGCGATCAAGGCCCCCGCCGCCGATGCCGGGCTGGCCGTGACCTTTGACGTGCCCCTGGCGCTGGACTGCGGCAAGAGCCTGTCGCCCTTCACCGTCGCCTACATCACCTATGGCGCCCTCAACGCGGCCAAAAGCAACGCGGTCCTGATCTGCCATGCCCTGACCGGCGACCAGTTCGTCGCCAGCGACCATCCGGTGACCGGCAAGCCCGGCTGGTGGACCAGCATGGTGGGGCCGGGCAAGCCGATCGACACCGACCGCTTCTTTGTCATCTGCGCCAATGTGCTGGGCGGCTGCATGGGCTCGACCGGCCCGGCCGAGATCAATCCGCAAACCGGCAAGCCCTGGGGCACGACATTCCCGCTGGTCACCATCCGCGACATGGTGCGGGCGCAGAAATATCTCATCGACCATCTGGGAATCGAAAAGCTGCTGGCGGTGGTCGGCGGCTCGATGGGCGGGATGCAGGTGCTGCAATGGGCGGCGTCGTATCCCGGCTGCGTCCGCGCGGTGGTGCCGATCGCCTGCGCCGCGCGCCATTCGGCGCAGAACATCGCCTTCCACGAAGTCGGCCGCCAGGCGATCATGGCCGATCCCGACTGGCATGGCGG
>JAQGLO010000112.1 GCA_028292825.1 Alphaproteobacteria bacterium | reverse complement strand
TCGCGCCCAGCACCGCTTCATCGCCGTCCACCATCAGCCCCACCGGGGCGCGGTCGGCATCGATGGTGACCTTGCGCGCCTGCGCCCGTTCCAGGAAGGCGTCGCGCGCCAGCCACAACAGGCCGCCCGCATCCACCGCGCTGCGGCGCAGGTCGTAGCGGCCGGCCGCGATCTTGGTGAGGTCCATGATCTGGTTGATCATCTTGAGCAGGTTGGTGCCGCCCTGGTGCACCAGCCCGGCATATTCGCGGATCTGCTCCGGCCCCAGGGTATCGGACAAGGTCGCCATCAGATCCGAAAAGCCCAGGATGGCATTCAGCGGCGTCTTGAGCTCGTGACTCATGGTGCGCAGCAGGGTGGTCTTGGCGCTGTTCACACTGGCGCTGGCCTGGTCCAGGCGGGTGGTGAGGTCGGCGAGATAGGAACTCTGTTCCTCGGCGCGGGCGCTGGCCTCGGCCAGTGCGCCTTCCTGCTCGGCCAGCGCGGCTTCGGCCCGCACTTTATCGGTGATGTCGGTGAAGATGGCGGTGCGCCCGCCATCGGGGGTGGCGCGGTCGCGCACCAGATAGCATTCGCCCGTGCTGGTGCGGATGGTGGCGGCGCCGGCGGCATGGCGATGGCCCTTGAGGCGGCGCTCCAGCCAGGCTTCGGGGTCCTCGTCCAGCACCAGGCGGCCGGTAAAGGCAACCATGCGGGCGATGTCGGAGAAGGTCTTGCCCAGCAGCGCGTCCAGCGTCGCGCCGCAGATCTGGGCGTAGAGCGCATTGCCCATGATGAAACGGTCATCGGTGTCGAAGAAGGCCAGCGCCTCGGCCGACAGCGATACCGCGTCCTCCAGCCGGGACAGATGGGCGCGGGCGGCGGTGACGTCGGTCCATAGCAGCACCGTCATGTCGTCGTGAGTGCGCCGCGCCTTCAGCTCCATCACCCGGCGGTTGGCCAGCGCGACATCGCAGGGCTCCCAGGCGCCCGGTTCCAGCTGCGCCAGGCGGCGCGCGATGAAGGCGGAGATGCCGGCGGCCAGCGCGGAAGGCGCGATCTCGCCGCCTTCGATCTCCAGCTTCACGATCTCTTCGTAGCTCCTGCCGATCAGGCCGGCGGCCGGCGGCAGTGCGCGCAGCAGATGGTTCAGATGCGCATTGGCATAGCGCAGCCGGCCCTGGGCATCGAAGATGGTGACGGCCACGCGCAGGGCATCCAGCGACGCCAGCAATGCCGGCGCCTCCTGCCACGCTTCGTGTTTCTGCACCGCCTGGATCACGCCCTGCCCTGACGAGTTTGCATTTGGCGGGAGCGTTATCATGCGCCCCCGTCTCTAAAACTTGACGAGTGTGCGACCATGGATGTTTCGGATTGGTTAGCCCTGTGGCCCAATCGCGCCATCTTTGTTGACGAAAGATGAAGGACCCGCTGCAACTATCGGCATCAATCCTTGTGGAGAACTAAACGGCAAGCTGCGGGCTTCAGTTTTCGTTAAGCTTGGCGCGGCACAGTGACCCCGGTTTTGATATTTCCGCAGGCGAGTCTTAATGGCCGTTAACACACCAGATACCGCCGGCGAACGCCGCCGCTTCGTCGCCCTGCAGGCGGCCAAGGCGGGCGTGGGCGGGGCGCTGGGGCTGGGCTTTTTCGGCATGATCGGGCGGCCTGACCTGGCCGAGGCGGTCGCCATGGCGGGCCTGATGGCGCCGGCGCTGCTGGCGCTGCTGGGCCTTATTGGCTTCAAGTGGACGCGGATCCGGCTGGCGCTGCTGGAACAGGTGGGACTGGCGGGATTTGCGCTGCTGATCGGCTATCTGGCGGTGCTGACGGGCGGGATGATGTCGCCGCTGGTGGTGTGGTTCGCGCTGGTGCCTGCGGAAGCGGCCCTTTCGGGCGGCCGCAAGGCGGTGGTGAAGGCCGGATTGTTCGCGGCGCTCGTGCTGCTGGGCGTGGCGGCAACCCAGGCGCTGGGGCTGTT
Source organism: Alphaproteobacteria bacterium (assembly GCA_028292825.1). Taxonomy (GTDB): domain Bacteria; phylum Pseudomonadota; class Alphaproteobacteria; order Micropepsales; family Micropepsaceae; genus Rhizomicrobium. The sequence continues at coordinate 10,080 of JAQGLO010000112.1, read as the reverse complement.
GCCGCCCTCGCGGCTGACCCTGCCGGTGTGGGAGATCACATTTGTGTCCATGCTGGCGGCGCTGGTGCAGGCGGTGCTGATCGCCGCCGCGGCGCAGGACCGCCAGCGCGCCGCCGATGCCGCCGCCGCAGAAGGCGCCGCCATGTACCGTTTCCTGGCCGACAATGCGATGGACCTGATCACGCGGCATTCCTCGGACGGGCGCATCCGCTTCGCCAGCCCCGCCACCACCCAGCTGCTGGGACGGCTGCCGGACGAGATCACCGGCCTGGCACTGGCCGCCATCGTGCACCCCGACGACATGGGCGCGGTGCAGGCGGCGCTGATGGAATCCAGTTATTTCGGCCGCTGCGGCGCCGCCGAAGTGCGGCTGCGCCACAAGGACGGCCATGAGGTCTGGGCCGAGATACGATGCCGCCCGGCCCGCATGACCATCGGTGAGCCGGCCGAGATCGTGGCGGTGACGCGCGACATCTCCGAACGCAAGATCCATGAGCGGGCGCTGGAAGATGCGCGCGACGCGGCGCTGGACGCCAGCCGCGCCAAGTCACGCTTCCTAGCCAATATGAGCCACGAACTGCGCACGCCGCTGAACGCCATCATCGGATTCTCCGAAATGATTTCGCGCGAGATGTTCGGGGTGCTGGGGCCGCGCTACCAGGAATATTCGCGCCTGGTGCATGAATCCGGCTCGCACCTGCTGGACCTGATCAACTCGGTGCTGGACATGTCCAAGATCGAGGCCGGCAAGTTCGAATTGAGCGAAGAGCTGTTCGACCTGGAGGAAACCGCGCAAAGCGCGGTGCGCTTCCTGCGCATGCCCGCCGAGCGGGCCCATGTGGCGCTGGCGCTGGCCATCACGCCCGGGGCACGGCTGGTGTTCGCCGACAAGCGGGCGGTGAAGCAGATCCTGGTGAACCTGTTGTCCAATGGCGTGAAATTCACCCCGCCGGGCGGCGAGGTGCGGGTGTCGGCGCAGGTGGCCAACCATGGCCGCGGCATCGAGATCATTGTCGCGGATACCGGCACCGGCATTTCGCAGGCCGACCTGGAACGGCTGGGCAAGCCCTTCGAGCAGGTGGAAAACGCCGAAACCCGCGCCAAGGAAGGCACCGGGCTGGGCCTGGCGCTGGTCAAGTCGCTCAGTGCGCTCCATGGCGGCGACGCCGAGCTGACATCCGCGCTGGGCGAAGGCACCACGGTCACAGTGCGGCTGCCCTATGCGGCAGTGGACGCCAAGGGCGACCGCATCGCCACCGCGACCATCCTGCCGTTCCGCGCGGCGTCCTAGCTACGGCTTGATCGCCCAGCTGACCGTCACAGTGGCGGAAACCGTCTGGCTGGCGCCCAGCAGCGGATTGAGCACCGACATCATCTGTTCGACATAGTTCAGCGTCGCCAAGGGACGCGGCCCGTCGGTCACCGCCACGACGGGGCCCAGGATGACGCCGGTCTGCTGCGCCATGACCTGGGCGCGGGCGAAGGCATCCTTCACGGCCGCGGCGCGCGCCAGCGCCAGGGCAGCGGATGGATCATGCACCACGAAGGTGATGCGGGCATTCTGGTTCAGGCCGGCATCTGCCAGGCCCTGCAGGATGTCCGACAATCGATCGGGATGCTCCGCGATCACGCTGAGCTGGGTGCTGGCATTGTAGCCGGTGACGGTGCGCGTCTGGCCGGCGACCACCGGCCCGCTGGCATATTGCGGATTGACGTTGATGCCGCTGATGGCGAAATCCTTTTCCGGCACGCCCAGCTTTGCCAGCGCGGCGGCGACATGGGCCATCACCAGTTTTTGCGTCGCCAGCGCCTCGGCCACGGTGGCGCCGCGGGCATCGGCGTTGCCGCTGATGCGGGCCTCGTCGGGCCGGGCGGCGACACTGCCCTGGCCGGTCACGGTCAGCTGGGCCGGATCGGCGGCGGCGGCCAAGGGAATGAAAGCGCCCAGCAGCAGGGCGGCGCGAAGCAAGGAACGCATGGAATCCTCCTGGTTCGATTTGGCCGGAGTTTGATCCCGGCGCGTGGCACCAGTTTACGTGACTTGGGCGATGCACAGGGTTATTTCCATGACATGGAAGCAACCCCCCGCCTGAAAGCCGGCATCTTCGTGCGCGCCCTGACGCGCCGGGCCGAAGTGGCCGGTGCGTCCGCCTATGTCGTGCGCATGGGGTCGGAGGAGGCGGGCGCCCTGATCCTCAAGGTCGCCCGGCTGGACGGTACGGTGCTGGTGCTGAACCAGGCGCGTGACGGCAAGGGCGCCCTGGTATGGGCGCAGCCACTGGGCGGCTGGGCCGACGAACGGCGCGCCGCGGACTGGTGTGACAAACAGGTGAAATTCGATCCCGATGTGTGGATCGTGGAAATCGAAGACCGCCAGGGCCGCGCTTTCGTGGATGAGCCGATCGTGTAATTGTCTGGCCGGGTAGAAGGGGACCGTCATGCCGCATCACCAGGCTTCGCAGCTTCAATTCATCATTCCGCTGCTGATCATCATTCCCATCCTGTTTTTCCGCATGCGCAAGATGAGCCGGCCCGAGCCCTTGAAGCTGGGGCGGCTGTGGATCCGGCCGGCGCTGGTGCTGCTGGGCTGCACCGTCGTGCTGTTCCTGCCGCAGCCGGGCACGCCCAGCGCGTTGCATATGAGCGTGGCTGAGTGGGCCGGCCTCGCGCTGGCCGCCGTGGTGGGTGCGGTGGCGGGCTGGCACTATGGCAAGGTCACGGCCATCGAAGTGCACCCCGAGAACGGCACCCTGATGGCCAAGGGCAGTGTCGCGGGGATGCTGATCATCGTGGCGCTGGTGGCGGTGAAGCTGGGCGTGAAGCCGGCGCTGGCGGCGGAAGGCCCGGCACTGCACCTGGATGTACTGCTGATCACCGACGCGCTGATCGTGTTCTCGGCGGCCCTGTTCACGGCGCGGGCCGTGGAAATCTGGCTGCGCGCCAAACGGGTGATGGAGGCGAGCGGCCGGGCCTCGTGACGCTTGAAGTCTTCTGGATATTCCTGCGCCTGGGACTGACCAGCTTCGGTGGGCCGGTGGCGCATATCGGCTATTTCCGCAGCGAATTCGTGGCGCGGCGACGCTGGCTGGACGAGGAAGCCTATGCGGGCATCGTCGGCTTCTGCCAGTTTCTGCCGGGGCCGGCCTCCAGCCAGGTGGCCATGGCACTGGGCCAGATGCGCGCCGGCGCGGCGGGACTGGTGGCGGCATTCATCGGCTTCACGTTGCCGTCGGCGCTGCTGATGGCGCTGTTCGCCTTCTGCCTGACCGGCGATCTGGCAAACGCGCCATGGGTGCATGGGCTGAAGCTGGCGGCGGTGGCGGTGGTGGCGCAGGCGCTGTGGAGCATGGCCCGGGCGTTGACACCTGATCTTTTGCGCCTCGGTTTTGCGGTGGTGGCGGCGGGGCTGGCGCTGTGGCTTCCTGGCGAGATCGGACAGCTGGCGGCCATCGCACTGGGCGCGGCGCTGGGCTTTGCGCTGCTGAAGCCGCAACCCGTCACGGCCATGCACATTGCCGCGCCCCGTCACGCAGCGCCGCTGCTGGCGCTGTTCTTTGTTTTGCTGGTGGCGTTGCCGCTGCTGGCGCGGCTGAATCACGGCTTCGCGCTGTTCGACGCCTTCTATCGCACCGGAGCGCTGGTGTTCGGCGGCGGGCATGTCGTGCTGCCTTTGTTGCAGCATGCTGTGGTCGCGCCGGGCTGGATCGGCAATGCGCCATTCCTGGCGGGCTATGGCGCGGCGCAGGCGATGCCGGGGCCGCTGTTTTCCTTTGCCGCCTATCTGGGCGCGGCGATGGGCGGATGGTGGACGGCGGCGCTGTGTCTGCTGGCGATCTACCTGCCGTCGCTGCTGCTTGTGGCGGGGGGCTGGCCGCTGTGGCGGGCGGTGGCGCACCGCGCCGGATTGCGCGCCGCGCTGGCCGGGATCAACGCAGCGGTGGTCGGACTGCTGGCGGCAGCTTTGTGGTCGCCGGTGATCACGGGCGCGGTGTTCGGCTGGACAGACGGGGCCATCGCGCTGGCGGCGCTGTTTTTGCTGATGGTTCCCAAGACTCCGTCCTGGGCGGTGGTGGGGTTTGGCGCAGTGGCGGCCACACTGGTTGCGCGGATTTCCGGCGCCTGATAACCCCTCCCGCATGACCAAGACCCCTGCCAGCGAAGCGGCCCGGCGCCGTACCTTCGCGATCATTTCCCATCCCGACGCGGGCAAGACCACCCTGACCGAGCATCTGCTGCTGCTGGGCGGCGCGATCCATGCCGCCGGGCGGGTGAAGGCACGGGGCGAGGCGCGGCGCGCCAAATCCGACTGGATGAAGATCGAGCAGGAGCGCGGCATCTCGGTCACCAGCGCGGTGATGACGTTCGAATACCAGGACGCGGTGTTCAACCTGCTGGACACGCCCGGCCATGAAGACTTTTCCGAAGACACCTATCGCACTTTGACGGCGGCCGATTCCGCCGTGATGGTGATCGACGCCGCCAAGGGCATCGAGGCCCAGACCCGCAAGCTGTTCGAGGTCTGCCGGCTGCGCGACATTCCCATCATGACCTTCGTCAACAAGATGGACCGCGAGGCCCGCGATCCGTTCGAACTGCTGGACGAATTGTCCGACCAGCTGCAGATCGAGACCGCGCCCATGATGTGGCCCTGCGGCATGGGGCAGAATTTCCGCGGCGTGCAGGATCTGCACACCGGGTCGTTCATTGCCTTCAACGATTCGGTGCCGCGCGAGGAAGAAGCGGTCAAGCTGGAGGAAGATGTCAGCCTGGCGCGCGAGGGCCTGCCGGTGTTCGATCTTCCCACCTATCGCGAAGGGCATCTGTCGCCGGTCTATTTCGGCTCGGCGCTGAAGAATTTCGGCGTCGCCGAACTGCTGGCGGCACTGGCCAAATATGCGCCGCCGCCGCGTGAGCAGGCCACCAAAGGCCGCGCCGCCCAGCCAGGCGACAAGGAAGTCACCGGCTTTGTCTTCAAGGTGCAGGCCAACATGGACCCCAACCACCGCGACCGGGTGGCCTTTTTGCGTCTGGCCAGCGGAGAGTTCCGGCGCAACATGAAGCTGAAACAGTCGGGCACCGGCAAGACCATCGGGGTGCACAACCCGATCCTGTTCTTCGCCTCCGAGCGCGAGACGGTGGATGAGGCCTGGCCCGGCGACATTATCGGCATTCCCAACCATGGCGTGCTGCGGGTTGGCGATACGCTGTCGGAAACCGGCAGCGTGGTGTTCACCGGCATTCCCAACTTCGCGCCGGAAATCCTGCGCCGCGTGCGCCTCAGCGACCCCATGAAGCAGAAGCATCTGGCGCGGGCGCTGGAATCCTTGGCCGAAGAAGGCGTGACCCAGGTGTTCAAGCCGGTGATCGGTTCGCAATGGATCGTGGGCGTGGTCGGTGCGCTGCAGCTGGACGTGCTGAAGTCGCGGCTGGTGGCGGAATATGATCTGGATGCCGACCTTGAGCCTTCGCCCTATGATGCGGCGCGCTGGCTGGCAGGCACGGACGCCGAGATCGAGAAATTCGCCGCCGCCAACCGGGGCGGCATGGCCACCGACCGTGACGGCGCGCCGGTGTTCCTGTCCAAGAGCGCCTGGGAAATCGGCTATGTCGCCGAGCGCTTCCCGAACGTGAAGTTCCTCAAGACGCGCGAGCGCCATGAGGTGAATGCGGAAAACAAGTCCTAGGCCGCGCGCTGGTTCTCGCGCCAGCCGCGCAGCACCCGCGTCGCTTCGCTGGTGGGGACATTGTCGAAGGCGTCCAGCACGGCATAGGCATGGGCGCGGTCGCGGCCGGGATGGGCCATCAGCGCCAGCGCCGAGAACGCGGCGCGGTCCAGGCCGGAGCCCTTGCAGGCCACCGCCAGCGCGGCACCCGATTCATCGTCCAGAACCTGCCGCGCCATGGCGTCATCCACGCCGATGGCCTGCGCCAGGCTTTTGACCACGCCGTCATTGTCACCCTTGCGGGCGGCATCGACCAGCATGAGCGTCGCGCATTCGCGCGGCAGCACGCGGGCCGTCAATTCGGGATCGGAAAAAAGCTGAACTCGCAGTCGGGCGCGGGTGGCGCTATCGACATCGCGCGCCGCCTTGGCCAGCAGCGCCTCGCAGACGCCGCGCATGCTTTGCGGATAATCGGACGGCCAGTTCACCAGAAGTTCCGCCACTTCCTCGGCCAGCGCCGCGCGCATCACTGGGCCCTGGTCGGCCAGTTGCAACAGATGGGAAAGCTTTTGCGGCGCGGCCATAGGAAATTCCTTGTGGCCACCATCATGCGCGCACGAAGTTTAACGTTCCGTTTGCATTGAAAAGCGAGGTGCGCCGCGCGCAGTCGCTTAACGGGCCGTAAAGATCAGCCGATGACGGCCCAGGAATCCGGATAATAGCCGTTGAAGGCCGAGCGCGACGACACGGTGTAGGCGCCCATGGCGTCGAACAGCACGAAGTCGCCGGTGGCGATGCTGTCGGCCACCATGATGGGGCGCGGCAGCACATCGGCGCTGTCGCAGGTGGGGCCATAGGCGCGGAAGGGACGCTTCTCGCCGGTCAGTGCGCGGGCCTTGCCCTTGGCGTCCAGGGCGATGGCGGTGGGCGGATAGTCGGCCTCGAAGCTGGCGAAACGCTGCTCGTCGAAGCTGCCATAGATGCCGTCATTGAGGTACAGCCGGTCGCCGCGGCGCATCACCACCTGGGTCACCAGCGAGATGCCCTGGCCGACCAAAGCGCGGCCGGGTTCGCACATCACGGGAACATTCTTGACGCTCAGATTGTCCAGCGCCGTCCTGATCATGTCGAAATACCAGTGCGGCGGCGGCGGCTCCTGTCCGACATAGGCGGTGGGGAAACCGCCGCCGATATCCAGCGCCGCGATCTCCACCCCCGACAGGCGGATGGCCTGCTGCGCGATCTCGATCGCCTGGGCATAGCTGAAGGGCGACAGGCATTGCGAGCCGACGTGGAATGTGAGACACGGCGCCGCGCCCGCTGCCTTGATGCGCTTGAGCAGCTTGGCGGCTTCTTCCGGGCGGCAGCCATACTTGCTGGACAGTTCCAGCAGCGCGCCGCCCAGCGACGCCACCAGCCGCACAAAGACGCGCAGCTTCTTGGCATTGCCGGTTTCGGCCAGCAGCTTGTCGAGCTCGGCTTCGCCGTCGACCACGAAATCGGTGACGCCGTAAATCTCGAAGGCGGCCTTGGCCTGGCCGGGCAGGCGCACCGGCGCCATGAAGTGGCAGATGGCGTCCGGCAGCAGCGAACGCACCGCCTCGATCTCGCCCAGGCTGGCGGTGTCGAAATGGCGGATGCCGGCGTTCCACAACTGGGTCAGGGCGATGGGATGGGGATTGGCCTTCACCGCATACAGCACGTCGCCGGGAAAGCCGTCGAGGAACTGCCTGGCGGCAACGGCGAAGGCGCCCGGATGCACCAGGTACAGCGGCTCGGTCGGCTTGAGACTCTCAATGGCCTTCAGCGGCGAAGCGAAGCGCGGCAGGGCGTCGAAGCTTTTCACGGGTGCGTTCATGGGACCGGTTTTTGGGGCTTGCCGAGGGTGAGCGCAAGAAAAAAGGGGCCGCCCGGCGGGCAGCCCCTTTTCATGACAGTTCCTTGAAGCCTATTGCGGCGGCGGGGGCGGCGGCGGGCCCATACGACCATCGGGGCCATCCGGGCCACGGCCCATGGGGTGGCCCATCATGCCGCCGCCCATGCCGCCACGGGGGGGACCCATCATGCCCATCATCATGTGCATGCGGCCTTCCATCTTGTGGCGGGCGGCCATGCCCAGTTCCATCTTCTGTTCCGGCGTCAGCGCGGCATAGAGAGCGGCGATGGTGGGGCGCTCGGCCTCCAGGTCGGACAGGCGGATCTTCAGCAGCTTTTCCTCCATCGCCATGCCGTCCAGCATGGTGGGGCGCTCGCCGGCCTTGCGGGCGGGCAGGTGCAGGCATTCGGCCTGGTGCTTGCCGGCGATGTCCAGCATCACGCCCTTCCAGCGCGCATAGAGCGGCGCCTGGGCCGGAGTGAGCGCCAGCTTGGATTCCAGATAGGCGAGCTCGCCGGACTGGCGGGCCACCATGTCCTTGCAGAAGCGCGCGCGCATGGCGCCCATCATCGCGTCATGCGGCATGTCCATGTCCGACATCATGCCTAGGCCCATGCCCGGACCCATGTCAGGGCCGCCGCCTTCGGCGGGCGGCGCGGCGGTTTCCATGCTGAAGACCGGCGCGGTGGCCATGGCCATCATCACCGGCCGCTTGGGCGACTGTTCGGCGCGGGCGTTGGTGGCGACCAGGGCTATGGTGGCGGCGCCGCACAAGGCGAGCGAGGCGATCATGGGAAGCAGGGCTTTGCGCATGGTCTGTACCTTTGCGTGAAATCGGCGGGAAACTAGCGCGGCGAGGCGCGGCGCGCCGCTTAATACGCGGCAATCTAGATGAACCGGCGATGAATGGCGGTTCTTAACGCTGTTCGGTGTCCGGATGCAAAGTGTGACTGTTCGGTGCCTGATTGTGGCGCAAGGGCATCAGCCGGCGACTTAGCGCGCCGCGCGCAAATCCCGAATTGTCGGTTTGCCGTCGGCGCTTGGCTGGTAGACGTTGGTCATCTCGGCCAGGGCCCGGTTGAACATTTCGATTGTGAAATTGTCCGGCACTTCCCAGGCATCAAAGCCGGTGCGGTGCTGGTAGTTGACCTGGTCGTAGAGGAAATCGCCCACGGCGCGAATCTCGCCCGTGAAGTTCAGGCGGGTGCGCAGGATGCGGGCCCAGCTGAACGCGCGGCCGTCGCGGAATTTCGGAAACTCCAGCGCCACCAGCGACAGGCGATTGACGGCGTCGCCAAGGCGTTCGGGGTTCTCGTCGGACTTCAGCCGCACGCCAATGGGCGTGTTGCGTTCCAGCAGATGCTCGCGGTCCTTTTCGAAGCGCGCCAGCGATACGATCACCGCGCCTTCGGGAAGCGCCGCGTCATCAGCGACCGGCGTGAAGGCATCGGCGGAGTAGGCGCCGCTCTTGATGAGTTTGGTCACGCGGCTTCCATTTCGTAGGCGGCCGCCTTGAAGGGCGCCATGCCGATGCGGCGATAGGTGTCCAGGAAGCGTTCGCCGCTGTTGCGCTGCGCCAGATAGACATCGACCACGCGCTCCACGGCGCCGGCGATCTCATGCTCGGTGAAGCCGGGGCCCATGATGTCGCCGATGCTGGCGTCTTCCGCGCCGCTGCCGCCCAGCTGCAGCTGGTAGAATTCCACGCCCTTCTTGTCGACGCCCAGGATGCCGATATGGCCGGCATGGTGGTGGCCGCAGGCATTGATGCAGCCGCTGATCTTGATCTTCAGTTCGCCGATATCGTGCTGGCGGTCCAGGTCTTCGAACTTGCGCGCGATGCTCTGGGCGATGGGGATGGAGCGGGCATTGGCAAGGTCGCAATAATCCAGGCCGGGGCAGGCGATGATGTCGGTGATCAGGCCGGCGTTGGGCGTGGCCAGGTCGATCTTCTGCAGGGCGGCGAAGATGGCGGGCAGGTCCTGCTGGCGGACATGCGGCAGCACCAGATTCTGTTCATGGCTGACGCGGACTTCGCCGACGCTGTAGGTGTCCATGATGTCGGCGATGGCATCCATCTGGTCAGCGCTGGCGTCGCCCGGCACGGCGCCCACCGCCTTCAGGCTGATGGTGGCGATGGCATAGCCGGGGGCGCGGTGTTTTGCGATATTTTGCGACGCCCATGCTTCGAACGCCTTGTCGCCTTTGGGGGCGCCGTCGGCCAGCGTTTCGAACGCCGGCGGCGCGAAATAGGCCGTGATGCGGTCGATTTCTTCCTGCGGCACCTGCAGCGAACCGCGCGCCTTGATCTCGGCGAATTCCTTTTCCACCTGGCGGCGCATCTCGGCGATGCCCAGCGCATTGGTGAGGATCTTGATGCGCGCCTTGTAGATATTGTCGCGGCGGCCCTGCTCGTGATAGACGCGCAGTACCGCTTCCATGAAGGCCAGGATGTCGGTCTTCTCGACGATCTCGCCGACCACCTGGGCGATATAGGGGGTGCGGCCCATGCCGCCGCCGACCAGCACCTTGTATCCGGTG
>JAQGLO010000083.1 GCA_028292825.1 Alphaproteobacteria bacterium | reverse complement strand
TCGTGGAAGCGCTTGTCGTCGCGATAGAGCGTGGTGACGCGGTCCACGGCGCTCTCGTCAATCGTGTCAGCCAAGCGGCGCGCGAACACGGCGCGGTCACCGGCGAGATAGCGCTTCCAGTCCTCGTCGCCGGGCTGGCTTTCGTCCAGCGCGGAAAGATCGATCGCCATGTCGGCCAGCGCCAGCTCCAGTGCGCCAAGCGTCGCGGCGGTGTCCAGCGACTTGCCGTCGCGGCGCATGTCACCGCCCTGTTCCGCCGCCGCCAGCAGGGTCTTCATGTCCCAGCGCTGCGCGGGCGCGGCGGGCTTCTTGGCGGTCAGCTTGCGCGCCAGACCCTTCAGGCCTTCGGATTCCGGTTCGACGGTTTTCACCGGCACGCTGCCGACCGGATCGGGGGCGGCGATCTTCTGCGTCGAGCGCGCATGCAGCGTCGACATGGTGCGCGCCGAAAGATCGAGCATCTGCTCGGTCTCGCTGGCCACCATCTGGCGCACGCGGCGCGCCTCTTCCTGCGCCAGGCCGGGCAGGCGGATCAGATGCTTTTCCACGTCGCGGGTGGTTTCGCTGAGCAGGCCGCGAATCTTGCCGGCTTCGGCGCTCATCTCGCCGGCGGTGCGCAGCAGCCGCTCGCATTCCGCCATCGCCTCGCCCACCAAAAGCCGCGCGTCATGCTTGGCCTGGGCGGCGCTTTCGCCGATCAGGGTCTTGGCGCCGTCACCCGCATCCTTCAGCGCCGCCGACAGGCCGGCCAGCACGCCCGCCGCCGCTTCGCTGGTTTCCTTCAGCCGCTCGGCCTCGCGCGCGAACGCACCGGTCAATTGCGCGGCGCGGGTGGCGGCATTGGCCATGATCAGTTCCAGGTGGCGTTCGGCATCGCCGGTCACCATCTCGAACTTGCGCGCTTCGCCGCCCAGGGACTCGATGGCGGATTCCATGCCGGTGCGCTGCTGCGCCAGCGCGCCTTCGAAGATTTCGCTTTCGTCCTTCAGCTTCTGCGCCAGATCCTGCATCTGGGCGCGGTGCTTTTCCTGGCGCGCCAGCACGAATTCGGCGCGGCTCATGGCGGTGTCGCTGACTTCCTCGATCCGCTGCGACTGGGCGTCCAGCGACTTGGCGGCTTCCAGCGGCGCTTCGGCAGCGGCGGTGATGGCGCCGCGGAAACTGGCGGCCTGCACATCCAGCGACTGGGTCGCCATCTTCAAGGTGCCTTCCGCCGATTCCATGGTGGCCTTCAGCTGCGCGGCACGGCCCGCCACTGCTTCGCTGGCGCGGCCGGCGGCTTCGGTGAGAGTGTCGCCCAGCGACTCCAGCCGGTTGGATTCCTGGTTGAGGCGGGCGGCGATGGAGTCGCCGCGCACCTGGGCGCGCGCGCCCGCGTCATCCAAAGTGGAAATCTGCTTTTCCAGCACCGCTTCCAAGGTGCGCATGCGCTGGAAGGCGACATCCAGACCGGTGTTGAGGCCGTCCAGTTCGCGGCGCACGGCGCGGGCGAGACGGGCGGCGTTGTTCGCAGTTGTCTCGTCGGCCGCGAACAGCCGGTCGGTGGCGATCACCAGCAGGCGGGTGGAGTCCGCCATGGCGACGCTGCGCGCCAAGGCCGAGGCGATGGCCAGGAACAGGAAGGGCGGCAGGATCATGCCGGCAGCGATCACCGCCTTGGTGGAGAGCGGCAGGCTCATCAGGCCCACGGGACCCAGCCAGCCCCAGACAAAGGCGGCGGCGACGCCGACCCAGAACAGCGACAGGACGGCGCCGCTGACCATGGCCAGGGTGCCGAAGCGGCTGGGCTTGAGGCGGGGGATGGGGGCGGCCGGCGCGTTGGCCGGGACCTGGGCGGGTTTTTCCAGCGCCACTTCCAGCTTTGCTGGCAGTTTCGCGGGCTTCCCGGCCGGTTGCCCGAAGCTTTTCACCATCTCGTAACGCCCTGAAATTGCCCTGCCTTTGGCATTTTAAGCATGAAACCGGGTGGTTTTACATCGAAAACCGGGATTAACCCCGCTTTAGCGGCCATGGCGGCAGGATAGGGGGGTATTCCAAGAGCCTGCTCCCCATGTCCGACGTCGCCATCGATCTGTCCCACCTTGCCCGCTACACCGGCGGCGACCGGGCGTTGAACGCCGAGATCCTCAGGCTGTTCGACGGCCAGGTGTCGGAAATGGTCGGCCAGCTGCTGGGCATCCTGGAACAGCGCGACAGCCGCAAGTGGCGCGAAGTCACCCACACCATCAAGGGCGCGGCGCGCGGCGTCGGCGCTTTCGCCATGGGCGAAGCGGCGGCGGATGCCGAGCCGGTCGATCCGGGCACCCAGCCCGATCGCGCCGTGGAAGTGATCGAAGCCCTGCGCGTCGAGGGCGAGGCCGTGCAGCACTTCATCGCCGAATATCTGGCGGCCTGATTCTTCGCATCGTTGGACAGAGCGGGGAGAAGCTTTCTCTCCATGGCGCGCTTTTGCGCCGCCATCCCGAGCCGCTTTCCTGCCGCGCCAGACACTTGGCCGATATTCGTTTTGATGAATGGCCGCCACCCCCTCCCCCGCGGGAGGTGGACAGCCGTTGGATAAAGTGCGCCGCGTCGCTCTCATGGCGCGCAGTATCGCATGGTCTGAGGCGGTGTGGATTGGAACCCGCAATGCGGACCGGAACCCGGACAGCGCAACTTCGTTGCCTTCCGGAGATTTAACCTGGAGCGCATCATGGCAGTCATTATCGAAAAAGACGGTGGCGGCGGCGGCGGTTCCGCCGTGCTGGGATTCATCCTGGGCGCCGTATTGCTGGCGGTGGCCGTGGTCGGCTTCCTCATGTGGGACAACTACAAGAGCGGCGGCGCCCCCAAAGCCATCGTCGTGACTGGCCAGAGCAAGTAACCAAAGCGGGCGACGGTTATCCAGCCGTCGCCCTTTTTGCATGACCGACCCGCGCGCACCCGCGCGCCGGAGTTTTTCAAAAGGAATTTGCCATGGGCGATACAGTCATCATCACCGAAGACGAACCCAAGCCCGCGCCGCAAGTCGTCGTCGTGGAAGCGCCAAAGGTCGAGAAGGTCGTGACGGAAAAGACCACCGTGACGCGGGTTCGCGACGCAGACTAAGACGTTTATATCACGTCGACGGAAAGACCAGCCTCCACCGCGTCCTTGAAGCCGCCAAGATTGAACACGCGCTGATAGCCCAGGTCCTTCAGGGCTTTTCCAGCCAGTGCCGAGCGGCCGCCCGAAGCACAATAGACGATGATCGCCCGGTCCTTGCGGAAGTTCGCATCGTGATAGGGTGTCTCGCTGTCTGCGCGGAATTCCAGCATGCCCCGTGAGACATGCGTAGCGCCCGCAAGCTTGCCGCTTGCCGCAACTTCGGTTCCGTCACGAACATCAACCAGCAGAGCGCCTTCTTCCACCAGTTTGCGCGCGTCTTCTGCGCTCACGCGCGGCACATCGTCATTGGCTTGGGCAAGCATCTGCTTCACGGATGTCGACATCGCAGTTCTCCAGAATTTGTCGGCGCGTCGATACCCGCAACCCGATTGTCGCTCAACCCCCCGCCCGGATCAGCGCCGGTCGAAGGCTTCAAACTCATGCCGGATCGACTGCTCGATCAGGGTCCGCCACACCGGCTCGGCAATCGCCGGTGACAGCCCCACCTTCTGCGCCTCGGCCAGGACCCTGCTGACCACGTCTTCCACGCGGGCCGGGTCACGGACCTGGTCGCGGGCGGTTTTCAGGATGGCGGCGCGGTCCATGTAGCTTTGGCGGACGGCCAGAAGGGCGACCAGCCGGGCATCCAGGACGTCGATCGCGGCCCGCAATTCGGGCATGTTGGCGCAATCCTGCGAATTCGTCAGACCCAAGGATTCAGCAGCGTCATTTTGCATTGCAGCAGATTGTCCGTCGGGGGTTGTTGCGCAAAGCGGTTTTACCTATAACGGCGACGATTTCCCAGCCATTACACGAACTTAGGTGTGGAATTCCCGCCGATGGACAAGATCATGACCGAGACCGCCACCCCAATCGAAACCGATGTCGTCATCATTGGCGCCGGACCCATCGGGCTTTTTGCCGTGTTCGAACTCGGCCTGCTCGACCTCAAATGCCATCTGGTCGATATCCTGGACAGGCCGGGCGGCCAGTGCACCGAGCTCTATCCGGAAAAGCCGATCTACGACATTCCCGGCCTGCCCATCGTCACCGGCCAGGACCTGACCAACCGGCTGCTGGAACAGGCCAAGCCGTTCAATCCGCAGTTCCACTTCAACGAGATGGCCACCAAGCTGGAAAAGCTGGAAGACGGCCGCTGGAAGCTGTCCACCGACCAGGGCACGCAGATCACCGCCCATGTCGTGGTGATCGCGGCGGGCGCCGGCTCGTTCCAGCCCAAGCGTCCCCCGGTGCCGGGCATCGAGCTGCATGAGAATGCCGGCGACGGCATCGGCGTGCATTACGCGGTGCGCAAGATGGAGACCTTCCGCGGCAAGAATATCCTGATCGCCGGCGGCGGCGACAGCGCGCTGGACTGGGTGATCAACCTCGCCCCGCTGGCCAAGAGCATGACACTTGTCCATCACCGCGACGGCTTCCGCGCCGCCGCCCACAGCGTCAACCAGATGCGCGAGCTGGAAGCCCAGGGCAAAGTGAAATTCCATGTCGCCAGCGTGAAGGCGGTGCATGGCGAACCCGGCAAGCTGTCGGGCGTCACCCTGGCCGGCCATGACAAGACCGAGTGGCATCATGAGGTTGATACCTTCCTGCCGTTCTTCGGCCTGACCATCAAGCTGGGCCCCATCGCGGAATTCGGCCTCAACCTGACCGAGAATCTGATCGCGGTGGACACGGCGCGGTTCGAAAGCCAGACACCGGGCATCTTCGCCATCGGCGACATCAACACCTATACCGGCAAGCTGAAGCTGATCCTGTCGGGCTTCCATGAAGCCGCCCTGATGGCGCAGGCGGCCTTCCATATCGCACGGCCCAATGAGAAGCTGCGCTTCCAGTACACGACATCGTCTTCCAACCTGCAAAAGAAGCTGGGTGTTTCCTGATGAAGATCATCGCCACCGACCGCAACGGCAAGCTGCACGAACTGGAAGGCCGCGACGGCTGGAGCGTGATGGAAATCCTGCGCGATGGCGGGCTGGACATCGCGGCGGAATGCGGCGGCGCCTGCGCCTGCGCCACCTGCCACGTCTATATCAATGACGGCTGGTTCGAGAAGCTGCCCAAGGCCAGCGAAGCCGAGATCGACATGCTGGACATGGCGCTGGCGGTGGAGCCGAACTCGCGGCTGTCGTGTCAGGTGATCTGCTCGGCCGAAACCGACGGCATCGTGGTCACTGTCGCCCCCGAGTAGCGACAGAATCCAATAATCTCCCCGAAATAATCGCAACAAACCGGCCTTGCCGGGTCTGTTTCGCCCCGCTACCTTGCCATGCAAGAGAGTGGCTTGCGGATGGCGCGAGCCCGATTTTTTCCAAGGGGTTCTCATGCTGAATCGTCGTCATGCGCTGAAGACCGGCGCTGCTGCTGTTGCCATGTCCGCCGTGCCTGCCTTTGCCGCGCCCGGTGGCGCGAAAGCGCTGGACGCGCTGTTCGACCAGTTCATGAAAGAGTCGCTGGACCTGTCGCCTGTCGGCGTCACCGCGCTGGGGCTGGATAACGGTGCGCGCGCCTATCAGAAAAGCCTGGTCGACGACGCCTCGCTGGCGGGCATCGCCAAGCTGAAGGCGCTGCAGTCCAGCCAGCTGGCGCGGCTGAAGGCCTTCGACCGCAATTCCGTCTCCGGCCAGGACCAGGCCAACTACGACGTGGTGATGTACAGCTTCGCCACCGGCGACGAAGCCGCCAAGCGTTTCAACTATGGCCCCGTCTCGGCCGGCCAGCCCTATATCCTCAGCCAGCTCAGCGGCAACGCCGTCAACGGGCCCAGCTTCCTGGACACCCAGCACACCATCGAGACCAAGGCCGATGCCGACGCCTATGTGGCGCGGCTGGGCGGCCTGGCCAAATCGCTGGACCAGGAAATCGAAGTCACCCGCCATGACATCGCGCTGGGCGTGATCGCACCGGACTTTGCGCTGGCCAAGCTGATGCTGGCGATGACCAAGCTGCGCAGCCCGTCGCCGGAGGCCTCGCCCTTGACGGAATCGGTGGTGCGCCGCGCCAAGGCCGCCAAGCTCGGCGGCGATTACGGCGCCATGGCCGCCAGGGCGGTGAAGGATCAGGTCTATCCCGCACTGGACCGCCAGATCGCGCTGGTGAAGGAAATGCAGAAAAAGGCGACCCACGATGCCGGCGTGTGGAAGCTGCCGAACGGCGAGCAGTATTACCGCGACTCGCTGACCTATTGGGCGACCACCAGCATGTCGCCGCAGGAGATCCACCAGACCGGCCTGGACATCGTCAAGGATCACACCGCCAAGATCGACGCCATCATGAAGACCCAGGGCATGACCAAGGGCACGGTCGGCGAGCGGCTGGCCGCCATGTACAAGGATCCCAAGCAGCTTTACGCCAACACCGACGCGGCCAAGGAACAACTGATCGCCGACCTGAATGCGAAAGTGAAGGAAGTGCGGGCCAAGCTGCCCAAGCTGTTCATCACGCTGCCCAAGGCCGATGTGGTGATCAAGCGCGTGCCCAAGAACATCGAGGCGTCGGCGCCGGGCGGCTATTACAATGGCCCGTCACTGGATGGAAAACGGCCGGGCATCTACTGGATCAACCTGCGCGACGCCGCTGAAGTGCCGCGCTGGGTGCTGCCGACACTCACCTTCCACGAAGCCATTCCCGGCCATCACATGCAGATCGCCATTTCCCAGGAGACCAAGCTGCCGCTGATCCGCAAGGCCATCGGCTTCAGCGCCTATATCGAAGGCTGGGCGCTGTATGCGGAGGAAGTGGCGGTCGAGATCGGCATGTATGACAATGATCCCTTCGGCCATATCGGCCAGCTGCACGATTCCATGTTCCGTGGCGTGCGCCTGGTGGTGGATTCGGGCATGCACGGCCTGAAATGGAGCCGCGAAAAGGCGCTGAACTATTATACCTCCACCCTGGGCAATCCCGAGACGGAAGCGGTGACGGAAATCGAGCGTTACTGCGTGTGGCCGGGCCAGGCCTGCAGCTACATGCTGGGCAAGCTGGAATTCCTCAAGCAGCGGGCGCGGGCGCAGAAGGCGCTGGGGGCCAAGTTCGACATCCGCAAATATCACGACACCATGCTGGTGGGCGGCGCCGTGCCGCTGGCGCTGATGGGGCCGATGAACGACCGCTATATCGCCGACGCCAACAGCTGATCTGCGCATGGGGCGGCCCCGCGGCCGCCCCACGTTTTCAAGAGATCACAATGCGGCACGTCATCCGGCGCGAGCCGCGCGGTGGCGCCGGCGCATAGAAAGTTGTCGTGCCAAAGCTGCTATTGTATGCGCCGATCGGCACGTCATTCCCGGACAGCGCAGCGCACATGTCGATGGCCAGCGTCTGGTCGTCGGGTATCGCGTCGTAGAAGTGGAAGATATTGCGCTGATACCCTTCGGTGACTGCCAGCACGAAGATCATCTGGCCGTTCTTGAAGGTGTAGTTTCCGTTCTTTGGGCCTGCGCGAAGCGCTGCCAGCGCCGGCTCCGGCAGCGGGAGCTCGGCAAGGTAGGCCACTCGGGTAAGATCAGCCTTGCGCATGGCATAGCGCTGGGGCTCGCCGTCAATGTCACCATAAAGTGTGTAGAGGCCGTCGCGCGCATGAAAGTCCCGCCGCTTGCAGGGCTGCGTGGCGGCGGCAATCCTGTCCTGCGGAAAACTGAACGGACTGAGGCCCAGATGAATGGCGGCGGCCAGTGCCGTGCGGGCCGCTTCATCTGCGGTGGAAAGTGTAAGGTATTTCGCCTTGGCAGACCCGTCATCGCAAACCGCAGCGTGCGCCTCGCCCGCGAGCGACAGCGCAAGCGCCACTGCACCGATCAGTCCTGCTACTTTTGCTGCCCACGCCCTCACGCCGTCGATTGTAAATCGGCCTCCCGCCGATGCCAAGACTGAGGTTTGACCGGATGGCGCGTCCACCATTAGGCTGACGGCACCTTTTATGTCCGGTGTGTTGCGTTCGCCGTTTTGGATATTTTCCATGACCGTCGCGCACGTTTACACAGTGGCCTTCCAGGGCATCGAGGCCCGCGAAGTCGATGCGCAGGTGCACATCGGCGATGGCGGCAATGGCGTGATGACCATTGTCGGGCTGGCCGACAAGGCGGTGGCGGAAAGCCGCGAGCGGGTGCGTTCGGCGCTGGCTTCCATCGGCCTGGCGCTGCCGTTCAAGCGCATCACGGTGAATCTCGCGCCTGCCGACCTGCCCAAGGAAGGCTCGCATTACGACCTGCCCATCGCGCTGGGATTGCTGGCGGCGATGGGCGTGATCCCGGCCAGCGAGATGGCGAATTACGTGGCGCTGGGCGAGCTGTCGCTGGATGCGGCGATCACCGCCGTTGCCGGCGTGCTGCCCGCCGCGCTGGCGGCATCGGAAAGCAGTCGCGGGCTCATCTGTCCCGCCGCCAACGGACCCGAAGCGGCCTTTGCGGGCGGCATCGAGATTCTCGCCGCGCCGTCGCTGATCGCGCTGGTCAACCACATGAAGGGCGCCTCGGTGCTGACGCCGCCGGTGGCGCGGCTGGTGGAAGCGGCGCGGTCGGCCCCCGACCTGCGTGACGTAAAGGGCCAGGAAAGCGCCAAGCGGGCGCTGGAGATCGCCGCCGCCGGAGGCCACAACCTGCTCATGATCGGTCCGCCCGGCGCCGGCAAGTCGATGCTGGCGCAGCGGCTGCCGGCCCTGCTGCCGCCGCTGGATGCGCGCGAGGCGCTGGAGATCAGCATGATCCAGTCATTGGCGGGCGCGCTGGAGGGTGGCGCGATTTCGCGCACGCGCCCGTTTCGCAATCCGCATCACAGCGCCTCGATGGCGGCGCTGGTGGGCGGCGGCCTGAAAGTGAAGCCGGGGGAAGTGTCGCTGGCGCATCTGGGCGTGCTGTTTCTGGACGAGCTGCCAGAATTTCAGCGCGGGGTTCTGGACAGCCTGCGCCAGCCGATCGAAACCGGCGAGGCGGTGGTGGCGCGGGCCAATGCCCATGTGCGCTATCCGGCGCGCTTCCAGTTGATCGCGGCAATGAATCCCTGCCGCTGCGGTTATCTGAGTGACCCGGCGCTGGGCTGCGGCCGCGCCCCCAAATGCGCCGGCGACTACCAGTCGCGCATCTCGGGCCCGCTGTTCGACCGCATCGACATGCATGTGGAAGTCGCCAGCGTCACCGCCGCCGACCTGACCTTGCCGCCCGCCGCCGAAGGCAATGCCGAGGTCGCGGCGCGCGTGAGCGCGGCGCGCGCGGTACAGCGCGCACGCTTTGCCGACTATCCCGTCCGCACCAATGCGGAAGCCGAAGGCGAATTGCTGGACCGCATCGCCAAGCTGGACGTGGCGGGGTCCAAATTGCTGACCGAAGCCGCCGAACGCATGAAGCTGTCGGCGCGCGGCTATCACCGCGTCCTGAAAGTGGCCCGCACCATCGCCGACCTGGCGGGCGCGGACGGCGTCGGCAAGGCGCATGTCGCCGAAGCCCTGTCCTATCGCCGGATCAGTCACCTCTAGGCCTCACTCTGGACCTGAGCCCGCAAGCCGAATTAGGCTGCAGCCGGCGCGGGGGCGCGCTGGGACGGGACGAGCCTTTGGCCTTTGCGGTCCGATTGCGATCCGATGCGACGCGTCGCTGGGGCAGCGCCATGCTGGTGCTGCTGCTGCATCTGCTGTTGCTGCTGGGCCTGTTGCGCAGCCTCACCGCGCCGATCAAGTCGCCCCATGCCACGGCGCGCGAGATGATCCTGCGGTTGCTGCCCCTGCTGAAATCCGCGCCCGCCGAGAATGCCGCGCCGCCCGCGGTGGCATCGCCGCAACTG
The DNA here is from genome assembly GCA_028292825.1 of Alphaproteobacteria bacterium. Classification (GTDB taxonomy): domain Bacteria; phylum Pseudomonadota; class Alphaproteobacteria; order Micropepsales; family Micropepsaceae; genus Rhizomicrobium. The sequence continues at coordinate 4,516 of JAQGLO010000083.1, read as the reverse complement.
CGCAGCCGGATCGTTCCCGTCGTGCCGCCGCCGGGCAGCGCGCCCGCACCCAGCCTGTCAGGGCTCGGTCAAAGCCTGTTCGGCTGCGCCCCGGAAAATCTGAGCACCCTGTCGCGCGAGCAGCGCGCGCACTGCGCCACCGGGCTGGCGCGGCCCGATGACAGTGTGATGGCCGAACCGCCCAGTCATGTGAAAGACCCCGCGCGCCGCGCCGCCGAGATGCGGACCAAAAATACGCCCGGCCGCATTCCCTGCACCTACATCGCGGTCGACAAGGGAGAGGGGCATGCCGTGCCGGCGGTCGATCCCCTGTGTGTGCTGGACGGATTGATCAACGGCTTCGGGCCGCTGAATGGGCTGGGGAAGTGATGCGGCATGACCGGCATGCGCAATTGCAAATGGCGAAGGCCCGGTGCCGCTTCTAGTGTGGCGCGGTCCGACGGGGGTTCGACATGCCGACAGCAACAAACCTGATCGCCTTTTGCCTGGTGGCGCTGGGCATGGTGCTGACGCCGGGGCCCAACATGATCTATCTGGTGTCGCGCTCCATCACCCAGGGCCGCGCGGCGGGGCTGGTGTCGCTGGCGGGCGTGGCGCTTGGTTTTGTCTTCTACATGCTGTGCGCCGCCTTCGGCATCACCGCCATCTTACTGGCCATCCCGTTTGCCTATGACGCGCTGCGCGCCGCCGGTGCGATCTATCTTCTGTGGCTGGCGTGGCAGGCGATCCGCCCCGGTGGCCATTCGCCCTTCCAGGTACGCGACCTGCCGCAGGACAGTCCGCGCAAGCTGTTCACCATGGGTCTGGTCACGGCGCTGTTCAATCCCAAGGTGGCGGTGCTGTATCTGTCGCTGCTGCCGCAATTCATCGAGCCGGCGCGCGGCAATGTTCTGGGCCAAGCGCTGATTCTGGGCAGCGCGCAGATTGTCGTCAGCGTCACTATGAATGGCGTGATCGCCATGAGCGCGGGTTCGATCGCGGGCTTCCTGGGCCGCCGTCCCGGCTGGGCCACGGTGCAGCGCTGGCTGATGGCCACGGTGCTCGGGGCGCTGGCCCTGCGCATGGCGACCGAGGCGCGGCGCTGACGGCGGCAGCGCTGTCACGGCCTGACACAAACTTTGTTTGTCCCGGCCTGCTGTGCGGTTCAGGAATGCATGAATCTGGGGTAGGAAATGAAGCTGTAAAACCACCGAGGAAACAGCATGAAGACGCGCCCTTTCCGCATGCTTGCCTTGGGTTTTGGCGCAATGGCGATGCTTGGCGCCTGCTTTCCCATGGGCCAAGTCAAGGATCAGCGCCGCGATCCCGGTGACAAGGGCGCGCCCTATCCAACCTGCACGCCGCGGGAAAGTCCTGCCTGCGTCGGTCAATGACAAGCCGCATCGGCCTTGCCGTGCTGGCCCTGGTGCTTGCGCCTGCGGTAGTGGGCGCGGTGGACTACACGCCCGTCACCTGCACGGCCGCCAAGGCTTATGCCGGTCCGCCGCGCCACGCTCCGGTCGATCTCGCGGCCGTACAACCTGCCGGCGATTTGCGGGCTGAACTTGGCGCGTCCACCGACGCACGCCTGGCAGCCGCATTCGACAAGGCCTTTGCCGCCACCAAGGCGCATGCGATGACCGTAGCCGTCGCCATCCCCGGCCGGGGCATCTGGACGATGCAGCGGGGCGATGCCAGGCCGCTGTTTTACTGGGCCAGCACCGGCAAGCAGGCGACAGCCATCGTCATCCTGCAGCTTGCCGAGGAAAAGCGGCTGAACCTGTCTGATCCCATCGCGCGTTGGATTGCCGGGGTTCCCAATGGTGACGTCATCACGATTGCCCACCTGCTCAATCACACCAGCGGCCTGTTCAGCGCCAATGAAGACCTGCGCATCCACCGCGAAAACCGCAGGCTGGACGCCGCTGCCGAGCTGGCTGTCCTGCAGCGCCACGGCGCAATGGCCTGTCCCGGCGAGCGCTGGCGCTATTCCAATTCGGGCTATGCCCTGCTGGGCCGCGTCATCGAACAGGTCGAGGGGCGGTCGCTGGCCGATGTCATCACGTCCCGGATCATCACGCCGCTGGGCCTAAAAGAGATGCGCGTTCCGGCCAGCACATCGTCCGTGGCCGATATTGCCGCTCCCGTGTCCGATACAGCGGAGCCCGCCATCGACATCACGGTCCCGGGCGCGGCCGGGCCGCTGGCGGCATCCGCCCACGACATGCTGCTATTCCAGCAGGCGTTGCTGGATGGCCGGCTTTTGAACGCGGCGACCCGCGCGCGCATGCTTGCGGAGCCCTATCCCATGTTTGAATCAGGTACATTCTATGGGTTGGGGGTGATGCTCTATGACATTGCGAACGCGCCCATCAACTGGATCGGCCATAGCGGCGGTGCACCTGGGGTGAAAGCGGTCAGCATCTATGCCCCGGGTCAGAACGCCTTTGCCGCAGTCGCCCTGACGGGCGACGGTTCGGCGGAGGCGACGGCCAATGCTCTGCTGAAGGCCCTCCACGGTCCATGACAGGGAACCTTTGTTCCCGCTCGGCCGTTGTCAGTGCTTATTTGGAGGCATTGATATGAAGCCGATCATGATTTTGGGCGTGGTTCTGATCCTGGCCGGTGTCGGCGGGCTGCTGTTCCGCAGCGTGCACTGGACCGAGACCAAGAATGTCGTGGATGCCGGCCCCATCCAGATCAATTCCCAGGAAGACCACAGCCTGTGGATTCCCACCGCCGCCGGTATCGTGGCGGTGCTGGCGGGCATGGGCCTGGTGTTTGCAGGCCGCAAGCAGGCCTAGTTACCCCTCCGGCCTTCGCTGGCCGAGGGCCAGCTACGGCCACCTCCCCATTTTAAGCGCGCTAACGCGCGCATGGGGAGGAAGCATCGGCGACGATCAAGCTAAAGCTACCTGTGCTGCACCCGCGAACGCGCATCGCGTTTGCGGGGCGCGCGGGTTCCCGCCTATCATCCTCTCCATAAAATCCCAGGAGAGGTCCTCATGCGTTTCGTTGCGAAAGTGATTTTGGCCGCCGCACTTGTCGGCATCGGCGCCGCCGGCATGGCCGTGGCGCAGAACGACCCCAGGATCGGCACCACCGTCAACGATCCCATCGGGCCCGTCCCCGACCCCACCCGCGTCGGCATGACCCTGCCCAAGGACATCAAGTGGAGCGGCACCGAAGGGGTGCAGCAGATGGGCATCCTGTATGGCGACCCGGCCAAGCCGGGACCCTACACGGTGATCTACAAATGGTGGCCGGGCCATTTCTCCAAGCCGCATTATCACAACAATGTGCGCTGGGCCTATGTGATCTCCGGCACCTGGTGGACATCCAGCAGCAGCGTCTATGACGAGCGCACCACCTATCCGGTCCATGCCGGGACGGTGGCGGTCGACCTGCTGAACGGCATCCACTGGGACGGCGCCCGCACCGGCGAGAAAGAGCCGGCGGTGCTGATCCTGTCGGGCAATGGCCCCAACATCACCCAGCAGGTGGACGAGAACGGCAAGCCCAGCGGCCCGCCGCGCTAGAAATCGTGTAGGAAGGACGCGCCGCCCGGATATCTCGCGGGCGGCGCGCGCATGTCGGGGGACACAGAATGTTTGAAGACAAACCGCCTCAAAAGGGCCTGGGCCGGAAATTCCATCCGGTCTATCTGTTCCTTGTCATCCCCTATGCCGCCTGGGTGTGGCCGCCCTTCTACAACCGCCTGACGCCGGAGCTGCTGGGCATTCCCTTTTTCTACTGGTGGCAGATCTTCGGCATCTTCCTCACCGCGGCCTGCATCGTGCCGGTCTATCTGTTCGAGGAAGGCCGCCGCAAATGAGCGTCCACCCCATTACCATTGTCGTTTTCGCCATCCTGTTTGTGCTGGTGGCGTTCCTGGGCCTGTTCGGCGCACGCTGGCGCGCCGGCGACCTGTCGCAGCTGAATGAATGGGGCCTGGGCGGCCGCAGCTTCGGCACCCTGATCACCTGGTTCCTCTTGGGCGGCGATCTCTACACCGCCTACACTTTCATTGCGGTGCCCGCCTTGATGTTCGGCGCGGGCGCGACGGGATTCTTCGCGGTGCCCTATGCGGCGCTGATGTATCCGATGGTGTTCATTGCCTTTCCGCGCCTGTGGTCGGTGGCCAAGCGCCATGGCTACATCACCGCCGCCGATTTCGTGAAGGGCCGCTTCGGCCATCGCTGGCTGGCGCTGGCCGTCGCCGTCACCGGACTGGTGGCGGTGATGCCCTATATCGCGCTGCAGCTGGTGGGCATGCAGGTGGTGATCGCGGCGCTGGGGCTGGACTATAATGTGGTGTTGCCCCTGCTGGGCACGGTGTCGGCGCCGCTGGTGGCGGCGTTCGTGGTGCTCGCGGCTTTCACCTATACCAGCGGCCTGCGCGGCACCGCACTGATCGCGGTGGCCAAGGATTTGCTGGTCTATATCACCGTGCTGGCCGCCATCATCATCATTCCGGCCGAGCTGGGCGGCTATGGCAAGGTGTTCGCGTCGGTGCCGCCGGCGCAGTTGCTGCTGC
>JAQGLO010000044.1 GCA_028292825.1 Alphaproteobacteria bacterium | reverse complement strand
GACGCGGGTCTTGCGCGCCGTATTGATGACGGTGCGCTTGGCCGTGGTGCGCGTGCGCTTCTTGGCCGAGTCAATATTGGGCATGGAAGTTCCTTGGATTCTGCCGAAAGAGGGGCGCGTATAGCGCCGCGCCGGCCGCAGGTCAACGAAAACCCGGTTTTTGGCCCTACTTGTCCGCAAAGCCCGGTTTGCGCTTCTCGGCGAAGGCCGCCATGCCTTCTTTCTGGTCCGCCGTGGCGAACATGGCGTGGAACAGGCGGCGTTCGAAATGCAGGCCTTCGGCCAGGCTGGTTTCCTGGGCCTGATTGACCGCCTCCTTGACCATCTGGGCGGCGGGGGAAGACTGGGCCGCGATCTTCTGTGCGGCCTTCAGCGCCTCGTCCATCAGGAATTCCGCCGGCACCACCCGGGCCGCCAGCCCGCTGGCCTCGGCCTCGGCAGCGCCCATGATGCGGCCTGTCAGGCACAGGTCCATGGCCTTGGACTTGCCCAGGATCCGGGTCAGCCGCTGGCTGCCGCCCAGGCCCGGCATGACCCCAAGCGTGATCTCCGGCTGGCCGAACTTGGCGGTCTCCGCCGCGATGACAAAGTCGCAGGCCAGCGCCAGCTCGCAGCCGCCGCCCAGGGCATGCCCGGCCACCGCGGCGATGATCGGCTTCCTGATGCGGGCGATGCGGTCGAACTGTGCGCCGAACAGGTTTTCCCGGTACATGTCGGAATAGCTCTTGGGCGCCATCTCCTTGATGTCGGCGCCGGCGGCAAAGGCGCGGTCGCTGCCGGTGACGATCATGCAGCGCACTTCGCCGCCGCGATCCCAAGCTTCCAGCGCGTCTGCCAGCTCGTTCAGGAGTTCCGTGTTCAACGCATTCAGCGCCTCGGGCCGATTCAAGGTGGCGATGCCGACCGAACCTTCGACTTTGGTGATGACGGCACTCATGAAAACCTCATGTCTGACACTTGGGGCAATAGAAGGTGGAACGGCCCGCCTGCACAATGCGCTTTACCGTCCCGGGACAGTCCAGCTTGCAGGGCAGGCCTTCTCGGCCATAGACCAGAAAGCGGTGCTGGAAATTGCCGGGATCGCCGGTGGCCTGGGCATGGTCGCGCAAGGTCGAGCCGCCGGCCGCGATGGCATCCTTCAGCACTTTCTTGATCGCCGTGACCAGCGGTCCAATGCGTTCCTTCGTGATTGAACCGGCCAGCCGCTTGGGCGAGATCTTCGCCCGGAACAGCGCCTCGCAGACATAGATATTGCCCAGCCCCGCCACCACGCGCTGGTCCAGCAGCGCCGACTTGATGGGTGTCTTCTTGCCGTCCAGCGACGTCATCAGATGGGCGGTGTTGAAGCCGGGCGACAGCGGCTCGATGCCGATATCCTTGAACAGCTTGTCGGTTTGCAGATGCGCCGTCTCGACCAACGTCATCAGTCCGAAGCGGCGATGATCGTTGAAGATGATGCGGGCCGGGGCATCGGTGTCGAACACCACATGGTCGTGCTTGCCGGTACCGGCGCCTTCGGGCGCCTTGTCATAGACATAGCTGCCGATGCGGCGCGCCTTGCCTTCCACAAAGACGCTCATCCGCCCCGACATGCCCAGATGGATCACCAAGGTCTCGCCGCTGTCGAGGTCGGCCAGCAGGTACTTGGCCCGCCGCCACAGCTTCTTCACCTTGCGGCCGCGCATCCGGGCCGCGAAATCGCGCGGGAAGGGCACACGCAGGTCGCCGCGCCGCGTCTCGACCTGGGTCAGGGTATGGCCTTCCAGTACGGGCAGCAGCCCCAGGCGGACAGTTTCGACTTCGGGCAGTTCGGGCATTTGCTCATCTTAAAGGTCGCAGCGGCGAACGGTAGCCTAGGACGCGGGGGGCGGCTATGTTCCGGGCATGACTGACAAAACCGCCAGTTTCGGTTTCCGTGACGTGCCGGAAGGCCAGAAGGAAGGCTTGGTGAAGGAGGTCTTTTCCTCCGTCGCCGCCCGCTACGACCTGATGAACGACCTGATGAGCGTGGGCGTCCACCGCATCTGGAAGGACGCGATGGTGGAATGGCTGAACCCGCAGCCGGGCTGGAAGAGCCTGGACGTGGCCGGCGGCACTGGCGACATCGCCTTTCGCATCGTCGACTTGGCGCGCGCGCGCGGCGGTGAAGCTGCGGTCACGGTTTGCGACATCAACGCCCAGATGCTGGGCGAGGGCGTGCGCCGCGCCGAAGAAAAAGGCGAAACCGCCATCGAATGGGTCTGCGGCAACGCCGAAGCGCTGCCGTTCCCCGATGCCAGCTTCGACGCCTATACCATCGCCTTCGGCATCCGCAATGTGACGCATATCGATGTCGCATTGGCCGAAGCGCGCAGGGTGCTGAAGCCGGGCGGGCGCTTCCTGTGCCTGGAATTCTCCAAGGTGGAAGTGCCGGGGCTCGACACCTTGTATGACGCCTATTCCTTCAAGCTGATGCCCAAGATCGGCGGCTTCGTCGCCAAGGACGAAGACAGCTACCGCTATCTCGCCGAAAGCATCCGCCGCTTTCCGCCCCAGGCGAAATTCGCCCAGATGATTGCCGACGCCGGGCTGGGGCAGGTGAAGGTGCGCAATCTTTCGGGCGGCATTGCCGCCATGCATTCGGCCTGGCGCCTGTAATGAACTCTGTTTCCAGTTTCTTTCGCCTGGCTTATGCGGCGCTGGTGCTTGCGCCCGCGGCCATAGCCTTTCGCGCGAAAAAGCCGGATGCCGGCATCCGGCTGGGTGATGCACTGAAGAAGCTGGGGCCGGCTTACATCAAGCTGGGCCAGATGCTGGCGACACGGCCCGACATTGTGGGCGAAAAGGTCGCCACATCGCTGGAACACCTGCAGGACCGCCTGCCGCCATTTCCCGACGACCAGGCCCGCGCCGAAATCGCCCGCGCCTTCGGCAAGCCAGTGGAAGCCCTGTTCTCCAGCTTCGGCGCCGCCTTGGCCGCCGCCTCCATCGCCCAGGTGCATCGCGCCCAGACAAGTGACGAACCACCCGTGCGGGTGGCGGTGAAGATCCTGCGCCCCGGCGTGCGCGTGCGCTTTTTGCGCGATCTCGATGCCCTGGCCTTCTTCGCCATCAATGCCGAGCGCGTTTCCCCAGAGGCACGCCGCCTGCGCTTCACCGCGCTGGTGGCGACATTGGCCGATAGCGTGGCGCTGGAACTGGATCTGCGCATGGAAGCCGCCGCGGCGGGCGAGCTGTATGAAAGCACCCGGGGCGAACCGGAATTCCGCGTGCCGCATATTGACTGGACCCGCACCGCCGAAAGCGTGCTGACCAGCGAATGGATCGACGGCGTCTCGGTGCGTGACATCGCCGCCATCACCGCCGGCGGCCGCGATCCCAAACAGGTGGCGGTGCTGGTGATGCGCAGCTTCCTCACCCAGGCGCTGCGCGACGGCTTCTTCCATGCCGACATGCATCCGGGCAACCTGTTCATCGACGCCGAGGGCCGGCTGGTGGCGGTGGATTTCGGCATCATGGGACGGCTGGATGCCGGCATGCGCCGCTTCATGGCGGGCACCCTGGCGGGCTTCCTGCAGCGCGACTATCGCAAGGTCGCCGAGCTGCATTACGAGTTCGGCTTCGTGCCGCCGCATCATCCCATCGAGACCTTCGCCCAGGCCCTGCGCGCCGTGGGTGAGCCCATCTTCGGTCGCACCGCGCGTGACGTTTCCATTGCGCGGCTGCTGGGCCAGTTGTTCGAGACCACCCGCCGCTTCGACATGCAGGCCCAGCCGCAGCTGATCCTGCTGCAGAAGACCATGGTGGTGGTGGAAGGCGTCTGCCGTGGGCTCGATCCCGACTTCGACATCTGGGAAGCGGCGCGCCCGGTGGCCGAGAAATGGGTCCATGAAAACATGGGGCCGGAAGCTGCGTTCACGCGCGCCGGCGAGACCTTCAGCGCGCTGGGCCGGCTGGCCCAGGACCTGCCGCAACTGGTGAAGAACGCCGAGGGCCTGTCGCAGATGGTGTCGGAAGGTGGCGTGCGGCTGCACCCCGACACCGCCATCCAGATCGCGGCCGAGCAGGAACGCCGCTCGCGCCCCACCCGCATCGCCCTGATCGGCGTGCTGACGCTGATCGTGACGGCGTTATTGCTCCACTGGCACGGGACGTTTTGACAGGATCGCGAAGCGGGTGGTCAGCGTGACGGCCGCCACCAGCAACCCGAACGCCAGCCCGATCCAGATGCCCAGCCCCTGCATGTGCAGGCCAAAGCCCAGCAGCACGCAGACCGGCGCGCCCGCCAGCCAGTAGCTGCCGCCCGCCAGCCACATCGGCCCATGCGCATCCTTCAAACCGCGCAGCGCCATCGAGGCCGATACCTGGATGCCGTCCACCACCTGAAACGCCGCCGCGACATGCAGGTACAAAACCGCCAGCGCCAGCACATCGGCATTGGCGGCAATGTCAGGCAGCCACAGCGAGGCGATCTGGCGCGGCCACAGCAGCAGCACGACCGCCGCGCCGGTCATGAAGATCGCCGCCATGGCGATGGCGGTGAAACCCGCGCGCCGCGCCGCGACGGGGTCGCCCGCGCCTGCCGCCAGACCCACGCGCACGGTGGCGGCCAGACCGATGCCCAGCGGGATCATGAAGGTGAGCGAGGGGATGGTGATGGCGATCTGGTGCGCCGCCAGCGGGGAAATGCCGAAGGTGCCCATCGCCAGGGTGGCGGCGTTGAACAGTGCCAGTTCAAACACCATGGTCAGGCCGATGGGAAAGCCCAGCCGCATCAGTTCGACCAGGCTTTTCCAGTGCGGCTGCCAGACACGGTGCAGGATGTGATAGCGGCGCAGCGCCGGCGCGGCCAGGATGATCGCCAGCAAGGCCACGAAGCTGAAGATGTTGGAGCTGGCGCTGGCGATGCCGGCGCCCAGCAGTCCCAGGCGCGGAAAGCCAAAGTGCCCAAAGATCAGCACATAATCGAAACCCGCGTTCCAGCCAATGGCCAGCACGATCACCACCAGCGGCGGCACCGCGCGGCTCAGCGCGGTGGAAAAACTCCGCAGCACCTGGAAGCCCAGCGCGAACGGCAGGCCCCAGACGATGCCCGACACGAACAGGGCCGCGCCTTCGGCAAGCGCCGGCTCCTGGTGCAGGGCCAACAGGATCGGCCGCGCGAATATCAGCGCCGCCATCAGCGGCAGCGATGTCAGTGCCGCGGTCCACAATCCCATGCGCAGGGCGATGCGGATGCGCCGCCGCTCACGTCCTGCCGTGCCATGGGCGCCCTGGATATGGGCGATCACCGGCGACACCGCCATCGGCACGCCGCTGCCCATCAGCCAGGCCAGGAAATAGATGGTGTTGCCGATCGCCGCCCCGGCCAGCGCCTGCTTGCTGAAATGTCCCAGCATCAGGGTGTCGGTGGCCAGGATGATCATCTGCGCCAGCTGGGTGGCGGCCAGCGGCACCGCCAGGCGCAGCAGCTCGCGCGCTTCCAGCGTCCAGGCACGGTGCGCCTTGGCGGGAACAAGCGGGCCGGGATCAGACAAATGATCGGTCATGGCCGAGCCCATAGCACGCCTGCGCGACGGATGCCCACGGGCGGGCTATAAAGAGCCATGATGCCAAAGAACATCGCCCATCGCGGCGGCGCGGGGCTGATGCCGGAGAATACGCTGGCGGCATTCGCGGACGCCTTGGCGCGCAGCTGCGACGGTGCCGAGCTGGATGTGCAACTGTCGGCGGACGGCGAAGTGGTGGTGCATCACGATTTCCGCCTGATGGCCGACGTGGCGCGCAAGGATGACGCATGGCTGACAACGCCGGGACCGCGCATCAAGGATCTGACGCTGGCGCAATTGCGGCAGTTCGATATCGGCCGCCCCATGCCTGGCAGCGCCTATGCCGCCAAACATCCGATGGTGACGCCCGTGGATGGCGCGACCGTCCCGACCTTGAAACAGGTGCTCGACCTGATTGCAGCGCGGCCCTTCACCCTGATGGTCGAGTTGAAATGCGATCTCAGCGATGACAGCGCCGATCCGGTGGCGCTGGCCGATGCGGCATTCGACGTCTGCGCCGGATCTAACAACATCCTCTTCGTCGGCTTCGACTGGCGCGCGCTGACCCGAATCCGCGCGCGGGGTGGCGCATGCTGGTTCACCACCGACAAGTTGCAAGGCGATGCGCGTCCAGTGATCGACATGATTGCGGCGGCAGGCGGGCAGGGCTGGTTTCCCAGCTATCTCGACGCGACGCCGGATAATGTCGCTTATGCGCGCGAACATGGTCTGAAGGTAGGTGCCTGGACCGTCAACGATCCTGCGGACATACAGCGGCTTTCAGGCCTTGATGCGATTTGCACCGACCGGCCGGACCTGTTGCACACCCTTCGGCAGGCTCAGGGTGAGGGCTGAGAAAAGTCCTCATGCTGAGCTTGTCGAAGCATGAAGCAGGCGTGCTACAGCCCTTCGAACAGCGCCGTCGACAGATAGCGTTCCGCGAAGCTGGGAATGATCGCCACGATGGTCTTGCCGAAATTTTCCGGCCGCGCGCCAACTTCCAGCGCGGCGGCGATGGCGGCGCCCGACGAGATGCCCACCGGGATACCTTCTTCCCGCGCCGCGCGCCGCGCCGTTTCCAGCGCGGTTTCATTGGAAATGGTGATAACCTCGTCGATCACCTTGCGGTCCAGGATGGCGGGCACGAAGCCGGCGCCGATGCCCTGGATCTTGTGCGGGCCGGGGGCGCCGCCCGACAGAACCGGGCTGTCTTCCGGCTCCAGCGCGATCATCTTCACGCCGGGCTTCTTTTCTTTCAGCACCTGGCCGACGCCGGTGATGGTGCCGCCGGTGCCGACGCCGCTGATCACGATGTCCACCTTGCCGTCGGTGTCGTTCCAGATTTCCTCCGCCGTGGTGCTGCGGTGAATTTCCGGATTGGCGGGGTTCTCGAACTGCTGCGGGATCACGGCGCCGGGATGCTCTGCCACCAGCTCGTGGGCGCGAGCGATGGCGCCCTTCATGCCCTTGGCGGCTTCGGTCAGTTCGATCTGCGCCCCCAGGATCATCAACATCTTGCGGCGTTCCAGCGACATGGATTCCGGCATCACCAGGATCAGGCGATAGCCCTTGGCGGCGGCGACAAAGGCCAGCGCGATGCCGGTATTGCCGCTGGTCGGTTCGATCAGCGTGGTCTTGCCGGGCGTGATGATGCCCTGCTTCTCCATCGCCTCGATCATGTTGACGCCGATGCGGTCCTTCACGGAGGACAAAGGATTGAAGAATTCCAGCTTCAGCAGGATGTCGGCGCCGCCCTGGTTCATGCGCTTCATCCTGACCAGCGGCGTGTCGCCGATGGTCTGGGTGATGCTGTCATAGATGCGACCGCGTCCCGGCTTTCCCTGTTCCATTCTCAAATCCTCATATCGTGAAATCGGCGACGGTCCCGGCATCCACATTGGCCTGCCGCGCCCGCTGGCACAGGTCTTCGATCGATACCGAATCCAGCCGCACCATCAATTCGTCCTGCAGGGTGGCGACAAAGGGCGCGACGATGCGCATGCCCAGGTCGCTGCGCGGTGTGTGCTTTTCCTCGTCATCCTCGATGCTTTCGGCCACCCGCACCACGTCGCCCACCGAAATGCGCCGCCGTTCCCGCGCCAGGCGATAGCCGCCGCGCGGGCCGCGCACGCCCTTCAGGATGCCGGCGCGCACCAGCTGCTGCATCACCTGTTCCAGGTAGCGCTGCGGCACGCCTTGGCGCGCGGTGATCTCCTTGGCCTGCACAGGCTCCGGCCGCGCATTGAAGGCGATGTCGATCACCGCCTCCAGCGCCAGCAGGGTCTTGCGCGACAGCTTCAGCATTTTATGCTTTCGCCGTCATGCCGGTGGAGCCGAAGCCGCCCGCGCCGCGCTCGCTTTCGCTCAGGGCTTCAACCTCGACTAGGTCCGCCTGTTCATGGCGCGCGATCACCATCTGCGCGATCTTGTGGCCGCGCGCGATGACGAAGACCTTGTCGCCATGGTTGATCAGGATGGCCTTGATCTCGCCGCGATAGTCGCTGTCGATGGTGCCGGGGCTGTTGAGGCAGGTGATGCCATGGTTCAGCGCCAGGCCGGAGCGCGGGCGTATCTGCGCCTCCACGCCCAGCGGCAGTTCTATGGCGATGCCGGTGGGCACGGCCAGGCGCTGGCCGGGCAGCAATTCGATCTCTTCGTCGATCGCCGCCAGCAGGTCCAGCCCCGCCGAACCCGGGGTGGCGTAATGGGGCAAGGGCAAATCCGATGCGTGCGCCAGACGTTTGATCCCGACCTTCATTACGCTGCACCCTTCAGTTTTTCCGCGATCCGGGCCGCCAGTCGCGCCCCCACTTCGCTTTTTGTCATGTCCGGCCAGTCTTCCACGCCGCTTTCGCTCACCAGATGCACCTGGTTGCGCGCGCCCCCGAACACGTCGCCCGACACGTCATTGGCGATGATCCAGTCGGCGCCCTTGCGGCCGCGCTTGGCGACAGCGTTGGCCACCACGTCATCGGTCTCGGCGGCAAAGCCGATCACCAGCCGCGGCCGTGCCGCATGCGCCGCCAGCGTCGCCAGTATGTCCGGATTTTCCACCAGTTTGATCAGCGGCACTCTGTTTTCTTCAGCCGCGCTTCGCGCGTCCTGGGGGCGGTCGGCGCTTTTCTTGATCTTGGAGTTCGCGGCGATATCCGGACGCCAGTCGGCCACCGCCGCCGCCATCACCAGCACGTCGGCGGGCAGGGCGGCCTCGCAAGCCGCCAGCATCTCGCGCGCCGTGGTCACGCGCATCAGCTTCACGCCTTGCGGCGGCGTCAGCGACACCGGCCCGGAGACCAGTGTGGTGTCCGCGCCCGCGCGCGCCAGCGCCTCGGCAATGGCATAACCCTGCTTGCCGCTGGAATGGTTGGCCAGGAAGCGCACCGGATCCACCGGCTCGCGCGTCGGCCCCGCCGTCACCAGCGCGCGCACGCCTTTCAGCGCGCCATCGACGGCCAGCGCCTTTTCGATGGCCGCGACGATCTCCAGCGGTTCAGCCATGCGGCCCGGACCGAATTCGCCGCATGCCATTTCGCCGTCATTGGGACCGACGAACAGCACGCCGTCTTTCTCCAGTTGCGCGCGATTGCGCTTTACCGGCGCGCTCTCCCACATCCGCACATTCATGGCGGGCGCCATCAGCACTTTCTTGTCGGTGGCCAGCAGGGTGGTGGAGGCGAGATCATTGGCCAGACCATTCGCCAGCTTGGCCATCAGGTCGGCGGTGGCGGGCGCGACGACGACGAGATCGGCAGAGCGCGACAGCTGGATGTGCCCCATCTCCGCTTCATCGGTCAGGCTGAACAGGTCGGAATAGATCTTGTCGCCGGTCAGCGCCGACAGTGACAAGGGCGTGACGAATTCCGCCCCCGCGCTGGTCAGGATGGCGCGGGTCCTGATGCCGCGCTCGGCGAGGCGGCGCACCAGTTCCAGGCTCTTGTAAGCCGCGATGCCGCCGCCAACGATGAGAAGAATGCTACGCACGGATAATCCACGCATGAAGGGCTGGGAAATATAGCAAATTACGCATCACTCGTGTAGTTATAGTGCAAGCCATTGTTATAGAAACATAATATTCCGGTTAAGTCACCGTTCATCGCCGCCTGCCATGCTTGCGCCATGGCAATGTCAACCGGTGATCTCTATCGCCTTGCGGGCGACCTGGCCGCGGAACATGGCGCGGCGGCGTCTGACTATGCCAGCCGCGCGGTGATGACCCTGGAAGCCGAAGGCAGCCATGAGCGCGCCAAGTTCTGGTTCGTGATGCTGGTGCTTCTGGGCGACATCAACACCGGCCGTGTCGATCCCGGCGGAAGAATTTCCATCCACTAGGCGAAACTGCCGCTGATGCGTTAGCGTCTGACGCATTCTGCGCAGGACGATCATGCCGCTCGATCCGCTGGTGAAAAACTTCCTCGACCGCGCCGCATCGATCCCGCGCCCCAAGGCCTGGGACGTGCCGCCCGCCGTCACGCGGCAATCCTTCGCCGCCATGATGCAACTGACGGCGGCCAAGGATGTGGCGGTGGGCCGGATCGACAATTTCCTCATTCCCGGACCGGGCGGCGAAATCCGCGCCCGCGGTTACGCGCCTGTCGCCGCCAGCGGCCCACTGCCGGCGTTGATTTATTTCCATGGCGGCGGCTTTGTCGCCGGCAGCCTGGAAAGCCATGACGGGCTGTGCCGCCAGTTCGCGGCGGAGGGCGGCTTCAAGGTGATCGCGGTGGATTACCGCCTGGCGCCGGAGAATCCCTACCCCGCCGCCGTGGAAGATGCCTGGGCCACCACCCAATGGATCGAGCAGAACGCCGCCGACCTCGGCGTGGATGCGGGCCGTATCGCGGTGGGTGGCGACAGCGCGGGCGCCATGCTGGCCGCCATCGTCACCCAGCTGGCGAAGGAAAAGGGCGGCCTGAAGCTGGCCTTCCAGCTGCTGATGTTTCCCAACATCCAGATCGGCGGCGAGACGTCGTCGCTGAACGAATTCGCGGTGGGCTATTTCCTGGAACGCCGCGCCATCGAATATTTCCATTCCCTCTATCTGCCGCCGGGCACCGACACCAGTTCGCCGCGCGTCTCCCCGCTGCGGGCGAAGGACTTTGCGGGCCTGCCGCCCGCCTATGTGATGCTGGGCGGCTATGATCCGCTGCATGACGAAGGCATGGCCTATGCCGACAAGCTGAAAGGGGCGGGGGTGAAGGTTGCCGTCGTCGATTATGCCGACATGGTGCACTGCTTCATCTATCTGCAGACGATATTGCCCCAGGCGCATGACGCCGTCGCCGCTGCCGCCAAGGCGGTGCGTGCGGCACTCGACGCGGCCTAGGGAATAAGTTTCCCGGGATTCATCACGCCCTTGGGGTCCAGCGCCCGCTTGATGCCGCGCAGCACTTCGATCCCCGCCGCGCCTTTTTCCTGTTCCATCCAGGGCAGGTGATCTTCGCCCACGCCATGGGCATGGCTGATGGCGCCGCCCTGCGCCACGATCGCCTCCATCGCGGCCTGCTTGATCGCGGTGGCCTGGGCCAGTTCGCCGTCCAGCACACGCGGAAAGATATAGGTGAAATTCAAGCTGGCGCCGTCATGGCGGTCATGGCCCACATGCGCCAGCACCAGTCCGTGCGCGCCTTCGCGCGGGGCGTTCTTGCGCATGGCATGATCCAGCGCGCTGCTGACCGCCGCATGCATGTCGGGCAATTTCGACCAGCTGGTGGTGGTGTCGACCATGTCGATGCCCAGGCCCCGGTCCAGCAAGGTATCGCGGCGATAGCCGAAGGCGAAGCGTCGCGCCGGCCAGTCCTTGTCCTCGCCCCGCGCCAGCGCACCATGCTTCCTGGCCAGGGCATCGAACCGCTTGCGCGCCGCCGGGTCTTCAAAACCCGCCGTCAGGGCGACGGCGCGCGCGTCGAAGCGACGGATTTCCAGATAGATATCCGCCAGCCTTGCCCGCAGGTCGAACAGCCGCCCCGCCCGCGCCAGGGCACGGCCAAAGCCGGTCTCCGCCGCATCCGACAGCCGCAGCATGGTGTGCGGGATGCCGGCCCGCGAAGCTTCGCGCATCGCCGCCAGCCCGGCGGCGAAATCCGGAAACAGATAGCTGCGATAGTCTTCCTTCGCGGCGATCCTGTGCACCCGCAATGTCGCCGCGGTGATGACACCGAACACGCCTTCCGATCCCAGCGCAATTGCGCGCAAATCCAGACCTGTCGCGCGCGATCCGCCCGATGCCAGCAGGCCGGTGGGGGTCGCCATCCGTACACCTTGCAGCCAGTCGCCGGCGCGGCCATAGCGGGTCGCTTCCTGGCCTGCGCCATGATGGGCGATCCATCCGCCCAGGGTTGAGAATTCGAACGAGCCGGGAAAATGTCCCAGCATCAGTCCATGCGCCGCGAGCTGGCGTTCCAGTTCCGGCCCGCTGATGCCGGCCTGTGCCTGGGCCAGTCCCGACAGCGCATCCACCAGGGTGAGACGCGCCATCGCCGACATGTCCAGCGCGATGATGGCCGCATGCTTGCCGCGCAGCGGCGTGACGCCGCCCACCAAACTGGTGCCGCCGCCGAACGGCACGACGGCGATGTCCAGTTCGGCGCACAGCCGCAACAGCGCCAGCACGGCGTCTTCGTCCCTGGGATACAGCACCGCATCCGGCGCCCGCGACAGGTCGCCGGCCCGCAGCCGCAGCAGGTCGGTGAGGCCCCGGCCGGCGGCATGGCTGGCGCGCGCCAGATTGTCCTGCCGCACATCGCCGAACACCCGGAACTGCTGCCACACCGCGGCGGCCAGCCTGGGCGGCGGCAGGGCGATATCCTCCAGCGCGCGGGGCGGCGTTGCCAGAAGTGCGGGCATCGCCAGCGCATCGGCCAGCCAGCGCCACTGGCTTTCGGACAGCGCATCGTCGCGCGGTCCCCAGCCATTCCAGCGAATCCGGTTCTGATCGAAGCTCATGGCGGGAACCTAGCGCAAAGCCGGCGTCAGACGCGCAGATTGATGGCGGCAGGGTAAATCTCGAAGGTGGCGGGCAGCACCCCGGCGCTTTCGCCGTCGGTTTCCACCTTCACCGCGCCATGTGTGTCCAGGGTTGGGGCAGCGGTCAGCCGCAGCGACCGCAGCCGCCGCGCCGCGCCGCGCTTCAGCGCGGCCAGGACACGCGCCCGCGAGCGCCCCCCCGTGATCCCCAGGTCGAACAGCCCGCCTTGCGGCGATACCGTGACATTGGCGATGCCGGCAATCTCGTCCGTGCCATCGGCCATCAGCCGCACCCGGCATTCGTGCCATTCGGCCAGGGCGAGCCGGCTGTGCAGCCAGCGCGCAAAGCCCAGCCCGAAGAAGCGCGCGATGCGGCTGGCGCCCAGCCGCGCAGCGATGCTGGCGCTCAAGCCGAAGCTGGCGCCGCCCAGGAAATAGCGCGCGACCGGCGCGCCCGCATCGCTGAGGCAGGCGACGCGGCCCACATCCACCTTGCGGATGCGCGCCTGCTTGAGATGCGCGATCCCGGCCCGCCAGCCGGTCGCCAGTCCGAAATGCCGGCACAAGGCACTGTCATCGCCGCTATGCACGAAACTGAACACCGCATCCGGCGACACCGCGGCGCCGCGCTCGAAGAAACCGTTCAGCGCCTCGTTGATGGTGCCGTCGCCGCCAACCGCCACGATCTCCATATGCCCGTCATGCAGGGCGTCGCGCACCATGCGGGCGGCCTGGGTGGGGGCATTGGTGACGAAGAAGGTCATCAGCGGGAAGATGCGCTCCAGCGCCGCCTCGATGTCCTCCCAATCGCGCCCCGTGTCGCCGTTTGCGGAATTGGGATTGAACACCACGAAGGCGGTCATGACGCGGTCCTGTAAAGGGGCTCCAGACTTTCGATCTCGCGGGCAGTCTTTTCGTCGTTCCAGCCCAGCTGTGCCGCCATCAATTTGGCGATGCGGTCCACCACGCCCGCATCGGGCGGCCCGAACTGGCCGATCCCGGTGCGGCGCATCACCATGTCTTCCAGGGTCATGGCCATTTCCTCGCGCAGCGCCAGCAACACCTGCGCCATGGTATCGCCGCTCTGGTTCAGTTTCACCAGGTCCGTCATCCGCGCGCCTTTCAGCGCCAGCGGCAGGCGCGCGCCCAGCATGTGCGCCATGGGACGCATGCTGCCGATGCCGGGATAGGTTTTCTGGAAGCCCCGCGTCAGGCCGTCGAAATCGTCGAACCGGCCGCCGGGCAGGGGCGTGGAAGCGGTGGCGCAGGGCGGCGCCTTCTTTTCCAGCTTCGCCACCAGTGCGTCGGTGATGGTCTGGGCCAGCTGCCGCGAGGTGGTCCATTTGCCGCCCAGCGCCGAGAACACGCCGTCGAGCTGTTCGCTGGTGTGATCCACCAGTTCGGAGCGGCGGCTGACATTGTAGCTGTCCTTGGAGCCGTCACTGACCAGCGGACGCAGTCCGGCATAGAAGAACTCCACCCGCTCCGGCGTCAGCCCGGCCTGCGGCAGGTACTTGCAGAAGGTGGCGAGGAAGCCTTCGATATCCTCTTCCGTCACGGCAACAGTGGCGGGGTCGCCGGTGAAAGGCGTGTCGGTGGTGGCCAGCAGGGTGTGGCCGCGCCAGGGCAGGGCGAAGAGATGCCCGTTGCCTGCCTCGATCGTGAGACCCGCCTTGCTGATTTGCGGCACCATCACATGGATGCCCTTGGAGCGGATCAGGTGATGCGCGGACTTCTGCCCACTGGCCCGTTCGAGGAACAGGTCGGCCCAGGGACCGGCCGCCACCAACACCGTCTTGGCCCGGATATCGAACACGGCACCGGTCATCACTTCATGGGCGCTGACACCTTCCACCTTGCCATCCCGCATCAGCAGCCGGTCGGCGGAAACATAGTTGGCGATGGCGGCGCCATGGGCGTCGGCGTCGATCAAATTCTCCAGCGCGATGCGCTCGGGGGAATACATCTGGGCGTCGTGATATTCGAAGGCGCCTTCGAAGGTCTCGCCCGCCAGCACCGGCTCGCGTTCCAGCGCGCACCTGCGGCTTAGCCAGCGATGACCGGGCAACTTGGCGGGGACGCCGCGATTGCGGTCGAAGGACAGCAGGTCATACAGCGTCAGTCCGGCTTTCAGCTTCAGCCGTTCGACAAGACCCGCGCCATACAGCGGCAGCAAGAAAGGCAGCGGCCGCACCAGGTGCGGCGCCATCCGCATCAGGCCCCGGCGCTCGGCCAGGCTCTCGCGCACCAGGCGGAATTCGAAATTCTTCAGGTAGCGCAGCCCGCCATGGGCCAGCTTGGAATTGTGGGCGCTGGTGGCGGAGGCAAAGTCACGCGCTTCGACCAGCGCCACCTTCAGGCCGCGCATCGCCGCATCGCGCGCGGTGAAGCAGCCGGTGGCGCCGCCGCCGACGATCAGGACATCAAATTGTTCGGATGAAAGACGATCAAGGGCCCGCTGCAAGGCAGCGTCTTACTTGATCTTGCCTTCCTTGAACTCGACATGCTTGCGCAGCACCGGGTCGTACTTCTTGATCGAGAACTTCTCGGTCATGGTGCGGGTATTCTTCTTGGTGACATAGAAGAAGCCGGACTTGCCTTCGCTGTTGAGGCGAATTTTCGCGGTGGTCGGCTTCGCCATGGGAAACTCCAAAAAGGTCGTATCGAGAGGGCCGGGTAATGGCGGATAACCGCCTGCTCTGTCAAGCAATTCTGCTTAAAACGGCGGAAATCAGCGCTTTTTGGGCTTGAAGCGGCCCTTTTTGGGCGGTTTTCCGGGGCGGCCTGGCTTGGGCTTGCGCTCGGGCCGGTCCTCGCCGCCCGACCCGTCGGCCAGCGAGAATCGCAGGCCCCCGGTCAGGGGGGCGGCTTCCAGCAGCTTCACCGCCAGCACCGCGCCCATGCCGAAGCTGACATTGGTGCGGCTGCCGACCAGCGCCTGGCGCTTTTCGTCATGGTGGAAGAAGTCGGCGCCCAGGTTGCGGATGGGGATCAGCCCTTCCGCGCCCGTGCCGGCCAGACGCACGAACAGACCGAAGCGGGTGACGCCGGTGACGCGGGCATCGAAGGTCTGGCCGATGCGGTCTTCCATGAAGGCCGCGACATAGCGGTCGGTGGAATCGCGCTCCGCCGCCATGGCGCGGCGCTCGGTCATGGTGATGTGCTCGGCAGTGGCGGACAAGGTGCCGATCTCGCGGTCGGTCAGCCCGCCTTCACCCAGGTCGAACGCCCGGATCAGGGCGCGATGCACGATCAGGTCGGCATAGCGGCGAATGGGCGAGGTGAAATGGGCATACTTGGCCAGGTTCAGGCCGAAGTGGCCGATATTGGCCGGGTGATAGATCGCCTGGGCCTGGGACCGCAGCACGACATCGTTCATCACGGCCTCGTTGGCCGTGCCCTTGGCGCCGGCCAGGACGCGGTTGAACACGCCGGGCTGGATCACCTGGCCCTTGGTGAATTCGATCTTGAGGGTGCGCAGGAAGTCGGAGAAGGCGAACAGCTTCTCCTTCGACGGTGTGTCATGGACGCGATAGATCAGCGGCGTGCGCTTGTGTTCGAGCGCCTCGGCGGCCGCGACATTGGCCAGCACCATGAATTCTTCGATCAGCTTCATGGATTCCAGCCGGTCGCGATAGGCGATGGAGGCGACCTTGCCATCCTCGCCCAGTATCACGCGCCGTTCCGGCAGGTCCAGATCCAGCGGATCGCGCTTGCCGCGCGCGATGGTCAGCGACTGATAGGCCACCCACACATCGGCCAGCGTCTTCTTGACCGTATCGGTCATGCCGTCATGCGGATTGCCGTCGAACGCGGCCTGCGCCTGGGCATAGGTCAGCCGCGCCGCCGAACGCATCACGCCCCGCAGGAAGGTATGGCTTTTCTTGTGGCCATTGCGGTCGAACACCATGCGCGCGACGAGACAGGCGCGATCGACATGTTCCCGCAGCGAACACAGATCGGCAGACAGTTCTTCCGGCAGCATCGGCACGACACGGTCGGGGAAATAGGCACTGTTGCCGCGCTTCAGGGCTTCCTTGTCCAGCGCCGAGCCGGAGGTGACGTAATGGGCGACGTCGGCGATGGCGACCAGGATGACATGGCCGCCGCTGTTGCGCTCATCGTCATCGGGACCGGCCCATACCGCATCGTCGTGATCGCGGGCGTCGGGCGGATCGATGGTGACCAGCGGCACAGCGCGCAGGTCGGCGCGGCCGCGCGGATCTATCGGCTGCGCCGCCTTGGCCTGTTCGATCACGGCGGCGGGGAAATCGGTTGGGATGCCGTGATCGTGGATGGCGATCAGGCTGATCGTTTTGGGACTGTCCATCGAGCCGATGCGCTCGACCACCTTCACCCGGCTGAAACCGGCGATGCGGCCGGAGGTCAGTTCCGCTGCCACCAGTTCATTGTGCTTGGCGCCGCCCAGATCGTTCTTGTCCAGCGCATATTCGGTGCGCTCTTTCTTGTTGATCGGCGCCAGCCGCCAGCCATCGCTGCCTTCGCGCAGCACGCCGATCAGCCTGCTGTTTTCCTTTTCCTGGTCCAGCCGGCGGATGA
>JAQGLO010000074.1 GCA_028292825.1 Alphaproteobacteria bacterium | reverse complement strand
TCGATCACATCGCTGTCGGCCGGCACCACTTCAGCGATGCGGGCGCGCGCCACATCGGCATAGACCTTCTCGCGCTCGATGCCGATGTAATGGCGGCCCAGCCGCTTGGCGACCGCGCCGGTGGTGCCGCTGCCGAAGAAGGGGTCGAGGATAACATCGCCTGGCTTTGTGGAAGCCACGACCACGCGATGGAGCAGCGATTCCGGCTTCTGGGTCGAATGCGCTTTCTGCCCGTCGGCGCCCTTGATGCGTTCATGCCCGTTGCAGATCGGCAGGGTCCAGTCGCTGCGCATCTGCAGTTCGTCGTTCAGCGCCTTCATGGCTTCATAGTTGAAGGTGTATTTCTGCTCCGGATTCTTGGTGGCCCAGATCAGGGTCTCGTGCGCGTTGGTGAAGCGGCGGCCCTTGAAGTTGGGCATGGGATTGGATTTGCGCCACACCACATCATTCAGGATCCAGAAGCCCAGATCCTGCAGGATCGCGCCCACCCGGAAGATGTTGTGATAGCTGCCGATCACCCAGATGGCGCCGGTGTCGCTCAGCACATGGCGCGCGGCCGACAGCCAGTCACGGGTGAACTTGTCATAGTCGGAAAAGCTGCCGATCTGGTCCCAGTGATCGTCCACCGCGTCCACCTTGGACTGGTCGGGACGGCGCAGTTCGCCGCGCAGCTGCATGTTGTAGGGCGGGTCGGCGAACACCAGGTCGGCGCAGCCTGCGGGCAGAGCGCGCATGCGCTCCACGCAGTCGCCTTCGATCACCTGGTCCAGCTTCAAGGAAGTCATTGTCGTGCCCCGCAAACTTATCAACAGCGGGATTCACAGTGATTCGGTGCGACTCACGCGTCAAGAGTCTTGAGGAATCAAAGTGTTAGATATTTGAGTCCCAGATTCATCCCCATACAAGATGTGGTGTATCGAGGAGAAAAGATTGCGCATCGGGAAACATGGCCGGTCGGCACGCGTTGGCGCTGTCATTCCTGTCCATTAGACTGGGTCCGCGAAGCAGTGGAGCGCGTCGCAAATTCCTGCCCGGCGGACACGCCCAACAATACGCGCCATCCAGCGCGAAGACGGAAGATTCCCGAAACGTGCGATCGCCGCTGATCCTGTTGCTGCTTCTGCCGCTTTTGGGCGGATGCTTTCCCGCCCAGAAGCAGGACCTTGCCCAATGCGTGGCCGAGGCCACCAAGGCCACACCGGTTGACGGCCTCAGCGATCCGGACGAGCGCCATGACGCCATCGGGGAAACGGTGGTGGATTGCATGCGGCGCGGCGGCTACCAGCACAGCCTGGGCGATCCCAAATGCATCGATGACGTGGATTTCGATGTCCACTGCTACATGCCGACGGGATTCTGGCGCAAGGCGGTCTATTCGTTCGAGGCCAAGGACTAGCCCACCAGAATATCCGCCAGCGCCACCGCTTCGCCCTGCAGGATGCTGCGCACCGGGGAAAAGCTGCGGCGGTGATGGACGGTCACGCCATGGCTGCGCATCCCCGAATAGTGATCCGGCGTGCCATAGCCCTTGTTGTTCTTCCAGTTGTAGTGGGGATGTTCGTCATGCAGCCGCACCATCAGACGGTCGCGCGTCACCTTGGCGACAATGCTGGCGGCGGCGATCGAGACGCTGCGCCCGTCACCCTTGATCAGCGTGTCGCAGCGGCAGGGCAGGGCCGGCGCATCATTGCCGTCCACCAGCGCGAACTGCGCCGCCACAGCCAGCGCCCGCACCGCGCGCGCCATCGCCTGGTGCGTTGCCATGCGGATATTCAGCAGGTCGATCTCGTCCACGCTGGCTTCCCCCACGCCCACCGCAACGGCCATTTCCAGGATGCGCGGGAAGAGGTCTTCGCGCTCTTCTTCGCGCAATTGCTTGGAGTCGTTCAGCCCCTTGGGAATGCGCTTGCGGTCCAGGATCACCGCCGCCGCCACCACCGGCCCGGCCAGCGGGCCACGCCCGGCTTCGTCCACGCCGCAGATGGGGCCGGCCATGGTCTTCAGCAGGCGGGACTCATAGATGTAATGGGGCATGGACGCTTATAGCGCGCCGCCATTTGCAGCTGGAAGAGGCGAGGCTGACAAACCCAATCAAAACCGGTGGCCCAACCGGCGCAGAATTCAAAAAAGCGCCAGCTGGTCGCCGGTGCGGGCCGGGCGCCGGAACTTGTGCACCGCCAGGGGCGTTCCGGGCCGGTTCATGCCCAGCCGCTTCACCCCCATGTGGAAGCGCCGTGCCATAACCTCGGCATAGGGCCCGGTGCCCTTCATGCGGGTGTTCCAGTTGGCGTCGTAATCCTTGCCGCCGCGCATCTGGCGCACCAGGGTCATCACATGCTTGGCGCGGCCGGGGACATTGACCTCCAGCCATTCGCGGAACAGGTCCTTGATCTCCAGGGGAAGGCGCAACAAGACATAGCCGGCCGTGCGCGCGCCATGGTCATGCGCTGCCGACAGCACCGCTTCCATCTCGTGATCGTTCAGCGCCGGAATGGCGGGTGCGAACATCACGCCGGCGGGCACGCCCGCATCGGTCAGACCCTGGATCGCCGCCAGCCGCCGCGATGGCGTGCCGGCGCGCGGCTCCATCTGCCGCGCCAGCTGGCGATCGAGGGTGGTGATGGACAACGCCGCCTTGGCCAGGCCCATCGCGGCCATCTCGGACAGGATATCGAGATCGCGCAGGATCAGCGGCGACTTGGTGACGATGGCGACGGGATGGCGGAAGTCGCGCAGCACTTCCAGGATGGAGCGCGTGATCCGCATCTTCCTCTCCAGCGGCGGATAGGGATCGGTGTTGGTGCCCAGGGCGATCACTTTGGGCACATAGCCCGGCGCGCTCAGGTCCATGGCCAGAAGCTCCGCCGCATTGGGCTTGGCGAACAGCCGTGATTCGAAATCCACGCCCGGCGACAGGCCCATATAAGCATGGGTAGGACGGGCGAAACAGTAAATGCAGCCATGCTCGCAGCCACGATAAGGATTGATCGACTGGTCGAAGGACAGGTCGGGCGACTTGTTGTGCGCGATGATGGTGCGGGTGGCATCGGTGATCACTTCGGTCCGGATCGGGGGAGGCGCGTCATCGTCCGCCCGCCAGCCATCGTCCCAGCCGTCATCCAGCAGGGTCCGGGTCTGCTTCTCGAACCGCCCCACGGCGTTGGAAACAGCCC
>JAQGLO010000058.1 GCA_028292825.1 Alphaproteobacteria bacterium | reverse complement strand
CCAGCAGCCGGTTAGGCCTTGCGACCATCCGGCGGTTGGCTTAACTGCTTGTTTTTGTTAAGTCGGGGCGTAGCTCAGCCTGGTAGAGCACTAGCTTTGGGAGCTAGGGGTCGAGAGTTCGAATCCCTCCGCCCCGACCAACTTTTTGAGGGCCTTATGCGCGCGCGCATCTACAGACCAGCGAAGAACGCCATGCAGTCGGGCAAGGCCCGCACCAAGCTGTGGGTGCTGGAATATGAGCCGGAGACGCCGCGCACCATCGATCCCCTGATGGGCTGGACCTCGTCGGGCGACATGCGCCAGCAGGTGACACTGGAGTTCGACACCGCCGAAGAGGCCGTGGCCTATGCCACCGCCAACGGCATCCCGGCCCAGGTGTTTGAGCCGCATGTGCTGGTGCCCAAGCCCAAAGCCTATTCGGACAATTTCAAGTTCGACCGCAAGGTGCCGTGGTCGCATTAGTGGGGTCGCACTGATCGGTTAAACTGGCCTCACGACTCCGTAGCTCAGTTGGATAGAGCACCTGCCTTCTAAGCCGGTGGTCGCTGGTTCGAATCCAGCCGGGGTCGCCATTACTTGTTGCTGCGAAACATCCGCGCCAGCAACAGCCCCACGACAAAGCCCAGCAGGGCGGCGATCAGGGCGAATTTTATCACCAGGCCGATCACCTTCAGCACAATGAAAACGATGACCGCCAGGAACAGTGCGGCGATGATTTCGAATGTTCTCATGCCTGCGGCTCCGTCTGTTTGATGATGTGCATTACGCCATGGCCTGGCGCGAGCGGCGGGCGAAGGTCAGCACATGCTGCACCGTTTCCTTCAGGCCGGTGGTGACGATATCGCACTCCGTCGCCTCGATGCCGTCGAGATAGCGCGAATTGTCGCCCGCCAGTCCCCAGAAGATCGCCATCACCGGCACCCCCGGCAGCCGCGCCCGCAGGCGCCGCACCTGGTAGCGCGCATTCTTGAAGGTGCCGGGCTCCAGATAGGAGACGCAGGCCATCTGCACGCCGTGACAGTCCAGGTCGCGGATGTTGGTGGCCGAGGTTTCGTCCGACGACACCACCCGCGCGCCGATGCCGTACTTGCCCAGCATGTCCACCAGCAGCAGCGCCGCGGCTTCGTCCAGCGGTCCGCGTCCGGCGACACACAACACCGGCGCATTCTGCCAGCCCGGCGGCAGTTCGGCCGGCGGCGGATGGTCGTCCTTGCGGTCCGACAGGTTGATGATCAGGCCCTTGATGGCGTCGCGGATGCGGTTCTGCCGCAGCGGATCCAGCACGCCGCGATTGACGTCATTCTGCGCCAGCATCAGGGCACGTGCCGCTACCTCGTCATAATAGGCCGACAGCGAATTCTCCTTCAGGAAGGCTTCGGCTTCGTCGGCGGCTTCGTCGGGATCTTCCGCCAGCATGCGCAGATACAGGCTTTCCTCGAAGCGCAGCGCCGGCTGGTCGCCCAGCATCACGTCCAGGAATTTCAGGCCTTCCACATGACGGCTGAACACCACGAAGCACATGGTCAGCGGCGTCGACAGCAGCAGTCCGACCGGCCCCCACAGCCAGGTCCAGAACACGGCCGCCACCACCACCGCGACGGCGGAGAGCCCCATGCTGCGGCCATAGAGGAAAGGCTCCAGCACCTGGCCGACCACCGCCTCGACGCCGCCATACAGCGCCAGCACCCAGACCATCTTGGCCCAGCCGGGATCGACCGCCATCGCCAGGGTGAAGGGAAACAGGAAGGCCAGCGGCACGCCGACATAGGGCACAAAGCGCAGCAGCATGGACATCAGCGCCCACAGGCCGGCATTGGGAATGCCCAGCAGCCACAGGCCGGTGCCGATAATGATGCCGAAGCTGGTATTGATGCAGGTCTGCAGGAACAGATAGCGCGACAGCCGGTTGGCGGCTTCGTCCAACGCGACGGTGGTGCGCTGCATGTCGCGCGATCCGGCCAGCCGCACAAAGCGGTCGCGCAGGTCATCCTTCTGCAGGAGGATGAAGCCCACGAACACCAATACCATAGCCGCCAGGCCCAGCGGCTCCAGCAGTGGGCCCAGCACCGTGGACGCCACCGACCAGGGCGCCACCGAGGTGCGGCGGATGATGACGGGAATGGGCTTGACCGGGTCGCTCTCGACCATGTCGGGCGTGCCGGATTTGGCGCCGCTGGTGATCTGCTGCGCCAGATTCTCCACCGTCTGGTTCAGGCGGTTGATGGTGTCGTTGTGGACGGCCGACCCCACCACCGACTGGATCTTGTGCGCCAGGTTGGTCTGGTAGCGCGGCAGGTCCGAGGCCAGCTTGGCCAGCTGTGACCCCATGAAGGTGCCTAGCGACGACAGGATCATGATGGCCAGCACCAGGCTGATCATCACGGAGGCGATATTGCCCAGCCGCAGCCGCTTGAGCAGGCCGACCAGCGGCGCCAGCGCGAAGCTCATCAGCACCGCCAGCGCCAGGGGCATCAGCACCGGACGGCCGAAATAGATGCCGCCCACCACCACGGCGGCGATCACCGCCATCATGAATTTGGGCGTCAGGGTGTCGGGATTGGCGACAACCGCGCGGTGGGGGGGATTCTTCAGTTCGGCCATGATGCCACTATAACCCGCCGGAACCTTTTTCGCTTCATCCCAGCTTGCGGAAGAAGCAGCTTGGCGCGCCGGTGTGGCAGGCAGGCCCCATCTGGTCCACCTTCAGCAGCAGCACGTCGCCGTCGCAGTCCACATAGGCATCGATCAGGTGCTGGTGATGGCCGCTGGTCTCGCCCTTGGTCCAGACCGCCTGGCGCGAGCGCGACCAGTAGGTGACCCGGCCGGTGGCCAGGGTCATTTCCAGGGTGTGGCGGGTCATCCAGGCGAACATGAGCACTTCGCCCGTCTCCCTGGACTGGGCGATGACGGGCACCAGGCCCTTGTCGTCGAACTTGACGGTATCGACGAAGGCGGCATGGGTCAGATGGTCGGTCATGGCGTGTCTCTCAGGCGTTTCAGGCCCCGGTCCAGGTCGGCGATCAGGTCGCCGGCGTCTTCCAGGCCGGCATGGATGCGCAGCACGGGGCCTTCGGCCTCGAACGGCATGGCCGTGCGGCGGATATGGGCCGGAACGATCAGGCTTTCAAACCCGCCCCAGGAATAGCCGATGCCGAAATGGGCGAGGCCGTCGACAAAGGCCGCCACCGCCGCCTCGGATGCCGGCTTCAGCACCATCCCGAACAGGCCGCAGGCGCCGGAATAGTCGCGCATCCACAAGGCATGGCCGGGATCGCTTTCCAGCGCCGGATGCAGGATGCGGGCGACCTCCGGCTGCTGTTGTAGCCAGCGGGCCAGCGCCAGGCCGGTCTCCTGATGCCGCGCCAGGCGCACGGGCAGGGTGCGCAGGCCGCGCAGGCCCAGGAACACATCGTCACCGCTGGCATAGAGGCCCATGTCGCCATGGGTCTGGTGCAGCCGCGCGGCGTGTGCGGCATTGGCCGCGACATAGCCCAGCATCACATCGGCATGGCCGCCGACATACTTGGTGGCGGCCTGGATCGACAAGTCGACGCCATGCTTGAGCGGCTGGAAGAAGATTGGCGTCGCCCAGGTATTGTCCATCAGCACGGACGCACCATATGCATGCGCGATCTTCGCGATGGCGGCAATGTCCTGGATCTCGAACGTCAGCGAGCCGGGACTTTCGCAGAATACCGCCTTGGTGTTGGGTTTCAGGTAGGGCGCGATGTCGGCGGTTGGCGGGTAGTAGCTCACTTCCACGCCGAACCGCTTCAGGGTGCGTTCGCAGAAGATGCGGCTGGGCTCATAAACGCTGTCCACCATCAGCAGGTGATCGCCGGCATTGCACACCGACAGGATCGCCAGCGCCGCCGCCTGCAGGCCGGAAGTGACGGTGACGGTTTTGTCTGCGCCTTCCAGTTCGCTGATCGCGTCCTCGAAGCTTTTGGTCGTGGGCGTGCCGCGGCGGCCATAGGTATAGGGCTGGGTGTTGGCCTTCACCGCCGCCAGGTCCGGATACAGGATGGTCGAGGCGCGATAGACCGGCGTATTGACCGCGCCGAAATGCATGTCGCTCATCCGTCCCAGGCTGGAGGTCTTGGTTTCGGTCTTGTCGTCAGTCATGGGATTTCTGCAGATAGGGGCGCAATGGCCGTTCGAGCAGGAGGATCAAAACGCCCGCGATCACGCTGATCGCGGCGATCACCAGGAAGAAGGCGGGATGGCTCATGCCCTCCCACCAGGTGCCGAGATAGCCCTGCAGGAAGCCGCCGCCCAGGAAGTTGGGAATGAACTGCACCGCCATCATCAGTGACACGATGCGCAGCGGCGAAACCTTGGAATAAAGCGACTGCGCGATGGGCGACAGGTAGATCTCGCCCAGCGTGACCAGCGCGAAATAGGCCGCCAGCCACAGCCAGCTGATGACCGCCTTGCCGCCCATCCAGGCCGCCCAGGCGATCAGCACATAGCTCACCGCCTGGAAGGCGCAGCCCAGCACGATCTTGTACATCGAGTTGGGCTCCTTCAGATCGCGCGCCTGCCGCGTCCACAAGGACAGCAGGAACGGCGTGAAGGCGAAGATCATGAAAGGGTTGAAGGCCTGGAACCAGGTCACCGGAATCCGCCAGTCGATCAGGCCGGGGATCAGGCGGCGATCGGTATTGGCGTCGGCGAACAGCGCGATGATGTTGCCCTGCTGTTCGTAACAGGCCCACCACAGGGTCAGCGGCAGCACGGTGGCCAGCAGCGCCAGCACCGATTTCCATTCCTCGCGGTTCAGCGGCTTTTTTTCCCGCACCGTTTTTTCGCGCAGGCCATCGGCCGGCAAGGTGTTCCAGCCCACCAGGTAGATCGCCAGCGCGATCAGCATGCCCACGCCGGCGGCGCCGAAGCCGTAATGCCAGCCCACCAGCTCGCCCAGGGTGCCGCAGACCAGGGGTGCGATGAAGGCGCCGACATTGGTGCCGACATAATAGATCGAATAGGCGCTGTCGCGGCGCGCATCGCCCTGGCGGTAGAGCATGCCGACCTGCGAGGTGGTGTTGGTCTTGAAGAAGCCGCAGGTGACGATCAGGATCAGCAGGGCGGGAAACAGCAGGTTCTCGAACGCCATCATGAAATGCCCAAAGGCCATGCCGACAATGCCGATGATCGCGGTCTTGCGCTGGCCCAGGTAATTGTCCGCGATCCAGCCCCCCAGCAGCGGCGAGGCATAGATCAGTCCGGTATAGGTGCCGTAGATCCACGAGGAAAATTGCTGGGTCGAAAGCGTGCCGAACATGCCTTCGTAAAAAGCCCGCATCTGGGGATAGAGCCAGACATGCTCCATGTGCCCCGGCAGCAGCAGATACTTGACCAGGTACAGCACCAGCAGCGCGCGCATGCCGTAATAGGAAAAACGCTCCCACATCTCGGTGCCGAACAGCACGGTCAGGCCGCGCGGATGCCCCAGCCAGGTTTTTTCCGGCGCGGCGTCGAGGGTGCTCATGCGCGCGCCTTTTGGAACAACCAGGCATACAGAAAGATGACCAGCCCGATGAAGCCCACCAGGCCGACGGCATCCGCCAGCGGGAAGTCCGCCGCCACCACCGCCAGCGGCGCATCACGGTTGAAGCCCACGATCAGCCCGGCATTGAGAACCCCGAACAGGCTCTCGCCCACGATCATGCCGGAGGCGACGAGGGTGCCGAGACGCTGCGCGCGTTCGGTCTTGACCACTTTGTCGTACCAGGCGCCGATGATGGCGCCCACCGCCACGGGCAGGGTGGCCGACATGGGCAGATAGATGCCAAAGCCCACCGCCAGCGGCGGCATGCGCATCCAGCCGCGCCAGCGGCACAATTCGTCCAGCGCCACGATGCCGGCGCCGATCGCCGCCCCGATCTTGATCAAATGCCAGTCCAGCTTGCCGCCGATCACGCCCTGCGCCAGGGCCGCGATCAGATTGGCCTGCGGTGCGGCCAGCGGCTGCGAGGTCACGGTGTGCAGGTTGGGCGCACCCGAAAATCCATAGGCCTGGGCCAGCAGGTTCAGCACATAAGGCACGACCACGGCCGCCGCCACCACGCCGATCAGCAGCGCAATCTGCTGGCGCCACGGCGCGGCCCCGACCAGCTGGCCGGTTTTCAAATCCTGCAGATTGTCATTGGAACTGCAGGCGGCCGCGAACAGCATGGAGGTGATGAAGATGGCCAGCGCCACCAGCGGCTTTTCAGCACCGGCGATGCCGCCGAAAGACGCGCCCAGGATCAGCGCCGCGCCGACCACGGCCAGGATGCCGACCCCGGAAATGGGGCTGTTGGACGAGCCGATCAGCCCGGCCATGTAGCCGCAGATCGCGGCAATCAGGAAACCCCAGACCAGCATGATGGGAATGGCGATCAGGGCAATGGTCAGTGCGCTGCCGGCAATGGCCGTGCCGCCGACAAAGAGATAGGCCAGCAGCGCCGCGAGAAGCGTCGATCCCACCACCAGCGCGACAATCGACCAGAGCGGCATGTCGCGGTCGCTTTGATCGCCCACGGCCTGGCGGCCGCTGTTCTTCACCATGTCGACCAGGCCGCCGACGATCGGCCCGATGGTGCGCAGCAGCGACCATGTCGCGGCCACGCCCATGGCGCCGGCGCCGATGAAGCGCAACTGGGTGCGCCAGACGGTGGTGACGAAATCGGCCAGCGGCGCATGTTGCTCCGCAAGGGATGTCAGCACCGGCATGCAGGCGGCCCAGCCGATGGCGATGCCCAGCAGCATGGCGATGCCGACCGACAATCCCACCAGATGGCCCGCGCCCATCAGCGCCAGGGAATAGGAAAAACCCAGCCCGCTGGCGCCGATGCCGGTGCGGAAGAAAGTCTGCAGCGTGTCGGAGGCCAGCCGCATCGAGGTCAGCACCACGAAGCCGGCCGAGGCGACCGATCCGGTGATCAGCGCCATCAGGCCTTCGCGCGCCTCGGCGCCGCCGATGCGCACATCCTCGCCGACTCTCAGCACTTCGGCGGCGGCCACGCCTTCGGGATAGGGCAGGTCGGAATTGGTCACCAGCGCGCGGCGCAGCGGGATGGTGAAGACCACGCCCAGGAAACCACCGGCCACGACCGCCAGGAACGATGTCCAGAAGGGAAAGTCGGTCCACCAGCCCAGGATGACCAGGCCGGGCAGCACGAAGATCACCGACGCCATGGTGCCGGCCGCGCTGGTCACGGTCTGGACGATGTTGTTCTCGCGAATGTTGGAGCCTGGCAGCAGGCCCAGCAGCGCCATCGAGATCACCGCGGCGGGGATCGAGGTCGCGAAGGTGAGACCGACCTTCAGGCCCAGATAGATGTTGGCGGCCGTGAAAGGGAGAGTCAGCAGCACCCCCAGCGCGATGCCGCGCAGGGTCAGCTCCTTGCCGGACTTGGCCGGGGCGGCGGGGAGGTCACTCATGCCGCGACCTTGCCCGCAAACCTCGGAGAAGACTAGCTTAAAAGCTCCACGAAGCGTTCCTCACGGCTATAGGCGGTGAAGCCCAGCCGCTGGTACAGCGGCAGTGCGCGGGGATGGTCCAGGGTGCAGGTGTTGACCGTCAGGCGCTGGACGCCCTCGGCCCA
>JAQGLO010000009.1 GCA_028292825.1 Alphaproteobacteria bacterium | reverse complement strand
GAACTGCTCCTGCATGAGCTGGTCGCCGAAATCGAATATCGCGACAATCTCTACCTGGCCGATGCCGCAAAGATCATCGCGGCGGTGCGCGGCGCGCCTGCGTCCGCGGCATTGCTGATGATCGTGGGCCACAATCCGGGGCTGGAATTGTGCGCGACCCAGCTGGCGCGCGAGCCGGTGCGGCGCAAGGAGCGCACACGCTACGAGGCGCTGGAGGAGAAATTTCCCACCTGCGCGCTGGCGATCCTGGATTTCGACGTCGGCCGCTGGCGCGACGTGGAGCTTGGCACCGGAAAGCTGGTGGATTTTGTTCGCCCGCGCGATCTTTAGGACTGGATCGTCCGCGTCTGTTTCTTGGTTGCCAGCTGTTTCCAGCCGAAGCCGATCTCCGGCGTCAGTTCGCCCATCAGCCGGGTGGTGCGGGTGGCGACGCGGCGGCCGCCCATCGCTTCATAGAAGAAGCAGGCATTGTTCTTGGCATGCGCCCAGATCAGGCAGGAGCGCAGCTTGCGGTCCTTGAAGCTTTCGAACGCGCCCGCCAGCAGCGCCCGGCCCGCGCCCAGCCCCAGGAAGGCGGGATCGACATACAGAGTGTAGATTTCGCCTTCAAAGCCTAGCCCGCCATCGCGCGCCGCGCCCAGGCTGCACAGGCCGACAATGCCGATCCTGGAATCTTCCGCCACCAGCACGGCGCCACCGCCCTTGATGGAGGCGACCCAGCGCGCGGTATGGCTTTTGTGCGACATGGAACCCAGCAGCGAATGGGCGATCACGCCCGCATACGTATCTTGCCAGGATTCGATATAGATGCGCGCCAGGTCTGCGGCATCTTCAGGCCGCGCTGACCGAACAGAAAGCGCAAGGTCTTCCATGACCTGAAGCGTGAGGCAGTTTGCGCTGTCACACAAGAGTCATTTCGCCGCAAAAGAAAAAATTTATGACGGCGTATTACCGCTCAGCCCAGCAGCGGCTTTTCCTGCGTGCGGGCAAGAAATTTCGCGCTCTGCTCCCCGCCCTGTCCATAATGCTTGGCGGTGCTCCAGTCGGCGATCTGGGAGAAATGCGCCGCCACATCGTCGGCGCTGGCGCCTGTGCCCAGGTTGATGCCGTCGGTTTCCACCATCTGGGCGGCGGCGAAGACGCCGGCCGCCGCCGTCATGATCATGCCGGTGGGCGCATCCTCGCTGGCCAGATAGGCGACGGCGGGCGAGACGAATTCCGGCTTCAGCATTTCCAGCACTGCGGGCGGCATCAGCGCCTCGGTCATGCGGGTGGCGGCGACCGGGCAGATGGCGTTGACCTTGATATTGTCCTTGGCGCCTTCCAGCTTCAGCGAATTCATGAAGCCGATCAGCGACGCCTTGGCGGCGCCGTAATTGGTCTGGCCGAAATTGCCGTACAGCCCGGTGGAGGAGGTGGTGACCACGATGCGGCCATAGCCCTGCGCCTTCATGATCTCCCACACCGCCTTGCACGGCTTGACCGTGCCCAGCAGGTGCACATCGACGACGGCCGTAAAATCCTTCAGCTCCATCTTGCCGAAGCTCTTGTCGCGCAGGATGCCGGCATTGGCGATCAGCACATCGATGCGGCCGTAAGCGTCCATGGTCTGCTTGACCAGGTGCGCCACGCCGGCGTCGTCGCTGACCGAGGCGCCGTTGGCGATGGCGGTGCCGCCCGCCGCGACAATCTCCGCCACCACCTTCTCGGCGGCCTGCGAATTGCCGCCCGTGCCGTCCAGCGTACCGCCCAGGTCATTGATCACGACCTTCGCGCCCAGCTTGGCCAGCAGCAGCGCATGCGCCCGGCCCAGTCCGCCGCCCGCGCCTGTGACGATGGCGACTTTGTCCTTGAAGGAAATGGTCATGGCGATCTCCGTGATGGCTTAATTTGGGGTCGGGACCGATTGCGGGTCAAGGCGGCGGCCGAAGCGGGCCCGCAGCTTCGCCGCCAGCGGCAGTTCGATGCGTTCGGCCAGCAGCGCGCCCCAGGCCGTGCAAACGATCACCAGGCACAGCGGTTCCAGCCACCAGATCAGGTCTGAAAAGCGCAGGCCAAGCACGATAGTTTCCGGCGCGGGATAGACGCACTGCTCCAGGAAGCGGATGAACAGCAGCCATGCCGTCTGTCCCAGATAGATGGCATAGGACCATTCGCCCAGCAGCTGTGGCAGCTTCATCTGCAGCCCGCGCGCCACGATACCCCGGTCGAAGGCCAGCGCGAACACCAGCGCCATCAGTGGCAGCACGGTGAAGATGTCGTAGCGGGTATGCGACCAGCCGGTGTGCATGATGATATAGCCCAGCAGCGCCAGCAGCGTGACCTGCAGCACCGAATGCACCCAGTCGGGCATCCGGTCGCGCGCCTTGACGCGGCGGAACAGCACGGCAAGGCCCACGCCCACGGTGAAATCGCTCAGGCCCCGCAGCACCCCATTGTGGAAAGTGATATCCAGCCCATGCTGCGAGGTCAGCAGCAGCGCCGTCAGCCCCGCCAGCCCGCACCCGATCAAGGCAAAGCCGCGCCACACCTTGCCCTCCGCCAGCCACAGCAAAACGGGGAACAGCAGGCACAGCGCGAATTCCACGCTGACGAACCAGGAGACGCCATTCCAGGTCAGGCTGGGCATGGTGTTCCAGGCATGGATCAGCAGGACGCTCAGGGCAAAGCCCTGGGTGCTGATATCCTGGTGGTATTTGGCGTCGAAGATCGAAAGATAGCCGCCCGCATGGCCCAGGGCTCGCAAGGCGATCACCAGCCCCAGGATCCACAGCAGCATGAACAGGTGCAGCGGATACAGCCGGATCAACCGTGCCCGCAGGAATTCGCCATAGCCGCGCAGCTTCAGGAGGTCGCCCAGCCGCGGCCAGTAGGCATGGGTCAGGATGAAGCCCGACAGCACGAAAAAGAATTCCACCCACAGATAGCCGCGGGTCGCCAGGAAATCGAGCGGCCGCCAGCCGGAATAATGATGCCCCTCGCTGAAATGGAACATCACCACCACCAGTGGCGGAAAGCCTCGCGCGCCGGCAAGGGCCTTAATGGTCACCGCTTTTGTTGTTTTGTTTTGCAAGCCCTGGCCCATCCCGCGCAGACTCTAATCCCGGCGCGTCTTTCTGTCATGTCATGCGCGCACGGATTCGTGTAGCGTCGGGCCGGGTTCTGCCGGGGTTTGTCACATCGTGCTGCCGCATCTGCAATCGGCGCTGGGTATCTGCGCGATCATCGCCCTGGCCTGGCTGGTGTCCGAGGACCGCAAGACCTTCAACTGGCGCATGGTGATCGGTACCCTGCTGCTGCAGGCCGCCACCGCGCTGCTTCTGCTCAAGGTGCCGCTGGCGCGTGACGTCCTGTTCGGCCTCAATGGCGTGGTGGGGGCCATCGCCACCGCCACCAGCGCCGGCACCAGCTTTGTCTTCGGCTATATGGGCGGCGGCCCGGCGCCCTTCGCCACCACCAATCCCGGCAACATGATCAACCTGGCATTCTCGATCCTGCCGCTGATCATGGTGATCGCCTCGCTGTCGGCCATCCTGTGGTACTGGCGGGTGACGCCCACCATCGTGCGCTGCCTGGCCTATGTGGTGAAGCGCGCCACGGGGC
Organism: Alphaproteobacteria bacterium; assembly: GCA_028292825.1. Taxonomy (GTDB): domain Bacteria; phylum Pseudomonadota; class Alphaproteobacteria; order Micropepsales; family Micropepsaceae; genus Rhizomicrobium. The sequence continues at coordinate 4,788 of JAQGLO010000009.1, read as the reverse complement.
TGGGCGGCGCGGTCGGGCTTTCCGCCGCCGCCACCGTCTTCCTGGGCAATATCGAAGGTCAGCTGGTGATCCGGCCCTATCTGCCGCGCCTCACGCGCACCGAACTTTTCATCCTGATGACCGTGGGCATGTCGGTGATCGCCGGCACCGTGTTCGTGCTCTATGCCACCATCCTGAAAGACGTGCTGCCGGGCGCGCTGGGCCATCTGCTGGTGGCGTCGCTGATGTCCCTGCCGGCCGGCATTTTAATCGCGCGCATTATGGTTCCTGGTAAAGCCGAGACCGAACTCAACGAGACCGAGGAAGCGGTGCATTACCGTTCCACCATCGACGCCATGGCGCGCGGCACCGAGGACGGGCTGAAGCTCTATCTGCAGATCCTGGCCATGCTGATCGTCACCACCTCGCTGGTGACCCTGGCCAACCTGATCCTGGTGCATTTTCCCGGCGTGGCGGGATCGCCGCTGACCCTGGAACGGGTGCTGGGCTGGGTGTTCGCGCCTTTTGTCTGGCTGCTGGGCGTGCCGTGGAGCCAGGCGCCGGTGGCGGGCGGGCTGATGGGCACCAAGGTCATCCTGAACGAGCTGATCTCCTACCTGCACCTGTCGGCGCTGGCGCCCGGCACGCTGGACGAGCGCAGCACCCGGATCATGGTCTATGCCATGTGCGGCTTCGCCAATTTCGCCTCCACTGGCATTATCATCGCCGGCATGAGCACGCTGATCCCCGAGCGCCGCAACGAGGTGGTGTCCCTGGCGCTGAAGGCGCTGCTGGGCGGTGTGCTGGCCAGCGGCTTGTCGGCGGCCATGATCGGCCTTTTGCCCATCTGAGCATCATGAAATTCTGGCTCCCCGAACAATCCGCCGGCGAGATCGTCACTCTCGACAAGCTGGACGCCGTCGCGGTGTCCAGCGGCGTGGCAGGCTGGATGGCGCTGCGCGGCACGCGGCGCTTTCCGGCCTTGGATGACAGCGCGCTGGAGCTTTTGACGCCCAATGCCATCCTGGTGGCGGCGCTGGCGGATGATTACGAATATCGCAGCGTCGGCCATGCCCTGGTCGAAGGCTTCAACGAGGATTTCACCGGCCGCCGCCTCAGCGCGATCATCGCCGAGGCGCCCAGATTCGGCCTCGGTCTTCGGATGCTCTATGACATGGTGCGGGCGGGCGGCGAACCTGTCGGCTATCGCGGCTGGGCGGGACAGGACATGGAGGGCGCAAGGTTTGTCTATCACGAGAACGCCATCCTGCCCTTCGGCAGCGGCGGGGTTGTGGACCATATCCTGGTGCTGAGCGTGCTGGTGCCGCAGGACGTCATGCCTGCCACGGTCCGTGCCTGATGCGGGGCCTCGTGCTTGCGGTTTTGCTGTTGCTGACGGCCTGTGCGCCGACATTCGTTGTGCCTGCCGGTGACGCCATGACCCCTGTCGTGAATGACGACCTTCTTATTGCCCGCGACGGCACCCGCCTGCCGCTGCGCCGCTGGGACGCTGAAGGGGCACCAAAAGCCGTGATCGTTGCGGCGCATGGCATGAGCGATTATTCCAACGCCTTCGACATGCCTGGCAGGGTCTGGGCGAAACAGGGCATTGCCACCATCGCCTATGACCAGCGCGGCTTCGGCAGGAACGCCAATCCAGGCGTCTGGGCCGGTGCGGATGCGATGCGCCGCGATTTGAACGACGCCGTGGCCGCGGCGCGGGTGCGCTACCCGAACGTGCCGGTGTTCGCGCTGGGCGAAAGCATGGGCGGGGCCGTGCTGCTGACGGCGCTGGCCTCGGCCACGCCGCCCGCGGTGGACGGCGCGATTCTTGTCGCCCCCGCCGTCTGGTCGCGCGGCGACATGCCGATGGCCTACCGGGTGGCGCTGTTCCTGGGCGCGCATCTGATGCCGGGCGTAATCCTGTCCAATGACGCGGGCAGCGCGATCGTCAAGATCACGCCGTCCGACAATGTGCCCATGCTGCGGGCGCTGGGCCGCGATCCGCTGTTCCAGAAGCAGACCCGCATCGGAACCCTGTTCGGGCTGGTCAACCTGATGGACGAAGCGCGCACCGCCAATCCCGCCGCGCCGCCGCCGATCCTGCTGCTCACCGGCGCCAACGACCAGATCATTCCGGCCGCGCCCACCAATGCCGTGATCGCGGCCCTGGGTCCCAAGGCCACCGTGAAGCGCTATCCGCAGGGCTATCACATGCTGCTGCGCGACCTGGACGGCGCGGCGGTGGACAAGGACGTCGCCGGCTGGGTTTTGCGGGACCGGAACTAGGCCCTGCCAAAGCCGTTATCTCTGGCGGAACAACGCCGGAGAACACCATGACCACCGACATCAAGAAGCCCGACCTGCGCGACGGTAAGCCCGGCGTGGACGGCAATACCAATGCCAAGCTGGCCGGCCACGACGACCAGACCATGCCGACCTCGCCCAAGGACGAACATGCCGTCAATCCCGGCGTCGGCAGCACCGCCGGCGTCGCCGAAGGCCAGGTTACGAAATCCAACTAGCTTAGTCTGCCGGCCCAACTTCAGGGTCAAGTCCGCCTTTGCGGGCGGCCACTCTTCATTGAGGGAAAGTGGGGTTGGCGATATGCTGCCGAAAGGCAGGCATATTGCCAACCCTGTTTTCGTTTGGCCGCTGGTTGAAATGCTATGACTGAATCCTGGCCGGCCTTCGATTGGGCCGATCCGCTTCTGCTGGAAGACTCGCTGCACGAGGAAGAAAAGCTGGTGCGCGATTCCGCGCGCGCTTTCGGCCAATCGCGGTTGATGCCGCTGGTCAAGGACATGCACCGGCATGAAAGTTTCGACCGCGACCTGATGCGTGAATTTGGTGCGCTGGGCCTGTTCGGCAGCACCTTGAAGGATTATGGACCCGGCATTTCCGAAGTCGGCTATGGCCTGATCTGCCGCGAGATCGAGCGCGTGGATTCCGCCTTCCGATCCAGCCTGTCGGTCCAATCCAGCCTGGTGATGCACCCCATCCATACCTTTGGCAGCGACGCCCAGCGCGAAAAATATCTTCCCGGGCTCGCCAGCGGCGAATGGATCGGCGCTTTCGGTTTGACCGAACCCAATTCCGGCTCCGATCCGGGCGCGATGCAGGCGCGCGCCACCCGGACAGCGGACGGCTTTGTCCTGAACGGCGCCAAGACCTGGATCACCCATGCGCCCATCGCCGATGTGCTGGTGGTGTGGGCCAAGTTGGACGGCCGCGTGAAAGGCTTTGTGCTGGAGCGCGGCGACAAGGGGCTGGCCACGCCCAGGATCGAAGGCAAATTCTCGCTGCGCGCCGGAGTCACCGGCGAAATCGTGATGAGTGATGTCGAAATTCCCGCCAGCCGCCAGTTGCCCGACGCCGACGGCATGCGCGCGCCGTTCAGCTGCCTCAACCATGCCCGCTACGGCATTGCCTGGGGCGCGATGGGAGCGGCGGAATTCTGCTGGCATGCGGCGCGGCAGTATGGCCTGGACCGCCACCAGTTCGGCCGGCCCCTGGCCGCCAACCAGCTGTACCAGAAGAAACTGGCCGACATGCAGACCGAGATCACGCTGGGCCTCGCCGCCTGCCTGCAGGCGGGGCGGCTGTTCGATACCGGGAAACTTGCTGCGGAAACCATCAGCCTGCTGAAGCGCAACAATGCCGGCAAGGCGCTGGACATCGCCCGTGCTGCCCGCGACATGCATGGCGGCAACGGCATCGCCGACGATTTCCATGTCATCCGCCACATGCTGAACCTGGAAGCCGTCAACACCTATGAAGGCACCCACGACATCCATGCCCTGGTGCTGGGTCGCGCCCAGACCGGCCATTCGGCCTTTTGAAACGGCCGTCTTTTAAATGGAGCGCTTTGCGGGCATAAACGCCGCGCATTTCCAGGCCATTGCCATGAATCTCGCCGCCCCGAACGTCGTCAATGTCCATGACCTGCGCCGCCTGGCCCGCGCCCGGCTGCCGGACGCCGTGTTCGACTATCTCGACGGCGCCGCCGACGATGAAGTGACCCTGGAAGACAGCACCCGCGCCTTCCGCGAAGTGCTGTTCAAGCCGCGCTTCGCGGTGGCGACGCCGGCCTGCGATCTGGGCGTAACCGTGCTGGGCCACAAGCTGGAGCTGCCCTTTATTCTGGCGCCGATCGGGTACTCGCGGCTGATGCATGCGCGCGGCGAGTTGGCGGCGTCAAAGGCCGCCGGCAACAACGGCACCGCCTATATCCTGTCCACCATGTCGGGCCACACCATTGAAGATGTGAAGGCGCAATCCGCCGGTCCCACCTTCTATCAGCTGTATCTCGCGGGCGGGCGCGGCGCGGCGGAAGCTGCCATCGGCCGTGCCAAGTCCGCCGGTTACAAGGCACTGTTCGTCACCATCGATACCCCCGTCGCCGGCAACCGCGAGCGCGACGTGCGCAACGGCATGAAGGCGCTGATGGGCACCAATCCCTTCGCCAAGCTGCCCTATCTGCCGAACATCCTGCTGCATCCGCGCTGGCTGGCGGGCTTCCTGGCCGATGGCATGACGCGGCCCTTTCCCAATATCGTGGTGCCGGGCTTCGGCCCGCTGGCGGCGGTGGACGTGGCGGCGGCGCTGGAATCGGCGCAGGTCAGCTGGACCGACCTCAAATGGATTCGCGACGTGTGGGACGGTCCCATCGTCATGAAGGGTGTGATGACGGCCGACGATGCCAGGCGTTCGGTCGATCACGGCGCCCAGGGCATCGTGGTCTCCACCCATGCCGGCCGCCAGCTGGACGGCGTGGCAGGCAGCCTGCGCGTGCTGCCCGGGATCTTC
>JAQGLO010000217.1 GCA_028292825.1 Alphaproteobacteria bacterium | reverse complement strand
TCGGACTTGCCGCTGGCGGTGGGGCCTGCAATAAGCACGGCATCATATTTCATGGATGCAGAATGTCCGGCTTTGTTGTGAATGTCATCGGCAAGGATGCGGATGCATCGCTGTTTTCGGCTCTTGGCGCAATCACGATGCTGTCGCCGGGGCATGCTTTCGACATTGCCACCGATGACCTTGCGGCCGCGAAGAATATCGCCGGCGACGCACCGCTGGACATCAACCGTGTCGCCACCGCCGATCGCCGCAAGACGCTGCTGATCGCGGACATGGATTCCACCATCATCAATGTCGAATGCCTGGACGAGCTGGCCGACATGGCCGGGCTGAAGCCGCAGATCGCCGCCATCACCGAACGCGCCATGCGCGGCGAGCTGGAATTCGAAAGCGCCCTGCGCGAACGTGTCGGCATGCTGAAGGGGCTGGGCATTGATGCGCTGGAGCGCACCTATGCCGAGCGGGTGCGGCTGAACCCCGGCGCGAAATCACTGCTGGCCACGATGCGGGCCCATGGCGCGCATACGATGCTGGTGTCGGGCGGCTTCGGCTATTTCACCCAGCGGGTGGCGGAAGCGGCGGGCTTTCATGTCGAGCGCGGCAACACCTTGCTGGATGACGGCACGCATCTCACCGGCGAAGTGGGCACGCCCATCCTGGGACGCGAAGCCAAGCTGGCGGCGCTGGAAGACGCGGTGGCCGAACAGGGCCTGCGTTTCTCACAGACCCTGGCGGTGGGCGACGGCGCCAATGATCTCGCCATGATCCAGAAGGCCGGGCTTGGTGTCGCCTATCACGCCAAGCCGGTGGTGGCGGCAGCGGCCGGCGCGGCGATCCAGTACAATGACCTGACGGCGCTGCTGTATCTGCAGGGCTATGCGGACAGCGAGATCGTGCGGGCTTGATCTTCTTTTCCTCCCCCGTTTACGGGGGAGGTGGCGTTGCGCAGCAACGACGGAGGGGGGAGATACTCCGTCGACTTCCAGCTTACTCCCCCCTCCACCGCTTCGCGGTCCCCCTCCCCCGTAAACGGGGGAGGAAAATTAAAGCGGCGTGAAATGCGCGAAGGCGTGCTGGCTTTCGGCGATGGTGGCCATGGGCACGAAGTCCATCACCGCGCTCATCGCCTTCCAGTGGGCGCCGATCTCGGCAATGGCGGGCGCACCGCTGGATTTTTCCACCGACTCCCATTCGAAGATCTCGACCAGCTCGCCGTCCTTGGCGACGCCCTGCACCACTTCGCGTTCGGTGATCAGGCCGTGTTCGCGCAGCAGGGGCACATGCGCCTGCATCAGCATGCGGGCCTCGTCTTCATGCCCCGGATGCGGGCGGTAGGAACAGATGACCAGAATGCCCATTGCAGACTCCTAGTTCAGACGTAATCCCACGTAAGTGAGATCCCCGCCCCTGTTGATCAGGATCAGTTCGACCTTCTTGCCCGACTTGGCGTCGGCATCGACTTTCCTGGCCACGTCCTGCGGCGTCTTCATGGGCTGGCTGGCGATTTCCACGATCACGTCGCCGGGGCGCACATTCTTCTCGCCCGCCGGGCTGCCGCCGTCCACCGCCGTCACCACCACGCCCTGCACGGCCGGCGCAATCTTGAACTTGGCCCTCGCGGCGCCGTCCAGCGGGCCAAGGGTCAGGCCCAGCTGCGCCAGCTTGGGCTGGTTCTTGATCGCCGGCGGCGCCTTCACCGGCTTGTCGGGCTTGTTGTCATCGGCCAGCTTCAGCACGGTGATGCGCAGGGTCTGCTTTTTGCCCTTGCGCAGCACATCGATGTTCACTGTTTTTCCAATGGGCGTGTCGGCCACGATGCGCGGCAGGGCGCGGTCATCGCTCACCGGCTTGCCGTCAAAGCCCGTCACCAGGTCGCCATTCACCAGCCCCGCCTTGTCGGCCGGGCCGCCGCGCGTCACATCGGCGACCAGCGCGCCGCTGGTGCCGACCAGGCCCATGCCTTCGGCGATCTCGGACGTCAGCTGCTGGATGCGCACGCCGATCCAGCCGCGCCGGGCGATGCCGAATGACCGCAGCTGGCCGGTGACTTCGCGCGCCAGGTTGGCGGGAATGGCGAAGCCGATGCCGACGCTGCCGCCCGAGGGCGAGAAGATCTGCGAATTGATGCCGATGACATCGCCGTCCATGTTGAACAAAGGCCCGCCGGAATTGCCCCGGTTGATGGGCGCATCGGTCTGGATGAAATCGTCATAGGGCCCGGCATTGATGTTGCGGTTGCGGGCCGAGACGATGCCGGCCGTCACGGTGGAGCCGATGCCGAAGGGATCGCCGATGGCGATGACCCAGTCGCCAATGCGGGCCTTGTCGCTGTCACCGAAGCGGGTGGCGGGCAGCGGCTTTTTCGGATTGACCTTCAGCACGGCGAGATCGGTCTTGACGTCGCGGCCCACCACCCGCGCCGGCAGGCTGGTGCCGTCATTCAGGGTGACGGTGACCTGCTCGCTATCCTCGATCACATGGTTGTTGGTGACGATGAAGCCCGACGGATCGATGATGAAGCCCGAGCCCAGCGAGGTGACATGGCGCGGCTGGCCTTGTTTCGGGCCCAGGAAATTCTTGAACAGGTCTTCCAGCGGCGAGCCCGGCGGCAGTTGCGGCATGGCAGACTGGGCGGGCACCTTGAGCGTCTGCGAAGTGGCGATGTTGACCACCGTGGGCAGCAGCCTGGCGGCCAGGTCGGCGAAGGAATCCGGAGCCGGCCGCGCCAGCGCAGGCGTGGCAACCGCCAGCACCAGAATGGCACACAGATTCTTCAAAAGACGC
>JAQGLO010000213.1 GCA_028292825.1 Alphaproteobacteria bacterium | reverse complement strand
TGCCGTTGATGCCGGCCTGCAGGCTGAGCAGCCGGTTCACGTAGGTGGCGCCGTTTGTGCCGCTCTGCCCCTGGTCGACCAGGAATTCGCCCAGCTGGAAGCTGTTGCTCGCGTCGCTGAGACCATTATTGCCCAGCTGCGCCTGCACCGCGGGCGACAGAAGCGGATTGTTCTTGAAGAAGGTGCTGGCCTGCCCTGCGCCCGGCGTCAGCTTCATGGGAAAGTGCCAGCCGGTCGAATAGGCTTCCGACGCTGAACCCTGGACATAAAAGCTGGTGGCGGCATCCAGGTCGTAGCTGAAGCGGCCGAAGGCCGAGCCCTGGCGATAGGCATCCTGTGCCGTGCCGTAGGGCGAATAGGCGCCGTCGCCGCCGGAATTCTCGTTGCCGGTGCCAGCCGTGGGGTTGCCGCTGGCATCACGCGCACCCGCAATGCCCGGATTGAACGGTCCCAGGATGCCGTTGTTCACGAATTGCAGACCGGCAGCCGGGCAAGGCGCCGTGCAATTGTTGATAAGCCCGCCGAAAGAGGAATTGGGCCGCCGCCCATTGGGAATGTAAGTGAAGGGATTGGCCGCCGTCCCCGCACCCACTTCGGCATACAGCGACGGGCCATAGGGCCGGGCGAAACCGGTAAAGCCGTCCTGGTGCAGGAATTCCAGCGAGCCTTCCACATGCCCGCGCCCGCCGAACAAAGCCGTGCCGGCAACCAGCCCCAGCCGGTGGCTGGCGGCGTCGCCGAAATTGGAAATTCCGGCATTGGCTTCCACGCGCAGGCCGGTGAACTTCTTTTCCAGCACGAAATTGACCACGCCGGTCACGGCGTCGGAGCCGTAGACCGCACTGGCGCCGCCGGTGACGATATCGACCCGCGTCACCAGCAGTTGCGGCAGGCTGTCGATGTCCACGGTGCCGTCGGCGTTGGAGGGCGGCGCGCGATGACCGTCGAGCAGGATCAGGGTGCGCTGCACCCCGTAATTGCGCAGGTTCAGCACATTGCTCGCCAGATTGGTGGTGCCGTCGCCGGCGCGGCGGATCTGCTGGGAGCCCTGGAAGATGGGAAGCTTGTTCAGGCCGTCCGGCAGATTGGTGGGCGTGGTGGCGCGAACCTGTTCCGCGGACACCATGATGAGTGGGGTGGGCGAGTCGGCGGCGTCCAGGATGACGCGGCTGCCGGTGACAACGATGGATTCCGAAGGCGGCGGGCTGAAATCCACCGGCGTATCGATTGGAACCGTCGGCGCCTCGAATCCGGCGCGGCGCAGCACCACTGTGGCGCCGTCATCGCTGGCGACTTCGAGCCCGGTCCCGACCAGCAAATTCTGCAGGGCCTGGTCCAGCGCCATGCGGCCCGACACGGACGGCGTCTTGATGCCGTGCAACTGGCTGACCGGCGCAATGATCTGGATGTTTTCCTGGCGGGCGAATTCCGGAATCGACTTGGCGGCTTCTTCCGACGGCAGGTTGATGTCGCGGGGCTCTGCGGTGGCGGCAACGGCAGGCAGCGTGGCAAACGCAATGCCACAGGCAAGCCACACCTTGCGCTTCGAAACCATGCTTCCCCTGGAAATTCTATCGGCCTTCTTGTTGTTGAAGGCTCGTCGTCCGTCCCCGGGGGCACGCAGACCCGGGAAGTCGGAACAGATATGCTGCCGGCTAGCGCGTCAAGCGCACCTCCCCCTCCCCGATATCGGCGCGGGCGTTGAGGCTGATGGCGATGGTCTTGGCGAAGCCGACCGGATCGGTGGCCTTGAACAGGCCGGCAATTTCCTCGCGCGCCAGCGCCGGGTCGGCAATAACGATACGGGTGTCGCTGTAGCGCGCGAATTCGCCGGCCGCCTGGGCAAGGGTTTCGCCTTCGAACGCGATCTGGCCGTTCTGCCACGCCATCTGGCGATGCAGCTGCGCAACCGGGATCTGCCGCGCCACGACCATGTCGCGCTCGCCGCCGCCGGCTTCGGCCATGGCGTTGGCGGTGATGCGCACGGGCGCGTCTCCGGCCGCAGGCTTGAAAACCTCCACAATGCCTTCGCGCACCAGCACCTGCACCGGCGCCGTCTCCAGGTGACGCACCGTGAAGCTGGTGCCGACCACCCGCACACGGGTGTCGCCGGCGGCGACGACAAAGGGCCGCGTCACATTTTTGGCGACATCGAACAGGGCCTCGCCGCGCAGCAGCTCCACCCCACGCAGATCGTCTGAATAGTTCACCGCGATCTCCGACGCGGTGTTGAGGGTGACGACCGAACCGTCCTTGAGGGCGATGACCTTCACTTCGCCCTTGCCGGTCTGGTAGCGGCCGCGATGGCGGATGACCTGCCAGGCGCTGACCGCGCCGACCAGTGCAGTGGCCGCAATGGCGGTGCCGGCCTGCAGCATCACCCGCCGCGATGGCGCGACCGCAGCGGTGGGGGCAAAATCAGCAGGATTGAAGTCGGGACCCAGGGCGCGCGCCCGTTCGGTGAGCAGCGCCACCGCCCGCATGCGACCAAAGGCGCCCAGGCAGCGCACATCCGACGCCAGCCAGGCCTTATGGGCCTGCTCCTGTTCAGGAGAGAGCGGCCCGGAATCGACGCGCGCGGCCCACATGGCCGCCTCGGCATCAATCTCGGGCGCGGTCTTTCCTGACATGCTGTCCAGGTGTCCTGTGAATTTCCGATCCATTACTAGACGGACGGGTCGGGGCATTTCCGCCATGCCGGTAGAGGTCCAGCATGATGAAAAACCCGCGGCTCATATGCTTTTCGACGGTGCTTTCGGCAATTCCCATTTTGCCCGCCACCTCGCGCTGGGACAAGCCGTGAACGCGCCTGAGGGTAAACACCTCCCGCACCTTGGCCGGAAGCGCCGCGATGGCCACGGCCAGGCGATGAAGTTCATCGCGATCAATGACTTGGCGCTCGGGCGACGGGTCTTCGGAGACGATTTCCAGATATTCCAGGTCGGGCACCGAGGCGATGGACACCACCTTCATGCGCCGCAAATGGTCTAAGACCACCGAACCGGCCGTCTGGAAGGCATAGCTTTTGGCGTCCTGCACATGCTGCACGCTCTCGGCGGAGATCAGCCTGGTATAGGTCTCCTGGATGACATCGTCGATTTCCAGGCCCTGAAGGCGGCGCCGGCGAAGCCAGGCACGCAACGCCGGCTCGTGCGGCAACACGTTCCGCCCCAGCCACAACGCTCTCTCATCGCGAACTGATGACATGCCGACATCTAAGGGCGATTGCGCGCGGTTGGCAAGATTGCGCCAGGGCCGCTGCGATGCAGCATTCCTAGTCGTTCAGGCGCACGCCGATTCGGATGGTGCGGCCCAGCGTGTCGTAGACGCCGGCATTGGGGGTATTGCCGCCGCCGGTGGTGGCGATGATCGGCGGCGAGACTCCGCCCGCATTGTCCATCGCGGCATAGAGCAGGACATTCCCGGTCCAGCGCCATGAGCCCCGCAGATCGAGATAGGTGACGGCGCCGATGCTGTTGTCATCCACCAGGCCGCGAATATCACCCCGGGTCAGCACGCCCACCGGGCTGAGCGATGCCGACACCAGGCGGGCGATGCCCTGTGTGCCGTTGCTGAGGACCGCCGAACCGATGAAACGGGTCTGCAGGGTGAAGGAGAATGGTCCCTCATTATAGGTCGCGCCCAGATTGGCGCGCAGCTTGGGAATGCCGCTGGCATAGACATCGGGGCTGCCGCCCAGCGCACCGGCCCGGTCATAGGTGATGCCCTGCGCGGTACGCGTCTGCTGGTCGGTATAGTTGCCGACCAGATCCCAGGTCAGGGTGCCCTCGAACAAGGGATGGGTGTAGTTGCCCGCCAGATCGAGGCCGGAGGTGGAATCCACGGCGGAGTTCAGCGGGAAGACATTGACCTGGGTCGGCTGCGCCGCGCCGCCGGCGAAGACAAGCTGGCCGCAATAGATGGTCTGGCCCGCCAGGCAGCGGTCGATCAGGGTCTGGAAATCCACCGTGTCGATGGCGCCATGGATATTGATGGAATACCAGTCCGCCGACAGTGTGAGGCCCGGCACCAGGCTGGGCGTCAGCACCACGCCGCCCGATACCGTCACCGCCTTTTCAGGCTGCAGCGCGATATTGCCACCCTGCAGCGCGAAGCACTGGTAGAACACGGAATTGGAAGGATAGCGGCACTGCTGCGCCGACAGGGCGCCCGGCGAATACAGCTCGGAGATCTGCGGCGCGCGAATGTCCAGCGACCAGGTGCTGCGCAGCCGGATCTCGTCATTCACCTGGCTGGTCAGGCCCAGCTTCCAGGTCTCGACCATCCCGCTGGTGGAATAGCTGGTGAGCCGGCCCGCCGCGTTGAAATCCAGGCTTTCAACAAAACTGTCCTTGAGGATGGGCGCATCCACTTCCGCGAAACCCTCTTCGACATGGTACTGGCCGCCATAGGGGGTGAAGTTTCCCGACGCCCATTGCCCGGTGGCGCCGCGCGGATCGGCCTGGGTGATGCCGCCCTGTTCGTGGCGATACTCGGCGCCGAAGGCCACTGCCACCGGGCCGGCCGGCAGCGCCCAAGGCAGCACGCCCTGCATCGACGCAGCGAACACGTCCTGGTTCAGGATGGTGGTGTCCTGGTCGAGAATGCCGGAGCTGGGGTCCTGCCCCGGATTGACATAAAGGAGCGCGCCCTGCGACGCGACGCCGGTGCCCAGGATGTCCAGCGGCTGGCATCCGGCGGCCGCGGCATTGCCCTGCAGCAAGGCACGGCACTGGATGCTGCCCAGCGCCAGGCCCGACGCACCCTGGTTGGCCGCCGTCACCCGCACCGCATCGGTGGCGAAATTGTAGCGGGGCGTCAGGCTGTTGTTGGGCAGCACCTGGCGCTCGCGCACGCCGCTATGCTGGACATAGGCGTTCCATTTCCAGTCATCGCCAAGCGCGCCTTCCAGCGTGAAGACGCCGCGTACCAGGGCGCGGTGATTTTCGTTGCAGGGCGCGCCGACGGTCCGGCACAGCGCGTTGAAGGAATAGCTGTTTGCCATGTTGTTGAGGTTCTGCGTCCCCACGGTCAGAGACTGGGTTGGCGCGGCCGCGGTGCCGGGCGTGCCGGTGACGGCATTGAAGCCGTTCGATACTGTGCCGAACTGCGCCGCGATGGCGGGATCGAGATAGGCATTGTCGGGGCGGACGGTGGTGAGCGCCTGGCGGAAGCCGCCCTCGCTGCGCTCGGATGACTGGCCATAGTTGAGCTGGACGGATGCCTTGATGTCCGGCGTGAGCTGGTAGCTGCCGTAACCGAACAGGGTGCCGTGACTGTAGGGCACCGCCAGCATGCCGTAGCGCAGCGCGCCGGTGCGCTCGTCATTGCTGCAGCCAGTGTAGCAGCCGGTGCCGAACACGGTGCCGAGTTTGAACGGCGTGGGTGTGCCATTGCCGGTGAACTGGATGCCCTTCAACGCATTGGCGGCAAGCGTCGAACCGGCGCCGCCTGCCGTGTTGCCGTTGATCAACCCGCCCTGGGTCACCTGGATGTTGCCGACATGATCCTGGTGAACGAACAAAGGCTGGTTGCCGCCGATGGTGTAGGCGGGATTCTGCACCAGCGAGGTGCCGCGCCACCATTTGGCCTGGCCGATGAAGATGGCATCGGGACTGGCGGTGTAGTTGCCGCTGAGAATGAGGTGGCCACGGCCGCCATCGAAATCTGTGCCCCAGGCGACTTCCGCGCCCACCTTGCGATGTGCGATCTGGGTGCCGTCGCTGAGATCGAGATTGGCCTTGAGGCCCTCGAAGTCCTTGTCGAGCACCAGATTGACCACGCCGGCCACCGCATCGGAGCCCCAAGCCGCCGAAGCGCCGCCCGTCACCACATCGACGCGCTTCACCAAAGTGACCGGCAAGGTTGTCAGGTCGACACCGCCGCCCAGCAGGTTGGACGACACCACGCGCTGGCCATCCAGCAGCACCAGGGTGCGCGAAATGCCGAGATTGCGCAGGCTGATGGTATCCAGGCCCGCATCGCCCTGGCTGACATTGGTGCTGCCAATGCCATTGTTAAGCGACTGCGAAGGGCCGGTGGATGGCAGTTCGCGGATCAGGTCGCCGATATCGATCTTGGCGTCGCGTTCGATCTTTTCGCGGCTGATCTGGGTTACGGGCGTGGGCGCCTGGAATCCCGGCAGCGAAATCCGCGAGGCCGAGACTTCCACGCTTTCCACCGCGCCCGATGCAACCTGGGCGAAGGCGGCTGTCGCCGCCGCGCCCAGCACGCAAATGCCCAACCCCACTGCCCGCAAAAACCGCATCGCCTGCTCCCGCTACCAGGAGCCCGGTTTAGGGGGCAAACATTGCGAAACAGGAAAATTCCGGGCGCCTTTTGTGCATCGCACAAAAATGCCGCAATCGGGAACTCGCTGACAATTTTAAGCGAAATTCAACCGGTCAGGCCGTGCGCGCCTCGCGAAACGAGATCAGGCGCTGCCGGGTCTCGTCCCACAAGGTCAGCCGGACCGTGCCGAAACTTTGCCCCAGGGTGATGCGTCCCACATCGTTCAGTTCGGGGCGGTCCCGCAACACCTGCGGCAGGCGGTAATAGGGAATGCGGCTGCACAGATGATGGATGTGGTGCATGCCGATATTGGCGGTGAACCAGCGCAGCACGCGCGGCAGGTCATAGTGCGAACTGCCATACAGCGCGGCTTCCTGCAGGGTCCAGCCGCTGCTGCGGGCCCACAGCGTATCCTCGAACTGGTGCTGGACGTAGAACAGCCAAACGCCCATCGAGGCGGCCAGCACCATCACCGGCATGTGGATCATCAGGAAATGGCCCGGCCCCACCAGCGCCATCATGCCGGCCACGACGCCAGCGATGGCGGCGTTGGTCGCCAGCGCGCTGATCCAGGGCCGCCAGCCCTCGCGCATCATGCCGAATGGCAGGCGCTGCTTGAGCACAAACAGAAAGGTCGGGCCGACGCCGAACATCACGGCCGGATGGCGATAGGTGCGGTAGGCCAGGCGGCCCAGCCAGGAGCGCGCGCGATATTCGCGCACGGTGAGAATGTCGATATCGCCGACGCCGCGGCGATCGAGGTTGCCGGTGGTGGCATGGTGCAGCGCATGGGCGCGCTGCCAGACATCGAACGGCGTCAGGGTCACTACGCCCAGGACACGGCCGACCCAGGCATTGATCGCATGCCGCCGGAAGAAGGCGCCATGGCCACAGTCATGCTGGATCAGGAACACCCGCACCAGGAAACCCGCTGCCGGCACCGCCAGCAAAAGCGTCAGCCAGTAACCGACATGCAGCGAGGCCCACATCGCAACCCACAGCAGGACGAAGGCGCCCAGGGTGATCACAAGCTCGAAAATGCTGCGCAGCCGGCTGGGCTGGCGGTACTGGGCGATGGCCTGCGCCAGCGCCTTGGGATTGGGGCGCGACGGGCCCGAAACAGTCTTTGCCAAGTCGGCCTCTGGACGCATGGGACGCTGAAAACTTTCGGTTGTTCGCGAAGGTACTATCGCAATTCGCCGCTTTGCGCCAAATGCAAGAACGACACATGGGGTGGCGCCCGCCCGCTCGTCGTAAGCCTCTGTAATACAAGGTATTTTTGTTTATTGCCTTTCCACCCAGGCGCCTTTCTGCTCTGGTGGCGCAAAATATAAGGGGGACAGCCTGCGGCCCGGAACAAGGCGGCTCAGACAGGCACTTCCAGCGACCGCGCTGCTTGTCCTGCCCGGCATGCCCCAGACTTCGATCAATGCACACTCTATTAATGCGCCTGGACCCTCCGCGCCCTTCGAATGGACTGTCTATGGCGGCACCTACAATTCCCGGCGCCACTCGCTTCTGACGTAGGTCACGCCCGCCAATGCGGGACGGCTGCAGGGCGCGTGGGTACACCACATCTCCGGCAGCCGCGCGCTGGAAATGACGCCGGTGGTCCAGTTGCTAGGACACAGCCTCTGAAGACTGAATTGCGGTGCTGATCGCGTCGATCAAGGAATCGGCACGAATGGGCTTGCGCAGATAGGCCGAGACGCCAGCCGCAAGGCACGCTTCGGGGGAGCCCAGCTCGTCATGGGCGGTGACGATCACAATCGGCACGCTGATGCGCGCCTGGGTGATGTATTCCAGCACTTCCATGCCGGTCATTTGCGGCATCTGCAGATCCAGCACCACGCAATCCCACATATTCTGTTCCAGCGAATTGAGGAACGATGTGCAGGTGGCGAAACACACCGCATTCATGCCGGAGGCGTTCAGGAGCCGGCTCAGCGCGGTGCGGACGGATTTGTCGTCGTCCAGGATGGCGATGTGTTTTGGCGGTAAGGGCATGATGTGGCCGCCTCCGGGCCAGAAAAAACCGGGATAGCACTGCGTTCCGGCTGCAACCATTGGACTTTGGGGACATTGCGCGCGCGGCATGCCTCGATCCCCCTCCTGCAATGACTGCCTCATGTGCGGCCCCGGGCCGCGGCCGGCAGGAAGACATGGAATGACGCCCCACCCCACTCATTGCGGTCGGCGTATATCTTGCCGCCATGGCCATCGACGATGGCGCGGGAAATCGAAAGACCCAGCCCGAGGCCGTGGTTCTTTGTCGAAAAGAACGGCTCGAAAAGCCTTTCCATGACTTCGGGCCCGATGCCCTTTCCTGTATCGGAAACCACCAGATGGTATCGCCTGTCCGCGCCCCCGCCGATGACCTCGCCATTGATGAGCAGGATGCCGTTCTTCTGTTTCGCTTCACTGATCGCCTCGGCCGCGTTCAGGATGAGGTTCAGCAGGAGCTGCTGCAGCTGGACCCCATCGCCCATCACCATCATCGGCTCGTCCGACGCCGTTACGACCGGTGCGATGCGCCGCGCGACCAGTTCATGGCGAACGAAATGAACCGTCCGGTCGGCCAGCAGCCGCATGTCCACCGGATCGCGCCGGATCGGCGCGCGCTTCAGCAGGGTGCGCAGATGGCGGATGATGTCGCCGGCCCGCGAGTCGTCGTCGACAATGTCGGAAATCGCGTTTCGCAGTTCTTCCAGGTTGATCGGCTCCTGCCCGATCATGCGCTGGATGGCCTGTGCATTGCTGAGGATGGCGGTCAGCGGCTGATTCAGCTCATGCGCCAGCGCGCCTGACAGTTCGCCGACCGTGCCGACGCGCGTCAGATGAATGAGGGACTGGCGCTGGCGATCTATCTCGGCCTGCATGGTCATGAATTCCGAAATGTCCACCACGCTCCCTGCAACATGAAGCAATGTCCCATCCGCGCCGTTTTCGGCCCGTCCGCGGCTCCGCAGCCATCGCACCGGATCACTGCCGCAGGCAAGCCGGAACCTGACGTCGAAGCCGCCGCCATTCCTGCGCGCGTCATGGACGGCTTCTCTCACGCGTTCGAGGTCGTCGGGATGCACGGCGGCAAGAATTACCGCCGTGTCGCAGCCGGCATCGACCCCAAACAGTTTGCGGCAATGATCGGTCATCCAGAAACGCCCCGTCGCCGCATTCCACCGCCACAGACCAACATTGGCCGCATCCGCCGCCAGCGCCATGCGCGCTTCATTCTCCTGCAGCAGCCGCTCTGCCTTCTGCCGGTCGCCGTCGCGAAAGAATATCGCCGCGATCAGCGCGAGTTCGATTACGGTCACGCCGACAATCGTGGAAACGCGATGCTGATGCAGCATGTGGATGACGGGCTGGGATGAGTCCAGCAGGCTTAGCGCGACGATGGCGAAGGACAGTCCCAGCACCATGGCGATGGTCCGGTTCGAGACGCGCCAGCGCGCGCCGGCGCCCACCATGCCGCCGGCATCCGCCGAATCCGCCTGCGCGGTTTCGGGGAATGTCCGTGCCGGTGAAATCAGTTCCGCGATGGCCCGCGCGAATCTGAGCAGCGGATCCGGAATATTGCGTGCAACGCCCCCAAACATCGCAGGTCCGAACGGACCGAACCCCCTTCTTTTCGATTTCATTAAAATAAGAAAAATATGCGGATATTCATCGCACGGACGATCAGCGCCGCAATGGACGTGCCCGGTCCTGATTAATGGAATATTGCGCGGATAGTTAGAATCGGCGGATGCGCCAGGGTCTATTGGGCTTTGATCCCATTGCGAAACTGGCCGACGGGGCGCCGCGCACGGGCGCACGCAGCGAATGGCCCTGCCGGCGGGCGATACGCCATCAATAGGCCTTTGGACCAATTGGCCCCTTGTTCAAAATTGACCCAGCCTGAAGACAATCGCCCCCATTCGAAGGCCTGCTAGGCCTCACCGGCGCTGTGCTGGACTGCGTGCCCTGACTGCATAGCCGTCAGTGTTCCAGGGCGGCCAGCGCATCGGCAATACGGCCCAACGCGGCCTGGGCGGCGGGAATGGCCCCGCCCATGGTGAGGAAGCCGTGGATCATGTCCGAGAAATACAGCGGTTCCACCGGCACGCCCGCCAGGGTCAGCTTCATCACATAGGCGGCCGCCTCGTCGCGCAGCGGGTCGAAGCCCGCATACAGCACGACCGCGGGCGGCAAATGCGCCAGATCGTCGGCGAACAGCGGCGACAGCCGCCAGTCGTCGCGCGCCACGCCGGGCGGCGCATAATTGTTGCGATACCAGGCATAGAGCGGCGCGGTCAGCAGATAGCCATCCGCTAGCTTGCGATGCGATGCCAGCGATGCCGACATGTCCAGGCAGGGATAGAGCAGCAGCTGCCGCCAGGGCTGGATACCGTTCTCGCCGCGCAAGACCAGCGTCGCCACCGCGGCCAGGTTGCCGCCGGAACTGTCGCCGCCGATGGAAATGCGCGCCGGATCGGCGCCCAGTTCGCGGCTATTGCGCTGTACCCAGCGCCACGCCGCCAGCGTATCGTCCAGCGCCGCCGGATAAGGCGCTTCCGGCGCCAGGCGGTATTCCACCCAGATCACGATCTGGCCGGTGGTGTTGGCCAGTGCGCGGCAGAAGGGTTCATAGGTCGCCAGCGATCCCAGGCTCCAGCCGCCGCCATGCAGATAGACGATGGCCGGCAACCGTTCGCCCTGGCGGAAGTTGCGCGGGCGGATCACGGTCAGGCGCGGCACGCCGCGTTCGGCCGGCAGGATGTGGAAGACGCTCTCGACCTGCTCCAGCTCGGCCAGAAACGGACGGCGGTTGAGGTTGTAGCGGTGGCGCACGGCGCGGATTTCCGCGTCTGCGGGCGGCACGCTGTTGCCCAGTATTTCGATGATGCGCTGGGCGGTGGAATGTGGCGCCGTCGGTTCGGTCTGGATCAGGCGCAAGGCGTGCGAATGCGTGCTCATGAAATCTCCAAAATCACCCCGCAAAAGAAGAAGGGCGGCCGGAACCCCTCCCGGCCGCCCTTGATGCTACTTGTTGGCTGCCAGCTTGGTCGGCTGGGCCGCGCTGGCCGTCACCTTCTGCGCCAACAGCTTTTCGATGCGGGTGGTGAATTCCTGCTCAAGCTGGGCATGGAATTCGCCACTGGCGGGCGAGGCAAAGCCGGAATGCACCGCGTCGATCTTGCCGTCACGGCCGATGAAGACGGTGGCTGGCCAGGTGTCGAGATGGTTCAGTTGCGGCACCTTTTCCCACATCTCCGCCGGGGCGCCAGCATTGAGATAGGTGTACTTGACGCCATACTTCTTGATGAAGGCGCGGGCGCGGGTGAAGTTGCCCTGCTGCTCGGGTTCTTCAAAGGTCAGCGCGACGATGGACAGACCCTTGTCGCGATACTTCTTGTCCAGCTTCACCAGATACTGCGCTTCGTCATGGCAGTTGGGGCACCAGGTGCCGGTGACGATGGCCAGGACCACCTTGTTCTTGAAGCGCGGATCGTCGCTGGTGACCTGCTGCCCGTTCAGGTCCGGCAGATTGAAGGTGAACTTCTCGTTGGGATCGCGCGCCGTGGTGTGGGTCAGGAAGTCTTCCGGCGCCGGAAGGCCCTTGGCCACCGCAACATCCTGGCGCCAGGCGGTCAGCACCTTGGCATAGCGGCCATCGGGCGTGGCGTCGGTGCCATAGGCATTGGCGGCGGGCGCGGCGGCCTTCGCTTCCGTAGTGTAGGACGCCTGGGTGACATTCGGGCGGGCAACCTGCTGCTCGATCTTGATGGTGCCGTCGGCGGCCGGGGTCACGGTGATGACGCCCGGGCGGCCGCCATCGAAATGTCCCAGCACCCATTTGCCGTCCTTGAAGGTGCCGCTGTAGGAGCCGGTATCGCCGTCAATGCGCAGGAGCGTGGCGTCGACCTCCGCGCCATTCTGCTGCGCGATGAAACGGAACGCCTTCTCGCCCTTGGACGAAGGCGCATCCAGCGGCACGATCCAGGTGCCGGCGATGGAAGGCGCGTTGGTGGCCGCGGCAGCAGTCTCGACATGGCGCACCGCCTTGAAGCCGTACTGCGCGCTGGTTTCGCGGTTCTGGGCACTGACCGAACCTTCGAGCTGGCCATCCTTCAGGTTCGCATTGATGGTGGTCAGGTAATGCTCGATGTTCAGGGTCAGCTTGCCATCCTTGAAGCTGGCACTGGTAGTGCCGTCATAGGGCTTGGAACCATCGAACAGGACGCCCTGCAGGTCGGCGCCCGATCCCTTGATGTCCAGGCGGAAGGGAATTTCGGTGCCACCCTTGGTCAGAACCGCATCCCAGCGGCCGGCGACGCCGGCATCGGCGGCGAAGGCGGCGCTGCTGCCGAGCAGCAGGGTGGAAAGCGTGGCAAGCTTCAAAAATGTCTTCATGGTTTTAGTCCTTCGGTGATTGACGGGTTGATGGCGACTGGTTGTTGGCGACCTGGCTCGCGGACAACGCCGCCAGCTTGAGATTCCTGGCGCGGGCATAGTCCTGCCATTCGGCCGGCAGGCCGGGTTTGGTTTCCAGCAGGATGGAAAGGATCGCCTTGCGGTCCTGGACCGACAGTCCGGCAAAGTCGGGGCTCTGATCCTGACCGTCCAGGACCTGCAACAGGCGATGATAGACATAGCCCCTGGCCGGCTCGGGCAGTGTGTCGAAGGCGACATTGTAGATCAGGTAGCTCAGCGGATATTTGAAGATCCGGTCATGCAGGTCGAAATCGCGCAGCGACCGGCCCTGGGAATCGCGCACACCACGCGACGCGAATTCGCGCGCAAAGGCCGAGGAAGCGATGACCTTTTTTGCATCCAGGCCGCCCAGCGGCGTTTCATTCGCGAACAGCAGGAAGCGCACCAGCTGGTCGGCGGCCTTTTGAATCTGGCGCCGAGTGACATCGGGCAGTGCCTCCAGCGAGGAAGTGTCGCCGCTGAATGCAACCTGGGTGGTGCCGGGATTGGCATTTTTTGCCAGACCATACAGCGCCAAGCGCGTCTGGTAGTTGGTCAGGGTGATCAGGTTGTGCAGCTGCGCCTGGTGCGTCAGCACCAGCAGCGCCACCTGATCGCTTTGCGGCGTGAGATAGGCAGCCCCGTCATAGGGCTGGTTCAGCGGATCCAGCGTCGGCGCGGTTCCGCTGGGGGCGTCCAGCGCCGGCGGATTGGTCACGGCGGTATTGGCCATCGAAACCTTGCCGAGTTCGCCATTGACGTACCAGCCGCCGAAGCGCTGCTTCAGCGGGCTTTCCTGGTCGGTG
>JAQGLO010000207.1 GCA_028292825.1 Alphaproteobacteria bacterium | reverse complement strand
CGCCCAGCTCAAGTGTCATGTCCGCCCTTCGTCTTCTTGCCCTTTCGTATCTCGCCTGTGCATCGGCCTTCGTCGTGGCCGGGGTCCTGCGCGCGCATCCGGATATGGAGCATGGCCTGCAGGCGATCGCGCGGCTGGCGCGGGACAGGATCGTGGCTCCCACCATCGACCAGCTGCACCAGCAGGACGCCTTGCTGCTCGACAGCCTGGATCATCCGGCTGCCCGCGTCGCCCTCACCATCATGCCCCTCGCGCCGGGCGAGGAACGCCTGCTGCCGCGCAAGGCTGCGGCGCCGGTGGCGCCACGTTCCGTGGCGTCCGTCGATGACCGTGTGAGCCAGCCGGAATATTCCGCCGGCGCCACAATCGCCATCCTGCCCGACCTGTCGCCCGAAGCCGCGCCGGTTCCGCCCGAGCCCAAGATGATCCAGCCCGAGCCGCGCTTCGCTGCGCCGAAGATGCCGCGCACGGCCATGCCGCAATTCGACATCGCCAAGGCGGATGCGTCACGGACCTTCCGCATTCCCGAACCGCCGCTGCCTTCCGTTGCGCCGACGACAAGCAATCGCACCATGGCCGCCGCCCAGCGCCTCAAGGCCAACCTGTCGCCGGAGATGCTGCAGAATTTCGAATTGTTCGTGTATGTCAGCAAGGCGGATCGCGGCCCGCTGGCGCAGCGCATGTTCGTCTTCCGCAAGACGGCGAACAATGACCTGGCCTTGCTGTATGACTGGGCCGCTTCAACCGGACGCGAGCGCGAGGAGATCAATCCGCGCGGCCGCCGCAGCTTCACCGCCACGCCGGCCGGCTATTACCAGCTTGATCCGCAGCGCATGTATCGGCGCTACCGGTCCTATACCTGGGACCAGCCCATGCCCAATGCGATGTTCTTCAACTGGGAGCGCGAAGGCCTGCAGACGGGTCTTGCCATCCATGCCGCCACCGGCGACGACATTGCGAAACTGGGAAGCCGCGCCAGCGCCGGCTGCGTGCACCTGTCGCCGGAGAATGCCGCCACTTTGCAGCAACTGATCCGGGCCGGCTATCGCGGGCAGGTGCCGCGCTTCGCCTACAACAACTCGACGCAGACCATGACCAACAAGGGCGGCTTCCTGCATGGCCGTGACGGCGCGCTGAGAATGGCCGACGGCTACAAGGTGCTGATCGAAATCGAAGACTTCAGCGGCAACAATGTCGTGGCGTCGCTTTATTAGGCGTGCCCCGTCACCAGCCAAAGAATCAGAATGATGGGCAGCGGGATACCGATAAGCCACAACAGACCAGAACGCATGAAATCCTCCCAATGACGTTGGGCAGATAACTTTCGGTTCCGGTGGAAGTTCCCTATTCGCTGCGGGCCCGGCTCAGTTCGTACAGCGCCACCGCCGCGGCGTTGGAGACGTTGAGGCTCTCCACGGTCTTGGCGATCGGGATGAAGGCGGCGGCCTCGCAATGCTCGCGCACCAGGCGGCGGATGCCGGCGCCTTCCGAACCCAGCACCAGCGCCACATCGCCCACCGGCACGGCGTCGGCGATGGACTGTTCGCCGTCGCCCGTCAGCGCGATGCGCCAGAAGCCATTTTCGGCCAGATGGTCCAGGGTGCGGGCGATATTCACCACCTCGACATAGGGGATCAGGTCCAGCGCCCCCGATGCCGCCTTGGCCAGCGTCCCCGACTGGGGCGGGGCATTGCGGTCCTGCACCACCACGGCGATGACACCAAAGGCGGCGGCGGTGCGCAGAATGGCGCCGACATTGTGGGGATCGGTCAGCTGGTCCAGCACCAGCACGACGCGGCGGGCGACGCCGCTGCTTTCGGCCAGGATGCCGTCCAGGTCGCGGGTTTTCAGGGGCCAGGCTTCCAGCGCCGCCCCCTGGTGGACCGCGCCGGCGGGAAGCAGCTTGTCGATGGCGCCGGGTTCCAGCAAGTCCACCCGGACCCGATTCAGCAGCTTTTCGCCGATAAGTTCCACAGCCCGGGGGGTAAGGCAGGCCCGGCCCAGCCGGCGGCGTGGGTTGGCCAGGGCCGCTTCCACAGCATGCAGGCCATACAGCCATTGGCCGCTGCCGGCGGCCGGTGGGCGGTCGCCGCTGGGCCGGCCCGGCGATCCGTCCAGGCGCGGAGCCAGGACGGCGGGCTTTTTTTCAGGTTTTCCGCGGCTTTTTGTGGGGGCGGGGCGACGGCTTTTGCCGAAATCCCGCTTGGGGCCCTTGGAGGTGTCTTTGTGGCGCATGGCGCGCTTATAAAGGAGTGGGGACAGGGGTAAAGCGCGGTCCCTGAAATCCTGGAAATTGCCGGGTAAACGTCACTTGACACCCCACCACCTTTTGACAATAACCCGCGATCCGCAGCCACACCTTTCTGGAGGCATTCTTAAAACTCGCCCGATTGCCAAACGGGAGAGAACAGCAGCGCCGGCCGGTGACAGGTTTCCCAACCCGTTGATGCAGTTGGACAAAATTATCGGAGGGGTGCCCGAGTGGCTAAAGGGGACGGACTGTAAATCCGTTGACTACGTCTACGCTGGTTCGAATCCAGCCCCCTCCACCATCCTTTGGAGATGGACCGATGGTGACGCGAAGAAGGACGACGGAAGTCGAAGTGGCGGGTGTAGCTCAATGGTAGAGCAACAGCCTTCCAAGCTGATGACGAGGGTTCGATTCCCTTCACCCGCTCCAGCCTCGAAAGGCTGAGCAAGCCGACCGCGAAGCGGCGGAGAATTTGAAGACCCGCGAAAGCGGACACGGACGAAGTTGAACGCACGCAGTAGATCGCACAAGGACACGAGTTATGGGCAAAGCAAAATTCGAACGTAACAAGCCGCATTGCAACATCGGCACGATTGGTCACGTTGACCATGGCAAGACCTCGCTGACGGCAGCGATCACGAAGGTTTTGGCGGAGACAGGCGGCGCGACGTTCACGGCGTATGACCAGATCGACAAGGCGCCGGAAGAGAAGGCGCGCGGCATCACGATTTCTACCGCGCATGTCGAGTAAGAGACCAAGGCCCGCCATTACGCGCATGTCGACTGCCCCGGCCATGCCGACTATGTGAAGAACATGATCACCGGCGCCGCCCAGATGGAAGGCTGCATCCTGGTGGTGTAGGCGACTGAAGTCCAGATGCCGCAGACCCGCGAGCACATCCTTCTGGCCCGCCAGGTAGGCGTGCCGTACGTGGTGGTGGCCTTGAACAAGGTCGACATGGTGGACGACGCCGAGCTGCTGGAGTTGGTGGAACTGGAAGTGCGCGAGCTGCTGTCGAGCTATCAGTTCCCGGGCGACGATACGCCGGTG
>JAQGLO010000181.1 GCA_028292825.1 Alphaproteobacteria bacterium | reverse complement strand
GCAGCATGCTGTCCTGTCCCGCGACCGGAATGACTTTCATGTCCGTGACGCGGGGCGCGCCGGTTGGGATATTGGTCATGGAGGAGCGTCCTTCAGGCTTTCAAAACCACGCGCTTGATCTCGCCGGTGATGAAGAGATAGCTGATCATGGCGACGATGGAATGGGCGAACACGAACAGCAGCGCCATGTCCCAGTTGTTGCCGGTCTCGGCCAGGATATAGCCGATGCCGATAGGCGTGAAGATGCCGGCGGCATTGCCGAACAGGTTGAAGATCGAGCCGGACAGGCCGGTGGCCTCGCGCGGCGCCGCATCGCTCATCACCGCCCAGCCCAAGGCCGCCACGCCCTTGCCGAAGAAGGCGATGGCCATGAAGGTCATGATCAGCGCCTGGCTGTCGGTATAGTTGCAGAGCAGGATGGCGCAGGAGATCACCAAGCCTACCAGAATCGGGATCTTGCGCGCATTGGACAGCGACATCCCCTTGCGCAGTAGCAGGTCGGACACGATGCCGCCCAGCACGCCGCCGACAAAGCCGGCGATCGCCGGTCCGGCCGAGGCGAAGCCGGCGCCCGTCAGGCTCATGCCGCGCGCCTTGATCAGGTAGATGGGAAACCAGGTGGCATAGAAATAGGTGAGGGCGGTGATGCTGTACTGCGCCAGATAGATGCCCAGCAGCATGCGGTTGGCCAGCAGCTGGCCGATGATGCCCCAGCGGATGGTCTGCGCCGCGGCGGCGGGCCGGTCCAGGTTCACAAGCGCGCCGTTCGCCTCGATATAATCATATTCGCGCTTGCTGATCCCCTTGTGGCGCGAGGGGGATTGCACCACCGCCCAGAAGATCGCCGCGCCCACCAGGCCGATGCCGCCCATCGCCAGGAAGACGCTGCGCCAGCCGTAATTCTGCGCCAGGAAACCCATCAGGGGGGCAAAGGCCACCAGCGAGAAATATTGCGAAGCATTGAAGATGGCGCTGGCGGTGCCGCGCTCGGAATTGGGAAACCAGTTGGCGACGATGCGGGCATTGGCCGGGAAGCTGGGGCATTCGGCGAAGCCCAGCGCGAAACGCAGTGCGAACAGGCTGATGAACACCGGCACGACGGAGAGCGACGACACGAAGGCCTGCATCCCGGTGAACACCGCCCACAGGGTGATGGACCACAGATAGATCGGCCGCGAGCCGTATTTGTCCAGCAGCGCGCCGCCGGGAATCTGGCCGATGACATAGGACCAGCCGAAGGCCGAGAAGATGTAGCCCAGCTGCACGGTGCTGATATGGATTTCCTTGGCCAGCGGGACGGCGGCGAAGGACAGGGTGGCGCGGCTGGCATAGTTGATCGAGGAGACGATGAACAGGACCGCGATGATCCAGAAGCGGATGTGACTGTTGCGTTCCGTGTCGGCCATGGTCGCTTCCCTGATCGTCCGGTTTGCCCGGCGTTATTGGCCAAAATAGGCGGCTTTAGCTTGGCGGGTCCAAGCCAAAGGTTCAAGCGATCAATGCGCCAAACGTATCAATCCAATGCTGCAACAGCGTCGGATTCGTCCTGCCGCAGCAGGTCCAGGAATCCCGCCAGCGCGGGATTGTCATTGTCCGTTCGCCAGGCTGCGAACAGCTCCACCGGCTGGGGAGGGTCGGTCTCCACGGCGCGGAAATGCACATCGTCGAAATGCAGCGACTGGGCGGCTTCCGGCACCAGCGCCGCCCCGATGCCGGCGCGCACCAGCGCCAGCATGGAATGAATCTGGCTGAGCGACTGGATGGTGACAGGTGTGATGCCCTCCGCCTCGAACAAAGCGGTCAGCATGTCGTGGAAATAGCGCGCGCCCTCCGGCGCATACATGATCAGGGGTTGGTGGTCGAAGTCCTTAAGCCGCAGTGAGGCTTGGCCCAGCCGCGCATCGCCGAAGGGCAATGCCGCCACCAGCCGCTCGCTGGCGACCTTGATGGTGGTGAACTCGCCGCGCGTGATGGGCGGCCGCAACAGCCCGACATCGATGCGCCCGGTGAGCAGGCTCTCCACCTGCTCGCTGGACACCATCTCCTTCAGCGCCACGTCGATGTTGGGGGCGTGGCTGGCGCGTTGCAGCAACAGGCGCGGCAGGAAGCTGTAGCCGCTGGCGGCGGTGAAGCCCAGGGTGATGGTGCCCGCCTCGCCCGACGCGATGCGCCGCGTCGCCAGCGCCGCGCTTTCCGTCAGCCGCAGGATGCGCCGCGCTTCCAGCAGGAACACCCGCCCCGCCGGGGTCAGCTTCACGGCGCGGCTGGTGCGGTCCAGCAGCTTGACCCCCAGCACATGCTCCAGCAGCTGGATCTGCCGCGACAAGGGCGGCTGGGTCATGTTCATGCGCGCGGCGGCGCGGCCGAAATGCAGTTCCTCGGCCGCCGCGACAAAGCAGCGAAGCTGGCGAAGTTCGAACTGGGACCAGAAGGATGCGCCCGTCATGGGCGCATCCTATACCGGGTCAGACCGGCTTTGTCTTTTCAATCAGGGCCTTGAGACGGCCCAGCTGGTCGGCGGTCAGGTCGGTCAGCGGGGAGCGCACCGGGCCGGCGGTGCGGCCGATGGCGGTCATGCCGGCCTTGACGATGGAGACGGCATAGCCCCGGTTCTCATCGCGGATGGCGATATAGGGCAGCACGAATTCCTTCAGCCCCTTCATCACCTTCGTCTGGTCCTTGGCGCGCACCGCGTCATAGAAGCTCAGCGCCCATTCCGGCAGGAAGTTGTAAATCGCCGAGGAATAGGTGGTGACGCCCATTTCCAGGTAGGGAAGGGCGAAGGTCTCCGCCGTGGGAAGTCCGCCGACATAGGTCAGGCGTTCGCCCATCCTGGCATAGACCTTCATCATCAGTTCGATGTCGCCGACGCCGTCCTTGAAGCCAACCAGATTGGCATTGCGGTCGCACAGCCTGGCGACGCTGTCGGCCTGCAGAACGGCATTGTCGCGATTGTAGACGATGATGCCCAGCTTGGTGGACTTACACACCGCCTCGACATGCGCCATCAGGCCTTCCTGGTTGGGCGTCATCAGATAGTTGGGCAGCAGCAGAATGCCGTCGGCGCCGGCAGCTTCGGCGGCCTTCGCCATCTCCACTGCGATGGCGGTGCCATAGCCGGCGCCGGCGATCACCGGGGTCTGGCCCTTGGTTTCAGCGACGGCGGCCTTGACCACGGTGGTGACTTCATTCGGGGTCAGGGCGAAGAACTCGCCCGTGCCGCCGGCGGCAAACAGACCGGTCAGGCGCTTGAAGGAGAGCAGCCAGGCGCAATGCTCGCGATAGGGACCTTCCAGGAACTGGTGGCTGGCATCGAAATGGGTGACGGGGAAGGACAGCAGGCCCTTCGCCAGGGTGGAGGCCATTTCGTTGGGCGACATGTTGCTGGTCATCTTCTTCTCCCTGTTTCTTGCGCCGCTTGTAGGCCGCAGTCCCAGCCCGGTCCAACCCAAACTGGCTATGGACCAATGCGCGTTTTGGATGGCTAGATAGGCCAACAACGGAGAAACCGGGATGAACCGCAGGGACATGCTGATGACAGCGGGGGCCGCCATGATCACGACGCCGGGCCTGGCCAGGGGCGGCTGGGACACGGCCAAATTGAAACAGGCCGCCGAGCTGATGGAGGGCTGGATCGCCGACGGCCGGGTGCAGGGGGCGTCCATCCTGGTCACCCAGGGACAGAAAAGCTTCGCCCGCAATTTCGGCACTGCCAAGGGTACCGAGCCGATTTTCCTGCTGGCTTCGATCTCCAAGCCCATGACGGCAGCGGCGGTGATGACCCTGGTGGATGCCGGCGAACTGTCGCTGGATGACGTTGCGGTAAAGTTCTTCCCGGCCTTCACCGGGGAGGGGCGCGAAACCATCACCCTGCGCAACCTGCTGACTCATACCGGCGGACTGCCGGACATGCTGGCCGATGACGAGATGCTGCGCGAGCACCAGGCGCCGCTGTCGGTTTACCGTGACGGCGCCCTGAAGGCGCCGCTGAAGTTCAAGCCGAACACCAGCTATTCCTATTCCAGCATGGGCATCCTGCTGGCGTCGGAGATTGCGGAAAAAATCACCGACAAGCCGATCGCCGATCTCGTCGAGGAACGCATCTTCAAGCCGCTGCGCATGCACAGGACCAGTTTCGGCCTGCGCGGGCGCGCCAGGTCCGCCACCGTGCCCAGCCAGCCCGCCCCCGCCATGACCGAAGCCGGCAAGTTGAGCTGGCAGACCTGGAACTGGAACAGCGATTACTGGCGGGGGCTGGGCGCACCCTGGGGCGGGGCGCTGGGCCCGGCGTCCGACATTGCGCGCTTCTATGATGAGTTTCTGGGCAAGCGTGGCCGCGTTCTGAAGCCGGCGACGGCAGAGCTGATGGCCACCAACCAGTCACCGCCGGGCGTGAAAGCCAGCGGCTTGGGCTTCGACCTGCCGCCGGCCGTGGGCACCGTCCTCACCGGCCCGCGCACCTTCGGCCATAACGGCTCCACTGGCACGCTCAGCTGGGCCGATCCGGATACCGGCACCATCTGTGTGGTGCTGACGACTTTGTATGAACCCGCGGTGCGTCCGCATCCGACCCATCTGGTGTCGGATATCGTGGCGGAAGCGGTGAAGACCTAATTACTTCTTGGCGCGTTTTTCCTGCAGGTCGATAATCTCCTGCACCTGCGGATGGGCGACCGGCAGCTTGTCGATATTCTGCTTCAGCCAGCCGGTGTAATCGCCTTCGATTTCCGCCGTCCATTCGCGGTCGATCTGCCCGGCGGTGTACTTGCCCTCGTTCAGCCGCTGGTGGCCGAACATGTCGCGCAGATGGGTGCGTTCGGACTGCTGCACCACCCGTTCCGCCAGTTGCGGCGGGATGAACATCACCCCGCCATCGCGGCCCAGCACCACATCGCCCGGCATCACCGCAGCGGCCCCGATGCGGGTCGGCGCGTTGATCGAGGTCATGGTAGAATTCAGCGGACGGCCTTCGTCGCCTATGCGGCCGAAATGGTGTGACGGATCATAGGCGCGCACAAAGGCGATGAAGTTGGGCAGTTCGCGCAAGCCGTTGATGTCGCGCACCGCGCCGTCATAGACGATGCCATTGCCCGACTTGGCATAGATGGCGTTGCCGACATTGTCGCCGATCGAGGGGCCGTCCTTCTTCAGGCCGAAATGATCGCTGACATAGACGTCGCGCGGCTGCAGCATGTCCACCGGCCAGGCATTGGGCCCGCCCTTGCGGCCATCCACCTTGCCGTCGGCCTCGATCACCTTCTGCAGGTCCAGCCGGCCCGGAATCCAGGCCGAGGTGAGGGCACGGCCCACCATGATCCTGCCGGGATACAGATCGGCCCAGCCGTCTTCATACTGGTGCTCGTAGCCGGCACTGCGCAGCGTGGCCCAGGCTTCTTCCAGCGTCACCTTCTTCATGCGCTCCAGAATCGCGTCGGGCACCTTGGGGCGGCCGTCGGCGAAGCGCTCGCCCGTCCATTCCGGCGTGTTGTGGATCACTTCGGCGGCGGAGTAGAAGCTCTGATGCGCCGACACTGCGGCGGTTGTCATCAGCAATGCTGCAAGTGCAAACGAAATTCGTGTCATGTTTTTCTCCCGGTCGTGGCGCCTTCTAGCATGCCGCGCGGCGAACGGATAACTGACAATCGCTCACTTTCAATCACAACGAAAAACGATAGGCTCGCGCGTCCATCGCAGGAGAATTCCATGGATCGCCGTTCCTTTCTTGGCGGGGCCGCCGGCTTCTACGCCGCGCTGCTGTCGGATGCCAAGGCGGCAGGCACCAGCCGCGCACCGAAACTGAAAATCCGCGACGTGCGCGCCATCCGCCTGAGGAACGGCTTCAACAGCCGGTTCGTGCGCGTCTATACCGAGGATGGCCTGTACGGCACCGGCGAGTGCGTGGATTCGGTCGGCACCGAATATATCATCAACAACAATTTCAACACGATGCTGAAGGGTCGCGATCCCTTGGATATCCAGGGAATTCTTGCGGACTTCTGGGGCTATCACAAGATCAACCTGGGCGGTGCGCCGTCGGTGATGTTCGTTCATGGCCAGGGTGGGCCCTATCTCACGGCGGTCAGCGGCGTGGAGATGGCGCTATGGGATCTGGCGGGCAAGGCCTTTGGCCTGCCGATCCACAATCTGCTGGGCGGCAAGATGCGGGACCGGGTGCCGGTCTATCTGCACGCCGCCAATCCGCAGATCGCCAAGAAGGTATTCAATGATACCAAAACCCGCGCCATCAAGGTGGGGCTAGATTATTCCGACGACAGCTGGTCCATCAAAAAAGGCTATGAGCCGACCCGCCCCTACAGCCTGCACATGACCAACAGCCAGGTCGACGATGTGGTGAATTTCTTCGCCGGCTTTCGCAAGGAACTGGGCAAGGACTATGAAGTCGCCCTGGAATGTCACGCCCATTATGACCTGGAAACCGGCATCCAGATTTGCAACCAGATTGAACCCTATCGTCCCTTCTGGGTGGAGGAGCCGGTGCCCAGCGACAATGTCGAATCCATGCTGCGCATCCGCAACAATACGCGGGTGCCGATCGCGGCCGGCGAAAATATCTATACGCGTTACGGCTTCCGCCCTTTCCTGGAGAAACAGGCGCTCAGCATTATCCAGCCCGATTTCACCAAGTCCGGCGGCTTGATGGAAGGCCTGAAGATCGCGGCGATGGCGGAAACCTACAACGTGCCGGTGGCACCGCACGGCGTCTGCACCCCGCTGGGCACCTTGGGCATCACCCACCTCTGTTCGGTGATGCCGAATTTCCTGATCCAGGAATTCACCCAGTATCAGGAGAAGGCCTTCACCGAGCTGTGCGATCCGGTGAAGCTGGATGCCGAAGGCTTCCTGCCTGTGCCCGACGCGCCTGGCATCGGCATCGAACTGAACGAGGCGGCGGTGAAGGAACGGCTGGATCCGGAATTCAGGATGCTTTGACGCCTTCCTGTTCCACCAAGTCGAAGATCTGTGCCATCGGCACCCATTTCTGGCCCGGCGCGGCATGCGGCAGGGCCTTCTGGAAGCCCCACATCAAGCTTTCCCATTCGTCATGGGTGGCGGGAATGTCGCGGGCGCGGGGATAATCGTCGGCCACGGTGGCGATCATTATCATGCGGTCGCCGGTGCGCCAGATTTCCATGCCTTCGATCCCCTGGGCGCGAATATCGTCCACGATCTGCGGCCACACCCCGCCGGGGCGGTGGAACCGCTCATATTCGGCAATCTTTGCAGCGTCATTCACCAGGTCCAGCGCAAAGCACAGGCGGCGGCTCATTTGAGTACTCCCCGGAAATTCTTTGCTCTATAAGAGCGTCCTTCCCGTCCTGGAGCAATCATGGCCTCTTTCCTGCGTCTGCATCCTACCGACAATGTCGTGGTCGCGGTGGCGGGCCTGTCGCCGGGCGATATCGTGGACGATGTGAAAATTCTCCGCCGCATCCCCCCCGGCCACAAGGCAGCGGTACGGCCGATCGCCAAGGATGCGCCCGCCCTGAAGTTCGGCCAGATCATCGGCTTCGCCACCCAGGACATCGCACCCGGCGACTGGGTGCATGAGCACAATATCGCCTTCCATGCCGTGGACCGGGATTACGAATACGCCACCGGCGCCAACCCGCCGCCGGCGATTGCCGCGCCCGCCACCTTCCAGGGCTATCGCCGCCCCAACGGTAAGGTCGGCACGCGCAATTATCTGGGCATTCTCACCAGCGTGAACTGCAGCGCCACCGTGGCCCGCCTGATCGCGCGCGAGGTCGAGAAGCGCGGCTTGCTGGATGACTTTCCCGAGATCGATGGCGTGATCCCGCTGGTGCATGGCCATGGCTGCGGCATGGATGCCAAGGGCGAAGGCTATGAAGTGCTGAAGCGCACCATGTGGGGCTATGCCGCCAATCCCAACATGGGCGCGGTGCTGATGGTGGGGCTGGGCTGCGAGACCTTCCAGATCGGGCGCTGGAAGCAGGCCTACAATATCGCCGAGGGCGAAACCTTTCGTTCGCTCACCATCCAGGATACCGGCGGCACCCAGAAAGCGGTGGATGCGGGCCTAGCCGCCGTCATGGACATGCTGCCGATGATGGCCAGGGTCGAGCGCACCACCGCGCCGGCCAGTGAACTGATGCTGGCTTTGCAATGCGGCGGCAGCGACGGCTATTCCGGCATCACCGCCAATCCCGCGCTGGGTGCGGCGGTCGACCTGCTGGTGGCCCATGGCGGTACCGCCATCCTGTCCGAGACGCCGGAAATC
The DNA here is from genome assembly GCA_028292825.1 of Alphaproteobacteria bacterium. GTDB lineage: Bacteria > Pseudomonadota > Alphaproteobacteria > Micropepsales > Micropepsaceae > Rhizomicrobium. Next base: position 12,129 of record JAQGLO010000181.1, on the reverse strand, counting down.
TATGGCGCGGAGCATCTGCTGACGCGGCGCGCGAAAAATCGCGCCGTGGGCGAGAAGCTGATCGAACGCATCCGCTGGTGGGAGGATTACACCACCCGCAATGCCGGCAGCATGAACAACAATCCCTCGCCGGGGAACAAGGCGGGCGGCCTTACCACCATCCTGGAAAAGTCGCTGGGCGCGGCCGCCAAGGGCGGTACGACAGCGCTGAACGCGGTGTATGAATATGCGCAGCCGGTCACCGAAAAGGGCTTCGTCTTCATGGACACGCCTGGTTACGACCCTGTCTCGGCCACCGGCCAAGTGGCGGGCGGGGCAAACATCCTGTGCTTCACCACCGGGCGCGGCTCGGCCTACGGCTGCAAGCCCACGCCCTCGATCAAGCTGGCGACCAACACACCCATCTTCGAACGCATGCCCGACGACAAGGACATCAATTGCGGCGATGTGCTGGATGGCGTCTCCATCCAGGACAAGGGTGCCGAGATCTTCGAGCACATCCTGGAGATCGCATCGGGCGAACGCAGCAAGTCCGAAAAGCTGGGCTATGGCGATGCCGAGTTCGTGCCCTGGCAGATCGGCGCCACGATGTAGCGCCACGCGCGCAAATCCGCTTAGACTGTGCGGATGACAAGAAGCGGGTGGGGACCATGCCGAAACTGCCGATCGTCGAACGCCGCTATGTCATTGCCTTTGCGCTGACGTCCACCCTGTTCTTCGCCTGGGGCCTGGCGTCGCAGTTCAACGATCTGCTGCTGCATCATTTCCAGAAGGCGCTGGACCTGACGCGCACCCAGGCCAGCCTGACCCAGCTGGCTTTCTATATCGGCTATTTCTGCGCGCCCTTGCCCGCCGCCATGGTCATCCGCCGCCTGGGCTACAAGAAGACCATCATCATCGGCTTGGCGCTGTATGCCATTGGCGCCTTCCTGTTCGTGCCGGCGGCGCATCTGCGCATCTATGGCGTGTTCCTGGCCGGGCTCTACATCATCGCCATCGGCGCGGGCTTCCTGGAAACCAGCGCCAATCCCTATATCGCCATCCTGGGCGATCCCAAGACCGCATCGCCGCGCCTGAATTTCGCCCAGGCCTTCAACGGCGTCGCCACCGTGCTGGGCCCGCTGGTGGGCGGCTATGTGATCTTTTCCGGCGTGGAATATACCCCGGCGCAGCAGGCGGCGATGGGTCCCGCCGCCGTGGACCAGTGGCGCGCGACCGAGGCTGCTGCTGTTGGCCCGCCCTATCTGGTGCTGGGCATCCTGATGGTGGTGATCGCCTCGGCCATCGCGCTGACCCGGTATCCGCCGCTGCGCCCCGACGTGACGCCGCAAGGCGGCGGCTCGGTCTTCGCGGTGCTGAAGAAGCCGCGTGTGCTGTATGCCGTGATCGCCCAGTTCTTCTATGTTGGCGCCCAGGTCGGCACTTGGAGCCTGCTGGTGGATTTTGCCCAGGAGGCCGCGCATGTGCCTGAGCGCACCGGGGCGCAGATTTACCTGGAAGCGACCATGATCGCATTCTGCATCGGGCGCTTTTTTGGCGCCTGGCTGCAACGGACCATAAATCCACCGCGCCAGCTGGTGCTTTATGCCGGCTGCAACATGCTGCTGTGCGTGCTGGCCGCGACCCTGGGCGGTTTTCCCAGCATCTGGGCGCTGGTGGCGACCAGCTTCTTCATGTCGATCATGTTCCCCACCATCTTCGCGCTGGGACTTGAGAATCTGGGGCATGACACCGAGTTCGCATCCAGCTTCATCGTGATGGCGATTTCGGGCGCGGCGGTGATCCCGCCGCTGATGGCCGCCGTTGCGTCGGTCACCGGCGCGCTGCACTGGAGCATGCTGATCCTGGCGCTGTGTTATGCCGTGGTGGTGAGCTTCGGCTGGTTTGCGCCCAAATTGAGGACCGCATGAGTTTTGCGTTGCGTGATCTGGGCCGGACCGGGCTGAAGGTCACCGAACTGGGCTTCGGTACCGCGCCGCTGGGCAACCTGTTTCGCCCGCTGCCGGACGACGCGGCGCGCGCCACCTTGGCAGCGGCCCAGGCCGCAGGCTTCGGCTATTACGACACCGCACCCTTTTATGGCTTCGGGCTATCCGAACGCCGGCTGGGCGATGCCCTGCGCGGCAGCGATATGGTGCTGTCTACCAAGGTCGGTCGCCTGCTGCGCCCCGTCACCGGTCCGGTGGACGCGCGCGTGGTGCGCCACGGCTATGCCACGCCCATGCCGTTCGAGCCGGTCTATGACTATTCCTACGACGCCATCATGCGCAGCTTCGAGGCCAGCCAGCAGCGGTTGGGCCTCGCCCGAATCGACATTCTTTATATCCATGACATCGGACGGATGACCCATGGCGGGGAAAACGCCGCGCGCATGGCCGAACTTACCAGGGGGCGTGGCCTGAAGGCGCTGGAGGAACTGCGCGCTGCAAAACGCATCGCCGGTTTTGGCATCGGGGTGAACGAGGTCGAAGCCTGCCTGGAGGTGACGGACAATGCCCGACTGGACGTGATCCTGCTGGCAGGCCGCTATACCTTGCTGGAGCAGACGGCGCTGGACGTGTTGTTCCCGCGTTGCGAAGCGGCGGGCACGGCCATCGTGGTGGGCGGTCCCTACAATTCCGGGATTCTCGCCGTCGGCACGAAAACCGGCGCGCCGCTTTTTTACAATTACGAGCCGGCGCCGCAAGACGTGATCGCCAGGGTCCGCGCCATCGAAGCGGTGTGTGACCGCCACAGTGTCCCGCTGGCCGCCGCCGCGCTACAGTTTCCGCTAGCGCATCGACTGGTCGCCAGCGTCATCCCCGGCCTGGATTCACCGGAACGCGTGGCGCAGGCCGTGGCGCTGCATCGCCAAACGATCCCGGCGGAATTGTGGCATGAGCTGAAGGCGCAAGGCCTGTTGCGCGAGGATGCGCCCACGCCGTAGCGTTGCGCCATGACTTGGCGCAGGTGGATTCTCATTCTGGTTGTCTGCGTCGCTGCGGCACTTGTGCTGCTGTGGCTGGTGCGGGCGCGCCTGGCGGCGCAAATCGCAGGCGCTTATTTCCGCAGCCATGGCGTCGCTTCGACGGTGGAGATTGGCGATCTGGGCCTGTCGGGCGTGTCCGGCCGCTTCGCGCTGGGCCCCGCGGCTGCGCCGGACGTTGCCGCCGAACGAATCGAACTGCATTTCGATCCGCTAAGCTGGATTCCCCGCGTGGTGGAAGTGCGGCTGGTCCGGCCCGTGATCCGCGCCCGCATCGATGAACATGGCGCCGTCACATTGCCTTCGCTGCAAAATTGGATCACCTCCCTGCAGCAGCAACAGGGCAAGTCGCGCTTTGTCAGCGACGATCTGGCGGTGTCGCTTACCGGCTTGCGGGCACTGCTGGACACGCCGGCCGGCGCGCTGGAACTGAACGGCGATGTGAAGCTGGTGCGCAACCTGCCGGTATCGCTCCGGCTCACCGCGCGTCCTGCCGCGCTGGCCTGGCGAGGTGTGTCGGTGCGGCTGGCCTCTGCCAAACTGTCTTACGTACCGGGACAGGCACAGCTGCGGGTATCGGGCGCGGGCGAGGGCAGGGGGGTCACCTTGCAGAAATTCGATGCTGATGCGTCCGCCACCGGCCTGGCCTGGACCGCGTCTTCGGTTCGCATGGCGGGGCTGGAATTGCGGCTGGCAGCAGCGACGGCGAAATCCGATGTGGCCCTGCAGGCAAACCTGCACGATGTCGTCGCGCTGTCATCGGATAGCGTCACGGCAGGCCTGCGCCTGTCCGCCAGCGCCCATGCCGGCGCCGATGTGATGCGCCTGCCGCCCACCGGTGACGCGATACTGGATCGCGCCCTGGCCGCAAACCTGATGCGGGTGCAGGTGGCATTGGCCGGGAACATAACGCGGCGCTCCAACCGTACACAGTTTCAGCTGACCGCGCCGCTGCAGGTCAGCGGCGCACGCGGCGCGCGCCTGTCGGTGCCGGAACTGACCCTGGCGCAAGACCAGAACGGTATCCTTGCCCAGCTGCGCGCGAATGTGTCCGGTGGCGGCGTTCCTGAAATCACTCTCGCGTCGCGCAATCTTTCCGTGTCGTCCAAAGGCGCCGCCGCCAATGTGACAGTGGGGGCGCATTTCAATTACGCCATGCTGCGCGATGTGCGCATCCATGCCGATGATGCCGTGTGGAAGGATGGCCAGTTGCGCCTCCAGACCTGTGCCCGTGTGTCGCTGTCGGCCTTCCATCCCGGCACCAGCGATATGGCAAAGGCCGTGTCGGGATCGCTATGCCCCGCGACGGGCCGGCCGCTGTTTGCGACCGGCGCCGATGGCTGGGCATTCCGCGCCGCCGCGCGGGACGTGACCGCCATGTTGCCTTTGACCAACACCCGGCTGGACGATGGCGCCGCCGCGCTGGCCTTTGATGGCAAGGGCGGAAAGCTGGGCGGCGTCATCACGCTCGCGACCAGCCGGATGACGGATCTGGCGCCGGCGCCGCGCTTTCATCCCTTGCTGGGAAGCGGCGCCATCACCTTGGCGGACGGCGTGTGGCGGGGCCGTGTCGCGGTATCGGACCTGCACCAGAACAAGCTGGCCGATACCAGCTTCACCCACGCCATGGCCAGCGGCGACGGCACCGTCCATATCAGCGCACCCAAGCTGACCTTCGCGCCCGATCATCTGCAGCCGCAGGACATCTCGCCGCTTCTGGCCCAATTGCGCCGCGCCGAAGGCAGTGCCCGTTTTGAAGGCGATCTCAACTGGACGCATGATGGCATCACTAGCAGCGGCACACTTGGCATCGACAGCCTGGATTTCATGACCCTGCTGGGCAAGGCCCATGCGGTGAAGACCGATATCCGCCTGGTCTCCCTGCTGCTGCCCGTCACCGCGCCCGACCAGCAGATCGCCATTTCGCGCATCGACTGGACCTTGCCTTTTACCGGCATTGCCCTGCGCTTTGCCGTGGGGGATGGCGCGCTGACGGTGCGCAACATCGACACGGATTTTGCCGAAGGTCATGCCAGCCTGGGCGGCTTCACCATCAACCTGTCGGACCCCAAACATATTGCAGGCGCCATCCAGTTCAAATCCATCGCCCTCAATTCTCTGATCAACGCCTCGAACCTGGGCAGCAAGGTCAAGATGGATGGCAAGGTGTCGGGCAGCGTGCCTTTCACCGTGACGCCCGACGGCTTTCGCATCCGGGACGGCCATGTCGCCGCCGACGGGCCTGGGCATCTGTCCTTTGACCGTTCGCTGTGGACCCAGGCCGGCCCCGCCGCCAATGCGGTGCAGGATTTCGCCTACCAGGCGCTGGAGCATCTGGGGTTCGACTCCCTGTCCGCCGACCTCAATTCCATACCGGGCGGGCGGCTGCAGGTGGTGTTCAAGATCAAGGGCAAGAGCGACCCGCCGAAACTCCAGACCGCCGATGTCGCCGTGGCCGATATTCTCAACGGCACGGCGCTGTACAAGCCCATCCCGCTGCCCAGCGCCACGCCCATCGACCTGACACTGGACACGTCCCTTAATTTTGACGAACTCTTGAAGTCCTATGCCGAAGCGTGGTCAAAAAGCCTCGACCCGGGAGCAAGTCCATGAAGCAGATACTGTTTGCCGCCTGCGTTGCTGCCACGCTGTGCGCCTGCACGCCCACCATCCGGGTCGAAGTCGCGCCGATCAACATCTATGCCAAGCTGGATGCCGATGTGCGCGTGCGCCTGGACAAGGAAGTCCAGAGCGCCATCGCCAAAAATCCCGATCTCTTCTGAGGATAACGCTGATGAGCAAGATCAAGCACCTTCTGGCCGCGCTGATGCTGCTGGCGACGCCGGCCTTTGCCGACCTGGCCGCCGACAAGGCGATGGTGGACGCCGCCAAAATAGCCGGCACTGTGGGCGAACAGGGCGATGGCTATCTCGGCATTGTGTCGTCCGCCGATGCCGGCCTGTCCCGGGCGGTGGATGCCATCAATGCCGGCCGCGCCAATGTCTATGCCGACACCGCCGCCAAGTCCGGCACCACCCGCGACGCCGCGGGCCAGGCGACCGGCGCGACCCTGATCGGGCGCACGCCGTCGGGCGAGTTCGTCAAGCCGCTGAATGGCGGCTGGACCCGAAAGTAATCAAGCCAGGTCGACTGCGACGATCTCATGCAGCGCGATGCGCGGCACTTCGACCACCAGCCTGTCGCCATCGCGTGACGTCTTCGGCGTGGCGCCCGATTCCAGCAGCTTCACCGCGGCGATCTTCGCGCCCGCCGGAATCGCCAGCGACACGGTATAGGGCCCGGCCGGCATGATCTCGCGATAGGGGCCCTTCATCATCATGGGATTGTTCATGTTGACCAAGTGCGCCGTCAGCGAACCCTTCTGCCGCCAATAGGCGATATCCAGGATGCCGGGGCCGGTCACCAGCAGCGGTGGTGTTTCATCCGCGGCCCAAGCCACCGCATTGGCCAGCAATACCAGGTGATCCGGCGCCAGCACGTCCCAGAAGGTGCGGTCCAGGTCCATGGGGAAATAGACCACCCGGCCTTTGCCGAAGTCCCGGCAATAGGCCATCGGGATGTCGGTTTCCTCCTGCGCCGCGAACACCCGCTCCATCGGCAGGTCGGGATAGCTGGGCACCAATGTCAGCGGCGGCTTCGCCGCATCGTGCGGCTTGACGGTCAGCTGCTGGGTGGCGGCGATGATGCGCGGCGCATCTTCCAGCCCGCGCGTCAGCGGATGGGGGTGGCGCGGGGTGAGATAGCTGTTCTTCACGCCGCTCTCGGTTTTGACATAGTCGCAGCCGAACAGGTCGCTCAGGCCGAAATTGGCGCGGCGCCTGCCAATCTCGTCATACAGCGAGGTCTCGCCGGTGGCCACGATGCGCCCGCCTGCCTTCACATAGTCGCGGATCTGCTGGCACTGTTTGTCCGACATGGCCGCCACATCCGCCAGCACCAGCACGCGATAGCGCGCGATATGCCTGGGCTCCAGCTGGCGGTCATCCGCCATCTCGAACGGGATGCGCGCTTCCACCAGCGCTTGGTAATAGCCGTTGACCGAATCCGTCACCCGCTGCGCCGCGCGCACGCCGTCACCGGCGGTGAAGGCCGTGCCGCCTGCCGTGAAGATGCCCGACTGGGTGGAGTTGACCATCGCCACCCGCGCCAGGTTGGCGGTGTTGCGCATGTATTTGTCGTGCTTGTAATGCCATTGGAAGATTTTCTCGACCGGCGCGACCCAGCGCGCGTCGAAGATGCGGGCGTTGAACTTGCAGTACCAGGGACGAAAGCCCTGGGCGATGCCCGAATGGGCCCAGGCTTCCAGCTCCGGTCCCACCTGCACACTGTCCTTCCAGCGATTTTCGTCCTCCACGCCGACATTGAACAGTCCGCATATCGGCAGGTTCTGCATGTAGGCGCGCACCTGCTTGGCATACTTGCCCATCATCCAGACCGGCGTGGTGCCGGCGCGTCCCTGGCGGTCCACCGCCACCAGGGGATGCATGACCTTTTCCGGATCGTTCAGGCCGCCATTGGGGCTGAAGAAGCAGTCGGCCTTCGACGCCTTGACCGTGTCGTTCCACAAAGTGAACTGCTTCCAGCGCATGTCGGCATTCCACTGGATATAAGCCTTGCGGCGCGGGTCCTGCGGATCGTTGGTCATGGGCAGTTCCAGGCCGGTGGTGGCGCGGAACTTGGTGCGGCAGGTCTGGCAATAGCACATGCCGCTGCCGGCCCAGCGGTTGCCGAAGAATCCTTCCGGCTGGTAGTTGTCCGTGATCTCCTTCAGCACGGCGGGCATGAAGTCGAACATGAAGCCGCCATTCTGGCAGGTGACATACATGTCGGCAGCGGCCCAATGGCGGCGCGGCTTGCCGTCCTCGGTGCAGGCGGCCCATTCGGGATGCGCGGCGAAGGCTTCCTCGCTCATGGCATGGGGATCGACGCGGGCGATGATGCTGATACCCTGGGCGCGGCAGCCCTTGATCATCTCGCCCAGCATGTCGCGATTGCCCAGGTCGCGGGCGCGGTAATGCAGCGGCACCTTGGACGGGTAGAAACAGATGCAGCCGCCTGCCGACAGGCACACCGCCTCGACATGGGTGCGCTTGAACAGGTCGAACCAGAATTGCGGGTCGTAGCGCGGCGGGTCTTCCTCGGTGAAGGCGACCTGCGCCCAGCGCATGGCGTTGTTGGCCCAGGGCAGCCCCGCCATGTCGCCGGTCAGGGCAAAGGCGTTCTGCGTGGCGAACTGGGTCGCGGCCAGCGCGCCGGCGCCCAGCAGCAACGCCTCGCGGCGCGTCGTGCCATCAAAGCCATGATCTTCCATCGCCGTCTCCCTGATTTTGCGCCGAACTCTAGGGGCGGGCGGCCCCGTTGCCAAACGGCGCGCCGTGCGCTTGACTGATTATCACAAGAAAAATTTCATGCAGGAAACCGGGGAGTTGTTTGTGCGTCATCTGGCACTTGCCGTGCTGTTGCTTGCTGTGCCCGTCGCCGCGCAGGCGGCCGATATTACCGTGTTCTCACCCGGCATCGCCAACGGCCCGCTCAAGACACTGGCCGGGAACTGGATGGCGGACACCGGCAACAAGGTCACCATCACCGGCGGCAATGTCGGGCGCATCCGCACGGCGGTGAACGGCGACACGCCCGGCGATATCGTGCTGGCGCCGGCCGCGGACCTCAGGGACCTGTCCGCCAAACTGAAGCCAGGCAGCGAACGCAAAGTCGGCCGCATCATCTTCGGCGTGGTGGTCAAGGCGGGCGGGGCGCATCCCGATATTTCCAGCCCCGAGAAATTCGTCGCCTTCACCAAAGCCGCCGGCACGCTCGCCTATGCCAATCCCGCTGTGGGCAGTCTTTCAGGGGCCATGGTGGAGGAAATGCTCAAGCGTCCTGAATTCGAAGGCGTCATGCCGCTGCCCATCAAGGGCATGATCGGCGACGCTATCGTGCGCGGCGATGCGCAGTTCGGTGGCGGCGCCATCAGTGAGGAACTGATGGCCCAGGGCGCCGAAGTGGTGGGTCCATTCCCGGACAGCCTGGGTCTGCATATCGATATAGCGGGCGCCGTGCTGAACGTCGCGGCGGCGCCCAAGGAAGCGGAAGCCTTCCTGGCCTATATCACCGCGCCAAAGGCGCTGGCGGTGTGGAAGGCCGGTGGGATCGTGCAGCCCTAGAAAGGCTTCATGCCTTTGGCAGTCCACGCCGCCCGCGCTTCGGGGCGGGTGAGGAACCTGATGAAATCCAGCGCCATCTTTGGGTCCGCAGATCGCGCCGACACGGCCAGCACCGCATCCATGTGCCCGCCCAGTTCCACCGGCAGCGGCGCCACCAGTTCGATCTCCGGCTTGTTGAGAATTTCCTGCACCAGCTGGATCGCCATCTCGCCTTCGCCGCGCGCCAGCGCCGCGGCGCCTTCACCCCTGGACGAAGGCACCACATGCACCCCGGCGAATTCCGGGCGCTTGAGCAGCCCGTCGATCAGGATGCCCTGCATGGTCCCGCCCTTGGGATCGTTGATCATCACTGCGCTGGCGTGCTTCAGCACGGCGGCAAGCTTGTCGATGGTGGAAATGTCGGGATGCGGCGCCCCCTTCTTCACGGCCAACGCCAGTTCGCCGCGGCCCAGCAGGGTATAGCTGCCGGGTACGATGCCGCCGTCCAGCACCAGCGTGTTCATCAGGTCGGTGGGCAGGCCCACGATATCGGCCGGCGGGGTGTCGGTTTTCGCCTGGCCGATGATCTTGTCCATGGTGCCGTGAATGTTGATGACGGTGTTGCCGGTCTGCTTTTTGTAATCCGCCGCCAGCTGGTCCAGCGCCGCATTGTAGATCAGGCCGGGACTGATGATGCGGATTTCGCCCGCCTGGGCGGAACCGGCCAGCAAGGTGAGCGCGAAGATGAGGGTGGGCAGGCGCATGATCGGATCCTATTTGTAAAGCAGAATGGATTGCCAGAACGCGCACTGATGCGCGGCGGCGAATTGCGGATGGGTCTGGATGCGGTTCCAGCCGCCATCCTGGATGAAGGTGGCCGTGCCGTCCTTTTTCCAGCGCGGCCAGGGCGCATCGCTCTTGCCATTGGGATTGCCGCTGCGGGCGAAACTTGCCCAGGCGTCGATCAGCCGGTCCGACAGCTTGCGCTGCGCGGGCGTGAGCGTGGTGGGCAATCCTTCCGGCCCGCCATGATAGCCGGTGAAGACATAGCCGATATCGCTGGTGTGATAGGCCAGCGATTCATAACCCGTCATCTTCGGGAAATAGCTGGGCGCGGTCGGATCGTCGAACAGGTAGTTGTAGACCGGCACCCGCGCCGACAATGCGCCCGACAAATACTGGCCGCGGCAGGCCAGCATGTCGCTGTGGGCACGATCCCAGGCCATCTGCGCGCTCTGCGGCCTGGGCGGATAGTGCGCCAGCACCGCGCCAACCGTGTTCTTCGCATAGGTGGGCGGGCTGCCGCCGGGCCCGGCATTGCCGCCATAGGCCTTCAGATAGTCGCGATAATCGCTTTCGGTGATGGCCGCGCGGTTCGGCTTGAAATATTGCACGATGCCGTTGAAGAAATTGCCTTCGTCACGGGTGGTGCCGATCATCACCGGCACCGCGTTGAATGCGCCACTGGTCACCGCATCGATGGTCTGGCGCGGGATGACCTGGCCGTCCACCAGCGGGCCGTTGATGAAGGGGCTGTTGGCCTGCGGCGTGCCCGCAAGCGCCACGATCTTCGCGGCGGGCAGGGCGCGCAGGCATTGCGCGACATTGCCGGCGGCGCCGCATCCGGCGGCGGCGGCGAATTTGCGGGCGCGCTCTTCGGCAACCACTTTCGTGGCAAAGGGCGTGTAACCCCCAGACTGAAAAATGGCGCGGTGGAACAATCCGCGCGCGCCTGGCGACACCATGTTGGCTGCGGTTGCGCCCGCGCCGGCCGACTGGCCACCCAAGGTGACATTGCCCGGATCGCCGCCGAAGGCCGCGATGTTGCGCTTCACCCATTTGAGCGCCGCCTGCATGTCCAGGATGCCGTAATTGCCGCTGCCGCCCAGCGCCGGATGGGCCAGGAAGCCGAACAGGTTCAGCCGGTAGTTGATGGTGACGATGACCAGCTTGCCCCGCGCCGCCAGTCTGGTGGCGTCATAATCGTTGGACTCGCCATCGACATAGCCGCCGCCATGAATCCACACCAGCACCGGCAATTTCCTTGCGGCGGTGGGCGTGAACACATTCAGGTACAGGCAGTCTTCGTTGCTGTTGGGCGGCCCGGCAAATGGTCCCAGGGTCGTGATCTGGGCACAGGTCGGGCCGAACGCCCTGGCCTGCCGCACGGCGTTCCACTGCGTCACCGGCTGCGGCGGCATCCAGCGCAGCACGCCCACGGGTGGCGCGGCATAGGGAACGCCCAGGAATTGCGTGACGCCATTCCTGGCAACACCTTCGACGGGGCCTTCCGCCGTGGCGATGGGCGCGGCCACGGCCGCGATCGTCATCGCCATCAGCAGCGCCAAAATGGTGCACTTCATGAAGTCCCCAGCCTGTTTTGCGCAAAAGCTAGAGCCGCTTCACAAACCGTGCAAGGACGCGCGAACTGGCCTACAAGACGGCCAAACGTGCCGGAGGAAACATGCGCCGTCTCAAGCTGCTGATTTGCTGCACTGCACTTGCCCTGCTTACGGCAAGCGCGGATGCGGGCGTGATGAATCCCATTCCTTCCGATCCCATCGCGATTGAAACCGGCAAGCTGTCGGGCACTTTGCTGGACAGCGGCGTGAAGGCCTATCTGGGCGTGCCCTTCGCCGCCCCGCCGGTGCGCGAGCTGCGCTGGCACGAACCCATGCCGGCCCGGCCGTGGACGGGCATCTACAACGCCGACAGCAAGATCACCAACTGCACCATCCCGCTGCGCGCCACCACGCTCAACCATTATTTCGGCGAGATCAAATCCAGCGAAGACTGCCTGTACATGAACATCTGGACGCCGCCGAACGCCAAACCCGGCGACCACCTGCCGGTGGTGGTGTGGATTCATGGCGGCGGCTTCCAGGAAGGCTCCATCAACTTCGACGTTTATGGCGGCGAACCGCTGGCGAAGAAGGGGGTGATCTTCATGGGCATCTCCTATCGCGTGAATATCTTCGGCAATTTGGCCCATCCCGAATT
>JAQGLO010000160.1 GCA_028292825.1 Alphaproteobacteria bacterium | reverse complement strand
CAATGACATCTTTGGTGATCTGCATCCGGCGAACCTAATGGCCCGTCAGGACTGCTTCAAGGCTTGGAAGGCGGCCAGGGCCCGGGCACGGCCTTCCGCCAAATCCACGATGGGGGCAGGGTAATTCCGCGGCGGCTGTGGTGCGGCCCAGGGCATGTGGATGAATTTGTCGGGCATCGCCGCCAGCTCGGGCACAAAGCGGCGGACATAGACGCCCCTGGGGTCGAACTTCTCACCCTGCAGCACCGGATTGAAGATGCGGAAAAAGGGCGCGGCGTCGGCGCCGCAGCCCGCCACCCACTGCCAGTTGGCGACATTGCTGGCGAGATCGGCATCCACCAGGCAGTCCCAGAACCAGGCTTCGCCGTCGCGCCAATGGATGCCCAGATGCTTGATCAAAAGGCTGGCCACGATCATGCGCACGCGATTGTGCATCCACCCGGTCTGCCAAAGCTGGCGCATGCCGGCATCGACGATAGGAATACCTGTCTGGCCGCGGGTCCAGGCGCTGAGATCCTTTTTGCCGGTACGCCATTTGAATTTTTCGAAGCGCGCATCCAGCGGGTTCGTCGTCATGCCGGGATTGTGGAACAGAAGCTGGGCGCAGAATTCCCGCCAGCCCAGTTCCTTCAGGAAGGTCTCGGCGCCATCGCTGTGATCATGGGTGCGCACGGCCTGCCAGACCTGGCGCGGCGAAATCTCACCCCAGTGCAGGTGCGGCGACAGACGCGAGGTGCCGTCGCGGTCGGGCAGGTCGCGCGCCGTCCTGTACTGCGCGATGTGCGGCAGGAAATCATACAGCGCCTCCTGCGCGGATTTTTCGCCGGGGGTCCAGTCAAAGCCCGTCGCCCAGTCAGGCCTGGTGGGCAGCAGGTTCCATGCGTCCAGCCTATCCCCATCCAGCCGCTGCAAGGTCATGGCGCGGGGCGCGGGCAGGGGCCGCGCCGCTTCGCGCGCCCGCATCGCATTCCAGAAAGGGGTGAAGACGCGAAAGGGCTTGCCCGCGCCGGTCTTCAGTTCCCATGGCTCATGCAGCAATGCGCCGTTGAAAGTCTGGACTTCGACACCCTGTGCGACAAGATCGGCCTTGAGGTCTGTGTCCCGCGCCACTGCGGAGGGTTCGTAGCAGCGGTTCCACATGACCGCCTGCGCCCCGGTCTGCCCAGCGAGGGTCGTTATGATTGCCGCCGCGTCGCCCCGGCGCAGCACCAAATGCTTCTTCAGCGATGCGTCCAGTGCCGCCAGCGAATGGTGCAGCCACCAGCGCGATGCGCCGCCCAGATCGCGGTCAGGGGCGCGGCCGTCATCCAGCACAAACAGCGCAACAATGGGCGCGCCCGTTTGCACGGCCGCATGCAGGGCAGGGTTGTCGGCCAGGCGCAGATCCTGGCGGAACCAGACAATAACGGGTTTCATGCTGGCGCTACGACACCTGCGGCGAGTCGGATCACTCGCGGGCGAGTTTGACGCATTCCTCGTGCCGGAAGCAGGTCACCACATGGTCATTGACCATGCCGACCGCCTGGGCAAAGGCATAGACGATCACGGGCCCGCAGAAATTGAAGCCGCGCTGCTTCAGTTCCTTCGCCAGGCCTTCGCTCATTTCGGTCTGGGCGGGGACCTGTTCGCGTTTCTTGAAACGGTTGTCCTGCGGCGTGCCGCCGACATGCTTCCAGATGAGCTCGCGAAACCCGCCCGGCTCCTTCTCCTCGATCTCGATCCACAGCTTGGCGCCCCGGATGGCGGCCTCGATCTTGGCGGCACTGCGGATGATGCCTTCATTCTTCAGCAGCCGCTCGCGATCGCGCGCGCCATAGCGGGCAATCCTGTGGGGATCGAAATTGTGGAAGGCTTTGCGGAAATTCTCCCGCTTGCGCAGAATGGTGATCCAGCTCAGCCCCGCCTGGAAGCCGTCCAGCACCAGTTTTTCATACAGCGCGCGGGAGTCATGTTCGGGCACGCCCCATTCGGTGTCGTGATACGACACATAGAGCGGGTCTTCGCCCGGCCAGTGACAGCGTGTCTTCTCAGACGTCTTTTCAGGCCCCATGCGTGGCAGCGAGCCACGCCGGCCTGTGCAAAGCAACTGGTATTTCGTCCAACATGACGTCGCCGGACGCGTCTTCCAGCCGGTCCATGCGGACCAGCACAAAAGCCCGCGATCCATGGACCGACAGCACTTCGCCGATCTCCGCCCCGCCGCGCGACAGCGTCCCGTTCGGGGGCAGGGCCGCGTCCGCGGTTACCGTCAAGATGCGCTTGCGGGTTGTGGCGCGGTGTTTCATGCGCGAGGTGAGCTCCTGGCCGACATAGCAGCCCTTGGTGAAGGAGACGCCGTGCAGTTCTTCCAGCCCCGCATCCAGGGCGAATATCTTTTCGCTGCCGAAATCGCCCGCTTCGGGCACGCCCAGCGCCAGCCGGTGTTCATGCCAGGCGTGCGGGCCGGGCAGGTTGGCGGGCATCTCCGCAACGCTGCCGATACTGCGCGCACCCAGCTCGGGCAGGCGCGGATCGGCGAAGGTCACGGCGCGTGCCGCATAGGTTGTGGGCCGGTTGTCCGGATGACCGTGCAGGTTGACGAAAACGCCCAGCTGGTCGCGCGCCTCGATCTCCACCCTGGCGCGCAGCCGGTACAGCTTCAGCTTTTTCAGCAGCGCATCGCGACTGGTCCGCGCCACATCGATCAGCAGCGCCCCTTCGCCCTCCGTCACCAGGAAATCGAACAGGATCTTGCCCTGGGGCGACAGCAGGGCGGCATACCGCGCCGTTCCCGGCGTCAGCCCCTCCACGTCATTGGTGACCAGTCCCTGCAGCAAGGTGCGCGCATCCGGGCCGGACAGGGCAATCACGGCGCGGTCGTCAAGAAAGGCGGAATCCATCCCTGTGAGGTAGTCCTCCGGTTCCCGATTGCCAAGTCAAGATTGCCAAGGGGGGGAGGGGTAGGCTAACTGCCGGCCCATGAAAGAAACTTTTGATCTGCTGATCCGGGGGGGAATGGTTGCAACCCCCAATGGCATCGCGCTGGCCGATGTCGGGGTCACCCGCGGCCGCATCGTCGCCATCGGTTCATTCCCGAACGCACAGGCCGCCGAGATATTCGAGGCCAAGGGCCTGCATGTCCTGCCGGGCGTGATGGACACCCAGGTGCATTTCCGCGAGCCGGGCAATGCCCACAAGGAAGACCTTGCCTCGGGCAGCCTGGCGGCGATCCTGGGCGGCGTCACGTCCGTGTTCGAAATGCCCAATACCGTACCGCCAACCACCACCCGCGCAGCGATCCAGGACAAGCTGGACCGCGCCAAAGGCCGCATGCATTGCGACCATGCTTTCTATGCCGGCGCCACGCCGCAGAATATCGGCGCCCTGGCCGATCTGGAAAAAATGCCGGGCGTCTGCGGCATCAAGGCTTTCCTGGGATCGTCCACCGGCACCCTGCTGCTGAACAAGGAAGAAGATATTCTCGCCGCGCTGAAGGCGGGCACACGCCGCGTCGCCGTGCACAGCGAAGACGAAGACCGCATGATCGCGCGCAAGCATTACGCCGAGCGCGGCAAGCCGGAGACCCATCCGGTCTGGCGCGACGCCGAAGCCGCCCGCATGTCCACCGAGCGCGTGCTGCGGCTGGCGAAGCAGGCAGGCCGCCGCCTGCATGTGCTGCATGTCACCACCGGCGACGAAATCCCGTTGCTGGCAGCGTCGAAGGACTGGGCCACGGCCGAGACCACGCCGCAGCATCTCACCTTGTCGGCGCCGGAATGCTATGAGCGGCTGGGCGCCTATGCCCAGATGAACCCGCCCATCCGCGACGAAAGCCATCGGCTGGCGCTGTGGGCGGCGGTGCGCGACGGCGTGATCGACGTCATCGGTTCCGACCATGCGCCGCACACCCGCGAGGAAAAGGAAAAGGAATATCCCGATACGCCGTCGGGCATGCCGGGCGTCCAGACATTGGCCACCATCCTCCTGGACCATGTGAACAAGGGCAACCTGACGCTGGAGCGTTTCATCGATCTCACCGCCTCGGGCCCGCAGCGCATATTCGGCATTGCCGG
The DNA here is from genome assembly GCA_028292825.1 of Alphaproteobacteria bacterium. Lineage (GTDB taxonomy): Bacteria > Pseudomonadota > Alphaproteobacteria > Micropepsales > Micropepsaceae > Rhizomicrobium. Next base: position 9,168 of record JAQGLO010000160.1, on the reverse strand, counting down.
CAAGGGCCGCATCGCGCTGGGTTATGACGGCGATTTCACCATTGTGGACATGGGCCTCAGCCGGACGATCGAGAATAGCTGGATCGCCTCCACCTGCGGCTGGACCCCGTTCGACGGCATGACCACCAAGGGCTGGCCGGTCGCCACCATCCTGCGCGGCGCCATCGTGATGCGCGATTTCGCGGCCACCATGCCGGCCCAGGGCGCCCCCATGCGTTTCGTGGAAACGCTGGAACCGGCATGACTTTTCTCTATCTGATTTTGTCGGGCGTCGTGATGGGCCTGATCGCAGCCGTTCCCATCGGCCCGGTGAACGTGATCTGCATCCGTCGCAGCTTCGCCTTCGGCCCGGTGAACGGCTTTGTCTCCGGCCTGGGGGCGGCATTGGGGGATGGTGTCTTTGCCGCCATTACCGGTTTCGGCCTGACCTGGATCGCCCAGTTGATCGAAGGTTACGCCACTGTCATCGAGTTGATCGGCGGCGCCATGATGGTGTGGATGGGCTGGCGGACCTTCCTGTCGCCGCCCGTCAAGCGCGTGGAGGAGGGCCCGGAACCCGGCAGCGCCAGCCTGTTGCGCGCCATCATCTCCACCTTCGCCCTGACCGTGACCAATCCCGTCACCCTGCTGTCCTTCGGCGTCATGTTCGCCGGACTGGGCGGCCTGGCGGGCGGCGCCGGCAGTTTCAACGATGCCAGCCTGGTGGTGGCCGGCGTGGTCGCGGGCTCCACGGTCTGGTGGCTGGTCCTGACCACGATCATCGGGCTGTTCCACGCCAAGATCGATGAAAAAGCCATGCGGATGATCAACCGGGGCTGCGGTGTGCTGGTGATCGGCTGCGGCCTGGCCGTGCTGATCCACCTGGCGGTGAAATTCGCCTGACCGCGGGGCGCGGGGCTTATTTTCGCCCCGAATCTGGGGTTCTTTGGGCCCAGGCGCTATGGCGTTTGCCAGCATCGCGCTAGGATGGGCATCCGCTTTTTGGCCGAATTCTTGGAGAAACAGATGAAGACCTTGCTGGCCGTTCTGGCCATGGCGATAGGGCTGTGCGCCGCGGCGCCCGCCTTTGCCGTGGACGAAGCCCTGAGCATCGACGCCAACCAGAAATACCTGGACGAGAATGCCCTGAAGAAGGGCGTGGTTGTGCGCCCCTCGGGCCTGCAGTTCCGCATCATCCAGAACGGCTATGGCAAGCGGCCGGCCTCGACCGATTCCGTGACGGTCTATTACACCGGCACCCTGATCAACCATGTGGTCTTTGACGGCACCTCGCCGGGACTGCCCGCCTCGATGAAGCTCAACCAGGTGATCCCCGGCTGGATCGAGGCCCTGCAGCTGATGCGCGAGGGTGATCACTGGCTGATCACCATACCCGCCAATCTCGGTTACGGCGTGCGCGGTTCGCCCGATGGCTCGATCCCGCCCAACCAGGTGCTGGTCTTCGACATCAAGCTGGTCTCCACCACGCCCGCCCCCAGGCGCGGCGACAAGGACTACCGGCCCGATCCCGGCGACAAGGACGAACAGCAATAGTCCATGCGTGACCTGCTGACCCGCATCTTCAAGGATCTGTGGCGGGCGCGTCATCTGGGCGGCGGCAGGCTTCGCATCGCCATCGCCCTGGTGATGGTGGTGGGCGCCAGCGCTTTGTTCTGGACCAGCCGCGACTATACCGTGGTGGCGCCGGAGTGGGACGGGCAGGTGCGCGGCATCGCCTACAATCCCAGCCACATCTTTTCGCTGAAGCAGAACAAGGAAATCACGCCGGAGCGGATCGACAAGGATCTGGCGCAGATATCCAAGCTCACCGGCCATATCCGCACCTACACAGTGGATGGCGGCATGGAGAAGGTGCCGGAGATCGCGCGCCGCTATGGCATGACGGTCTCGATGGGCATCTGGATCAGCCCCGACCTGGAGCAGAACGAGAAAAGCATCGCCCTGGGCATCCGCACGGCGCTGGCCAATCGCCGCACCATCGACCGCGTCATCGTGGGCAACGAGACCCAGCTGGAAAGCTATGTCTCGCCCGACCAGCTCAACGACTATATCCAGCGCGTGCGCGCCGCGCTGCCGGCCCGCATCAAGATCACCACGGCCGAGCCCTGGTCCACCTGGATGCTGACGCCGGAGATCGGGCAATATTGCGACGTCATCTTCGTCCACCTGCTGCCCTATTGGGAGAATGTGGACATTCGCGGCAGCCTGAAATCCATCGACGGCTTCTACAACCACATCCAGGCCGAATTCCCCGACAAGCAGATCGTGGTGGGCGAGGCGGGCTGGCCGTCGGAAGGGCGCACCCGCGGCCGCGCCGAGGCCAGCGCCGCCAATGAAGGCTATTTCCTGCGCGCCTTCGTGCAGTTCGCGCAGGAAAAGGGCTGGGACTATTATCTGTTCGAAGCCTATGACCAGCCCTGGAAGAGCCAGGGCGAGGCCGGCGTGGGCGCCTATTGGGGCCTGTTCGACGCCACCGGCAATCCCAAGTTCGGCTTTACCGGCCTGCTGCGAAACTTCCCCGAATGGCGCGGTTATGCGCTGGTGGGTGCCGTGCTGAGCCTGCTGCTGGGCCTGCTGGTGCTGGGCCGCATGCCGCGGGTGCGCCAGACCGGCTATCTGGTGATGGGCGGCATGATCGTGCTGGTCTCCACCGGACTTCTGGCGCTGATCGACGCCACCGCGCTGGAATATGTCGATCCCACCGATGTGGTCGCCATGATCGCCATGTCGCCGCTGGTGCTCTTGGCCTGCGCCGTGATCCTGACCGAAGGCATCGAGATGGCGGCCAGCCTGTGGCGGGTCGATCGACGCGTCACGCGGCTGGCGATCCCCGAACAATCGCCGCGCGTCTCCATCCACCTGCCGACCTACAATGAGCCGCCGCAGATGGTGATCGAGACCTTGAATGCGCTGGCGCGGCTGGATTACGACAATTTCGAAGTCATCATCCTGGACAACAACACCCCGGACCCGGAAACCTGGCGACCGGTGGAAGCCCATTGCCGCGTGCTGAACGAAGCGGGCGCGCGCTTCCGCTTCTTTCATTTCGAGCAGATGAAAGGCTTCAAGGGCGGGGCGCTGAACCGCGCCCTGGCGCTGACCGATCCGGCGGCACGCTATATCGCGGTGATCGACAGCGATTATCAGGTCCAGCCTTTCTGGCTGCGCCGTGTCATTCCCTATTTCGCCGCGCCCGGCATCGCCCTGGTGCAGGGGCCCCAGGATTACCGCGACAGCCGGGAGAATGGCTTCAAGGCCATGGCCTATGAGGAATATCGCGGCTTCTTCCATATCGGCATGATCGAGCGCAACGAGCACAATGCCATCATCCAGCACGGCACCATGACCATCGTGGACAAGGCAGCGCTGCAGGAGGTGGATGGCTGGAGCGAATGGTGCATCACCGAGGACACCGAGCTGGGCCTTAAGCTGTTTGAAGCCGGCTACGAAGCGACCTATGTGCCGCAGAGCATGGGGTCAGGCCTGATGCCGGACACGCTGGAAGCCTTCATGACCCAGCGCTATCGCTGGGTCTATGGCGCCATGCAGATGCTCAAGCGCCATGCCCGCGCCATCTTCATCGGCGGTTCGGCGCTCAGCTGGCCGCAGCGCTACCAGTTCCTGTCCGGCTGGCTGCCCTGGATATCGGACGGCCTGGGCATGGTCGTCACCCTGATGGCGCTGGTCTGGACCCTGCTGATGTGGCTTTCGCCCGGCACCATCGATGTGCCCATGCCGGCCTTGTCGGCGGCGGCCATGGCGCTGTTCGCCACCAAGCTGCTCAAGACGCTGCTGCTGTACCCGCCCAAGGTGCGATCCGGCTTCAAAGGCGCGGTGGTGGCGTCCATCGCCGGGCTTTCCCTGACCCACACGGTGGGCAAGGCGGTGTGGACGGGCCTTTTCACCTCGGGCAAACCCTTCCTGCGCACCCCTAAATGCGCCGATCCCGCCAGCTTCACCCAGGTTCTGCGGGTGGTGTGGCAGGAAGCCAGCCTGCTGGTGCTGCTGGTGATGGCGATGATCTCCATGGCGTTCGACCGCGGCTTCCAGGACCCCGCGGTGAGCCTGTGGATGGTGATGCTGGGGGTCCAGAGCCTGCCGTACCTGGCGACCATGGTCACCGCCAGGATTTCCGCCCGCGCCAACCGCAAGGGCGATGCCGGCCGGGCCGATGCGCCCAGCCTGTCGGCGGCGGCCTAGAAACCGGCCCGGAAGGGATTATATTGCTGTCTGTGCCCAGGAGACCCCGCCCGTGATGACGTTCCTGACTGTCCTGTTCCTGATGTACTGGCTGCCCACCATCGTTGCCATCGTGCGGCGCACGCCGTCGGCGCTGGGCGTGGCGATGCTGAACTTCTTCCTGGGCTGGACGGTGATCGGCTGGATCGTCGCCCTGGTCATCGCGCTGGCGGCCTATCCGGCCGAGCGCGTGGTCGTGATCGAAGGCCGCGCCCGCTATTAGAGCCGCAGCACCGGCGGTATCAGCTTTCCCGGGTTCAGAATTCCCCTGGGATCGAACGCCGTTTTGATGGCGCGCATTGCGTCCAGTTCCGCGTGGGACTTGTAGCGCGGCAGCTGCGCCACCTTCATGGCGCCGATGCCGTGCTCGGCGCTGATCGAGCCGCCGAACTCCTTCACGATGTCATGGACGCATTGCTGCACCTCATCCCACTGGGCGAGGAAGGCCGGATCGTCGCCGGTGTGCGCGGAATTGAAATTGAAATGCAGGTTGCCGTCGCCCAGATGGCCGAAGCTGACAGCGCGCGCCCCGGGCACCAGCGCCTGCACGGCCGGGGTCGCGCGGGCGATGAAATCCGGGATCGCGGCTACCGGCACCGAGATGTCATGCTTGATGGAGGCGCCTTCGCGCTTCTGGGATTCCGAAATGCTCTCGCGCAGCTTCCACAGCGCCGCCGCCTGGGCTTCGCTGGCAGCCACCACCGCATCCGAGGCAAGGCCGTTTTCCACCGCATCCGCCAGAGCGCTTTCAAAGGTCGCTGACAGGTTGGCCTCGCGTCCGCCGGTGGCTTCCATCAGCACATACCAGGGGGACGGCGCTGCAAGCGGATCGCGCGTGCCCGCAATGTGGCGGGTGACGAAGTCCAGCGCGATGCGCGGGATCAGCTCAAAGGCCGACAGCAGGCCGCCGGTGCGCGCCTGCATCGCGCCCAGCAATGCCACGGCGGCAGCGGGCGAGGGCACGGCCGCGAACGCCACCACCGCCACGTCGGGCCTGGGGAACAGCCGCAGGGTCGCCGCCGTCACCACGCCGAGCGTGCCTTCGCTGCCGATGAAGTTCTGCTTGATGTCGTAGCCGCTATTGTCCTTGTGCAGGGCGCGCAGCATCTCCAGCACGGTGCCGTTCGCCAGCACCACCTCCAGCCCCAGCACCAGCGCCCTTGTCATGCCATAGCGCAGCACATGGGTGCCGCCGGCATTGGTGGCGATGTTGCCGCCGATGGTGCAGCTGCCTTCCGAGGCAAGCCTTAAGGGAAACAGGAAATGCTTTTCGTCCGCTGCCTGCTGCACCTGGGCCAGGGTCACGCCCGCTTCCACCGTCATGGTCGCGCCGCTCTCATCCACGGCGCGGATGCGGTTCAGGCGCTTGGTGGACAGCAGGACTTCGCCATGCAGCGGGATCTGCCCACCCACCAGCCCGGTATTGCCGCCCTGGGTGACGATGGGCGTGCCGGTCTCGTTGCAGATGCGCAGGATGCTGGAAACTTCCGCCGCCGTCGCCGGCTTCAGCAGCAGCGGAGTGGAGCCTTTGTATTTGCTGCGCCATTCTTCCAGGTGCGGCGCGATCTCGGCCGGGTCCTGGCTGAAGCCTTTTTCGCCGACCGCATCCTTCAGCCGGTGCATCGTCTCTTCAGACGGCGGGATCATCGCGGCGCGGCCGCCCGTTGCAGCCGGTCATTGATGGCTTCGCCGATGCCGGTGGACGGAATGGGCGACACGGCAATGTGACTGGCGCTCTTGTCCAGCGCCCGCAGCATGGCGAACAGGTTGGCGGCGGCTTCCTTCAGGTCGCCGCGCGGCGACAGGTTCAGCTTGGCGCCCGCCACATCCCCGAAACCCAGCAGCACTTCGCCGCTTTCGATCTCGCTGGCATTCAGGCGCAACGCCGCGCGCGGCGCATAATGGCTGGCCAGTTGCCCCGGCGAACGGATCAGGCTGCCCGGTGCGCCCAGCGGTCCGATCATGTCTTCTATTTCACTGCGCGCGATGGCGCCCGGACGCAGCAGCAAGGGCCGATCACCATCAAAACCGATCACGGTGGATTCGATTCCAAGATCGGCGCTGCCGCCATCCAATATAAAATCCAGCTTGCCGTTCAGGCCCTCGGCGACATGCGCTGCGGTCGTTGCCGTCACCTGGCCCGAGCGGTTGGCGGAGGGCCCCGCCACCGGTCGGCCGGTCTCCTTCAGCAGCGCCAGTGCGGCGGGATGCGACGGCGCACGGATCGCCACGGTGTCGAGCCCGGCACTGACCAGCAGTGACAGCGGCGAGTCCTTCTTGCGCGGCAGCACCAGGGTCAACGCACCCGGCCAGAATTTTTCCGCCAGCGCCTGGGCGCGGGGCGACAGTTCGACATGGCGGCGCGCTTCTTCGATGCCGGAGACATGCACGATCAGCGGATTGAACAGCGGCCGGCCCTTGGCGGCGAAGATCGCGGCCACGACTTCGCCATTGGTGGCATCGGCGCCCAGGCCATAGACGGTCTCGGTCGGGAAGGCGACAAGGCCGCCGTCACGCAGGATGCGGGCGGCTTCGGCAATGCCTTTGGCGTCGGCGGGGGCGGTCCTGGTCACGAGGTCGATCATGGCGGCATCCTAAAGCATATCGGGAGCCGCCGTGCCAGTCGGGATCTAGTTGGGCTTCTTTCCGGATTGGTCGGCCGCCTGCGCTGCCGGCTCGGGGGATGGCGTCCAGGGCGCCACGGCAGGCGCGGCCACCGGCACAGGCGCGCTGACATCGGAACCCTGCAAGGCATGGCGCACCCGCTTCTTGATCTCCGACATGGCGCTGCCGAACTGGCGATTCTCCACCCACACCTGCACGACCAGGAATGTGGAAATGGGCCCAAGGGAATCCACTTCCACGGTCGGGGCCGGGTCCTTCAGCATGCGCGGCTCGCGCGCCAGGCATTCGAGAATGGTCTTCTGCACCGCGTCCAGGTTTTCGCTGCGGTCCACCTCCACCGTGAAATTGGTGCGGCGGATACGCTCGCGCGAGAGATTGGTGATGGTGCCGGAAAAGATGGTGGCGTTCGGCACCGAGACATACAGGCCGTCATCGGTGACGATGGTGGTGCGGAAAAGCCCGATTTCCTGCACCGTGCCAAGCGCGTCGCTGGTCTTGATCCGGTCATGGACGCGGAAGGGCCGCAGGAACAGCAGCATCACGCCGGACGCCACGTTCGACAGCGTGCCTTGCAAGGCCAGGCCGATGGCCAGGCCGGTGGCGCCCAATACGGCGATCAGCGAGGTGGTCTGCACCCCGAACTGGCCCAGCACCACCACAAGGGTGATGCCCAGGATGGAATAGCGCACGAAGTTGGTGACCAGCGGCTTCAGGGTATCGTCGACATAGGTGCTGCGGTTCATCAGGTCGCGTGCCCAGCGCCCGATCCAGCGCGCCACCATCCAGCCCGCGGCCAGGATCAGCACCGCCAGCAGCATGTCCTTGGCGCCATTGACCAGCATGATGGTCAGCGCGGGCAGGGAGGCTTTCATCGCGGCCGGCATGGTGGCGGCGCTGGGAAGCGTGGCGGGGAGTGCGAGGGAAGCCATGCCATTAACCTTTGAAGCTGTTTTCGCGGTGGCGCCGGTGGCAACGCTTGACCGCAAGATCGGTTTTGGAACCTATAGCCGCATGCGCGGCAGAGCCTTGATTTATGGACTGATTTTGGCGGCAATGGGACCGGCTGTGGCCCATGCTGCCATAATTCCCGATTGCGCCGGATCGGTGGAAATCGGCAATGCCCGCGTGGTGCGGGTGGAAAAGAATGGCGCGCTGATCCTGTCGGATGGCCGCGCCGTGATGCTGGAAGGCATTCGCCTGCCGCAGGGCAATGAGCCGTCATCCGGCCAGGCACTGGCCCAGTTGAGCCAGATGGCGCAGGACGGCCCGCTGACCTTCACATCGACACCGCCCAAGGAAGATCGCTACGACCGCATCCGGGCCCAGGGGTTCGGCGGGGTCTGGCTGCAGACCGCGCTGCTGGAGCAGGGCCTGGCGCGGGTGCAGATCGCGCCCGATCGCAACGAATGTTCGCCCGAGCTCTACGCCGCCGAATCCCGCGCGCGGGAAAAGCGCGTCGGTCTGTGGGCCGTGGCAGGCTCTGCGCCCCGCAAGCCGCAGGACATGAAAGGCACCACCGGCAGCTTCCAGGTGGTGGAAGGCTGGGTCACCAATGTCGGCAGCGGCGCGGGCCGCGTCTTCATCGATTTCAGCAGCGACTGGCAGCGCGGCTTTTCCGCCGTGATCGCGCCGGAGGATCGCCGCGCTTTCCGCGACTACGATCTTGAGGGCCTGCATGCCAAGCACGTCCGCATCCGCGGCATGGTGCAGGACTTCCGCGGGCGACCCGAGATCGCGCTGTCCAATCCGGCGCAGATCGAAATCCTGAACTGACCAAAGAAAAAGCCCGGCATCGCTGCCGGGCTCTTCCAATTGCGATAGAGGATCGCGATTTCGTTATGCCGCCTTCTTGGTCAGCATGCCTTCGACGCGCTTGACGGCGGTGGGTTCGTCGGTCTTTTCGACCGCCGCCACTTCGCGCGCCATGCGGGCCAGCGCCTTTTCATAGAGCTGGCGTTCCGAATAGGACTGTTCCGGCTGGCCGCCGGCGCGGTGCAGGTCGCGCACCACTTCGGCGATCGAGACCAGGTCGCCCGAGTCGATCTTGGCTTCATATTCCTGGGCGCGGCGCGACCACATGGTACGCTTGATACGGGCGCGGCCCTTCAGCGTGTTGAGCGCGCCGGTGACGACTTCCGGCGAGGACAGCTTGCGCATGCCGACGGCCTTGGCCTTCAGGGTGGGGACGCGCAGGGTCATCTTGTCCTTCTCGAACTCGATGATGAACAGTTCCAGGCGGGTGCCGGCGACTTCCTTTTCCTCGATGCCGGCAACCTTGCCGACGCCGTGGGTGGGATAGACCAC
>JAQGLO010000077.1 GCA_028292825.1 Alphaproteobacteria bacterium | reverse complement strand
AGCGCGCTATGGTGCGCGAAAAGAAGATTGCCAGGCATGACACGGAAGGTCGCGCGGCGCTGGAGCGCCGACTGGATAAACGCTTTGCCGCCAAGGGACAGAAGGGCGCTGCTGGACAGCCTGACGGATGAGGATGCGGCGCTGGCGGACTGGCGGTTCTGGGCGCATGACGCGCAGCTTCCTCCTGACGGCGACTGGCGCATCTGGCTGTTCCTGGGCGGGCGCGGCGCGGGCAAGACCCGCGCGGGCGCCGAATGGATCGCGCAGGACGTCGCCTGGGGCCGCATGGGCCGCGTCGGACTGATCGGTGCCACCATGCGCGACGCGCGCGCCGTGATGGTGGAGGGGGAATCCGGATTGCTGGGTGTGGTGGAGGGCGCGGTGTTCGAGCCGTCCAACAATCGCGTGCTGTGGCCGTCAGGTGCCGTCGCCACCCTGCTGTCGGCGGAGGAGCCGGACAGTTTTCGCGGCCATCAGTTCGACGGGGTGTGGGGCGATGAATTCTGCAAGTGGCGCGCGCCGCAGGCGGCGCTGGACATGGCGCTGATGGCGCTGCGGCTGGGGATGCGTCCGCGCATGCTGCTGACCAGTACGCCGCGCAACATCCCGGCGCTGAAGGCGCTGCTGGCCGCGCCGGATGTGGCGGTGACGCGCGGTCGGACGGCGGACAATGACGAACTGCCGCCGGATTTCGTTTTGGCGATGCAGGCGCGCTATGGCGCGACGGCGCTGGGGCGGCAGGAATTGGACGGCGAACTGATCGCCGACCAGGACGGCGCGCTGTGGCGGCGCGGCTGGATCGAAGTCACGCGGGTGCGCGATATGCCCGATCTGGAGCGTATCGTGGTGGCGGTGGATCCGCCCGCCAGCAGCGCGGGCGACGAATGCGGGATCGTGGTGGCGGGGCACCGGAGCGTCCGCGAGAGCGGGAGCGACCAAGATAAAGGCACGGACGGCTATGTGCTGGCGGATTATTCGCTGGGCGGGCTGACGCCGGCCGGCTGGGCGGCGCGGGTGATGCAGGCCTATGCCGATTTCGACGCCGACGCGATCATCGCCGAAGCCAACCAGGGCGGCGACATGGTCAAGAGCGTGTTGCAGCAGGCCGACGCGAACGCGCCGGTGAAATTGGTGCATGCCTCGCGCGGCAAGATCACGCGCGCGGCGCCCGTTGCGGCGCTGTACGAGGCGGGGCGCATCCATCATGCCGGCCTGTTCGCCGAGCTGGAAGATCAGATGTGCCATTACGACGGCAGCAAGGGTGCCAAAAGCCCCGACCGGATGGATGCGCTGGTCTGGGCGCTGGCGGACTTGTTTGAAGGCAAGCGCGCCAACCCGCGCATTCGCAAATTATAGGATCGCAGATGTTCGAATTCTTCCGCAAAGCGCCGTCTGAAAAGAAAAGCGCCACGCCGCTGATCGCACTGTCCTTGCAGGGTCGCGCCCGCTGGGGCGCACGCGATGCCGCGTCGCTGGCGCGGCTGGGGGTGATGCAGAATGCCGTCGCTTATGCCTGCGTGCGCAAGATCGCGGGCGCGGCGGCCTCGATGCCCTGGCTGCTCTATGACGGGGCGCAGGAGCTGGAAAGCCATCCGCTGCTGGCGCTGCTGGTGCGGCCCAATCCGAATGAAGACGGCGCGGCGCTGTTCGAGCGCTGGTATGCCTTCCTGCAGACGGCGGGCAACGCCTATCTGGAAAGCGTCACCCTGGATGGCACGCCGCGCGAACTGTATGTGCTGCGGCCCGACCGGGTGACGGTGGTGCCGGGGGCACGGGGCTGGCCTGCCGCATACGACTACAGCGTCGACGGCCACACCAGCCGCATCACCCGCGAGGCCTCGGGCTTCCTGCCGGTGTTGCACGCCACTTTGTTTCATCCGCTGGATGACTATTACGGCCTGTCGCCGCTGGAAGTCGCCCAGACCGCCATCGAGGTCCACAATGCGGGGGCGGCCTGGACCAAGTCGCTGCTGGACAATGCCGCCCGGCCGTCCGGCGCACTTATATATAAGGGCCCCGAAGGCACCGGCCTGACTGATGACCAGTTCGGGCGGCTGAAGCGCGAACTGGAAGACGCCTATCAGGGTGCCGCCAATGCCGGCCGTCCCATGGTGCTGGAAGGCGGGCTGGACTGGAAGGCGATGAGCTATACGCCGTCGGACATGGATTTTTCCGAGACCCGCAGCGTCGCGGCGCGCGAGATCGCGCTGGCCTTCGGGGTGCCGCCCATGCTGCTGGGGATCCCCGGCGACAACAGCTATGCCAATTATGCCGAAGCCAATCTCAGCTTCTGGCGCCAGACCGTGCTGCCGCTGGTGTCGCGCACGGCGGCGTCGCTGACAAGCTGGCTGGGGCCGCGCTTCGGCGAAGGCCTGCGGGTGGGCTTTGACGCCGACGCCGTGGATGCGCTGGCCCAGGCGCGCCAGGGGGTGTGGCAGGCATTGAACGACGCGGCGTTCCTGACGATGAACGAGAAGCGCGCCGCGGCGGGCTATTCGCCGCTGGAGGGCGGGGACGTGCTATAGAGACGCCATGTGGGACGGCATGACATTGGTGGAGGGGCGAAGCTGCGGCGACTGCACGGTCTGCTGCACTTGGCCCACCATCGACAAGCCGGAGATCCAGAAGAAATCGGGTTCGACCTGCAAGCATTGCCTCACCGGCGGTTGCGGCATCTATGAGACGCGCTTTCCAGTGTGCCGAGGTTTCTATTGTGCCTGGCGGACGGTGGATATTTTTGGCGAAGAGTGGCGGCCGGACAAATCGGGCGTCATGCCCTATGTCGAGACCGACGGCATCTCGCAGGACTTCGATCTGGGCACCGGCATCGGGCTGATGCTGGTGGGCCATGCGGGCCACATCGTGCGGCAGAAATGGTTCCAGGAATTCGTGGTCACCGGGGTGATGAATTCGGTGCCGCTGTTTTTGTCCTTGCCGGGGCCGCGCGGGCACCAGGCGGCGACGGTGTCGCTGAACACCGACCAGATGCTGGACGCTATCGCGCGCGGCATGGTGAAGGATGCGCTGGAAGCAGCGCTGCGGATTCTGCGCGGCTGGGATTTCGCGCCGGCCGTGATTACGCATATGGGCAACGATGTCAGTACCGATGACGATGGCTGAACCCTTCCGCACCGACAGACGCATCCCGGCCGCCCTTGTGGCGGCTTTTTTGTTGCAAACAGCAGGAGCGCTGTTCTGGACGGGCAGTGCGGCGGAGCGCATTGCCGACCTGGAGCGCACCCTGCACAGCGACCAGGCGGCAATCGAGAAGGTCGCGGTGCTGGAAGAACAGGTGCGCGGCATCAAGGAAAGCCTGGACCGGATTGAGTCCAAGCTCGACCGTCCCAAACAGTAGAGATCATTCCATTGGTACAGATTGCATACGCCCGGCGTCCGCTGGCGCGGCAGAACACGCGCGCGGGTTTGACGCCGTTGGGGCCGGACCAGTTCGAGGGCTATGCCTCGCTGTGGGGCGTCATCGATGGCGCCGGCGACGATGTGGCGCCCGGCGCCTTTGCCGCCAGCCTGCGGCGGCGCGGACCGGCGCAGGTGCGCATGCTGTACCAGCATTTTTCGCATGCCCCCATCGGGGTGTGGGAGGAAATCCGCGAGGACCGCAAGGGCCTGTATGTGCGCGGCCGGCTGGTGGCGGATGTGGGCCGACGAAGTGACGGGGCGAGGTTGAATATGGAATACGAATACAAGGCTAGTGGGCTGGACAACGTGAAGCTGCTCGGCATCCAAATTGTGCTGGATGCTGACGGTGACGCTTGCGTTGTGATCAAGAATGTCAACGAGCTGCATAAGGCTATCGCGGAAGCCATTGTTAATTGCCGTCGTGGCGTTAGCGGGAAGGAGTTGCGATTCCTGCGAACACTGATGGGTAAAACGCAAGCCGAGTTGGCAGGTGATGTGAATAAAGACACTCAATCCGTGGGACGCTGGGAGCGCGGAGAGTATCCAATTGATGCCAACGCAGAGGCCTTTATCAGGCTCATGGCACGTGAAAAGTTGGAATTGCGCTTGGACGCTTCCGTGGGTGAAGTGACAGGCTGGAGCGCGCAAACAGGTGATCGCTGGATTAGGATTGATGCGCGCAATCCTGACAAGTACAGGTCGGCGGACCTTCCGGCAGTTACAGGCATGACGGCGGCCCGCATCTTGCCGTGTGAGCAGGCAACTAAACCGCCGCTTTACGAAATCCTGCGATGCAAGCTCCAGCAGGGTGCTCTGGATGTCCAGGACCAAGCGGAGTCCTTGGCGCTTTAGACGCCTTCTCCACTTGCCAAAGCAGCCGCTGTCCGAGTCTAGGTATAAACTAGAGAGCGGATCGCTGACGATTGCCCTGTCTCACACGCTGCGGCAAATGATGCGCGGCGTGTAATGTCGCATAAAAAAGAAGCCCCGCGTCTTGCGACGCGGGGCTCCACTTGACGCCTGGGACCCTATGGGGAGGGGCATACCACGGGTCTTGCGTGTCAAGGTTTCTGGTTAGAGGATGACCTCGCGGATGAAGGCGCCGCTATAGGGATCCACCTGCACGAAGACAGTGCGGCCGAAGCGGTCATGGGTGCGCACCACATAACGGCCGTGCACGAAATAGGGATCGCCGATCAGCCGATAGCGATGGAAGCGCAGGCCTTCGGCGATACGGATGCGGTTGACGTAACCGCGATGTTCCACGCGCATGTCATGGCGCAGTTCGCGGCGGTCGTGACGCAGGTCCTGCCGGTCATGGCGCAGTTCCTGGCGCACGTCATGGCGATCCTCCCAGGGGGCGGCGTTGGCGGTGCCCATCGCGGCCAGGACCGCGAGGGACGCTGCCGCGAGAAGCGTTTTGGTGTTATACATTGCTTGTCTCCTTCGTCCGTTGGCCGGCAGGGTTGCCGTCCATGGGTGCCAAGTTAGGATCGGCAGGCTGAACTGGGTCTGGACAGGGTGTTCATTCGGGGTTCATGTCCAAAGCCGTACAAAAGCCATCATGCGCACCCGGATATTGTTCGCTTTTCTGCTGACTGTGCTTGGTTTCGTCGCTCCGGCTTTTTCCGGCAGCGCCGTGGCCCAGCCGCGCTATGCGGAAGGCCGTGACGGCATCCAGCCGCTGGACCGGCTGCTGCCGGGAATCCGCCGCGCCCATCCCGGCAACTTCTATGACGCCGAAGGCCCCACCTATGGGCCTACCGGCGATCCCCATTATCACCTGAAATGGATGACCCCCGAAGGGCGCGTCGTCTGGTTCGACGCCGATGCCCGCAACGGCCGGGTGCTGCGCCAGTCGGGCGGCCGCGACAGCTTCGATGACCGCGCCGGTCCGCCGCCGCCCGGCTATGCGCGTCCCTATGCCGATCGTGCGCCCTATACCGCCGATCCCTATGACCGCGGCTATGGCCGCATGCGCGAAGGCGAGCGCTACGCCCCCAGTTTCGTTCCCGGTCCGCGCTATGGTAATGGCGATGGCTGGCGCGGTCGTGGCGACGGCGGCGGCCGTGGCTTCGGCGGTCGTGGCGGCGGCCGTGGACGCAATCGCTAGAGGCACCCATGCGCATTCTGCTGGTTGAAGACGACAAGGACCTGCAGCGGCTTCTCAAGAAGGCGCTGGGCGATGCCGGCTATGTCGTGGACAGCGCCATGGATGGCGAGGAAGGCCATTTCCTGGGCGACACCGAACCCTATGACGCGGTGGTGCTGGATCTGGGCCTGCCCAAGATGGACGGCGTGCGCGTGCTGGAGCAATGGCGCAAGTCGGGCAAGAAAATGCCGGTGCTGATCCTCACCGCACGCGACCGCTGGAGCGACAAGGTCGCGGGCTTTGACGCCGGCGCCGATGATTACCTGGCCAAGCCTTTTTACACCGAGGAATTGCTGGCGCGGCTGCGCGCCCTGCTGCGCCGGGCCGCCGGCTTCGCCACCGCCGA
>JAQGLO010000108.1 GCA_028292825.1 Alphaproteobacteria bacterium | reverse complement strand
GATGTGCTGCCAGCTGAAAATGTCGAACATGGGACGCGCCTAATTCGGACGATCAGACGGTCGTCTTGTCCTTGTCCTTGGCTTCGGCGTTGATCACCTTCGGGTCTTCCTTGTCATGCTCGGACAGGCCCTTCTTGAAGCTGTTGATGCCCTTGCCGAAATCGCCCATCAGGTCGGAAACCTTGCCGCGGCCACCGAACAGCACCAACGCGATCGCCGCCAGGATCAGGATGTGCCAGACGCTGAATGCACCCATGATGTTACTCCTTAAGCCATTGAAAATCTGAACGTTTGACCGTAGGCATGCCCTGCCCTTGCGGCTCTTGGCCCCTTTAAAGCCCGCCCCGGGTCCGGGCGCAAGTACAGGTTCCAAAACGGGTTATTTCTCGCGCGCGCAACATAGTGACGCCACCCCGCGCCAAATGCGCGGGGTGGCGTTTTCCCTATGCCGGAATGCTGCGTTCGGCCTGCTGTGCCGCAAGGCGGCCGCGCACGGCCTTTGCCGCCGCAACCATCGCGATCAAGGCAGGCTTTACTTCCGCCCAGCCGCGCGTCTTCAGGCCGCAATCGGGATTGACCCAAAGCTGCTGGGGAGAAAGCACCTTCAGCGCCTTTTCCAGCAGGTCTTCCATCTCCGCTTGGCTGGGCACCCGCGGGCTATGGATGTCATAGACGCCTGGGCCGATATCGTTCGGATATGCGAATCCGACAAAGGCATCCAGCAGTTCCATCGCCGAGCGCGAGGTCTCGATCGAGATCACGTCGGCATCCATCGCCGCCACCGCCGCAATGATGTCATTGAACTCCGAATAGCACATATGGGTATGGATCTGGGTGGCTGGCGCAACGCCGCCGGCCGTCAGCCGGAATGCCTCCACCGCCCAGTCCAGATAGTGTCGCCATTGCGCCTTGCGGATCGGCAGGCCTTCACGCAGGGCCGCCTCATCGATCTGGATGATCGCCACGCCGGCCTTTTCCAGATCTAGCACCTCGTCGCGGATCGCCAGTGCGATCTGGCGGCAGGTCTCGCTGCGCGGCTGGTCGTCGCGCACGAAGCTCCATTGCAGGATGGTGACCGGCCCGGTGAGCATGCCCTTCACCGGCTTCTTGGTGTAGCGCTGGGCAATTCCAGTCCAGTACAGGGTCATGGGTTTGGGCCGGCTGACATCGCCGAAGATCAACGGCGGCTTGACGCAGCGCGAACCATAGCTCTGCACCCAGGCACGCTCGGTGAAGGCGAAGCCGCGCAGCTGTTCGCCGAAATACTCCACCATGTCGTTGCGCTCATACTCGCCATGCACCGGCACATCGATGCCGATCTCGTCCTGCCAGCGCATCGCTTCGGCGGTCTTTTCCTCGATCTGCCTGTCATAGGAAGCCTGGTCGACGGCGCCTTTCTTGAAAGCGGCGCGCAGTTCGCGGATTTCCTGGGTCTGTGGCAGCGAGCCGATGCTGGTGGTGGGCAGCAGCGGCAGCTTCAGCAGGGATTGCTGAAGCGCGATGCGCGCCTTGAACGGGGCTGCACGCTCGGCCATGTCGGGCGTGACGGCCTCCAGCCGCGCCTTCACCACCGGATCGTGAATGCGCGCCGAGGTGGCCCGCGATCCGAGCGCCTGGGCATTGGCGTTGAAATAGCGGCTGTCGCGCATGCCGTTCGCAGCCTTTGTCAGGGCGGCGACCTCGTCCAGCTTCTGGGTGGCGAAGGCCAGCCAGCTTTTCAGTTCGGTATCCATCGCAATTTCGGTGTCGAGATCGACCGGGACATGCAGCAGCGAACAGCTGGGCCCCACCATCAGCGCCCCACCCCGCAACTCGCGGGCGCGTTCGATCAGCCGCTCGGCGTCGGTCAGCGCGGTCTTCCAGATATTGCGCCCATTCACCACGCCCAGCGACAGCGTGCGTCCACCGGGAATCGCGCGGCACACCGCATCGAGTTGCTCTGGTGCGCGCACCAGGTCGACATGCACGCCAGCCACCTGCAGGCCCGCCAAGGTGTCGAGATTGTCGTCCACCGCGCCGAAATAGGTGGCGAGGAGGATCTTCACCGGGGCCTGGGACAGCACCGCATAGGCGCTGCGCAGCGCCGCCTGCGCCGCATCATCCAGGTCGCCCACCAGGCAGGGCTCGTCGATCTGCACCCAGCCGGCGCCCGCCTGCGCCAGCGCCGCCAGCAGCTTGAGATAGACCGGCAGCAGCCTGGGCAGCAGCGCCCAGCGATCGGTGCCGTCGCGCATCTTGGCGATCTTCAGGAAGGTCACCGGCCCGATCAGAACGGGGCGCGTGTGCAGGCCGAGAAACTTCGCTTCGTTGAACTCGTCCAGAGCCTTGCTGCCGCTGAGCGCGAAGGGCGTGTCGGCGGTCAATTCGGGCACGATGTAATGATAGTTGGTGTCGAACCACTTGGTCATCTCCATCGCCGGCGCGCCAGGGGTGCCCCGCGCCATGCCGAAATACACATCCAGCGGCACCGCGCCGCCCTTGTGACCGAAACGTTCCGGCACCGCACCCAGCATGGCAATGGTGTCCAGCACCTGGTCATAGAAAGAGAAGTCGTTGGACGGGACATGATCGATGCCCGCCTTCTGCTGCACGAACCAGTGACGGGCGCGCAGTGCGGCCGCGGTGTTCAGCAGTTCCTGGGCGGTGGACGCACCGCTCCAATAGTTTTCCAGGGCCTTTTTCAGTTCGCGGTGGCTGCCGATACGCGGAAAGCCGAGATTGGTGGAAAGAATATGGGACGTCATCGAGACACACTCCGGACATGGGTTGGCAAGGCGCAAAGCCGCCCCCTGTCGGAAGGGCGCGCGTGCGCGTGTCACCGCATGACGAAGCGATCGTTGCCTTGGGAACCCACCGTTCCCGCCGGCCTAGCGTGACACCCGATAGCAGGTCTCCTGGCTCGCGGGTCGGTGCTTTACGGCCTGTCTTCCCGGACTTGCGTCCAGTGACGGTGTATCGGGCCGCAAAACTCGCCGCTGACAGTTGCGGGGGCAGCTCCGGTTTCACACCGGATTCCCTATTAATCCCTTGCGGGAACTATCGGGTGGAATTGACCGCAAAGACGGCCGGCTGTCAACGAGGATATAAAGATTTCTTTATATGATTTCGGAGGCCGGCGCGCCTAGCTATCGCCACGCACAAAGTCTAGTTTCCGCGCCCATTATCAGGAGCAGGACATGGCAGCGCGTAGGAATAATGCGAGGAAGAAAGACAAGCGGCGCCGTCACGCCGGCACCCGCAAGGCCCAGCGCGAAGCCGCCGCCGCCTTGGTGCAGGACGCCCCGCAGCAGCCGCGCCGGCCCTCGGCCCAGGCGCGCTAAGACAGATCAGGCGACGCGTGCGCGCACGGCCTTCACGGCCGCTGCCGCATCGTCGTACTGAAACTGCGTCAGCCGACCAGGATTTCGCCCTTGCGGCCCAGCGCGTCGGCCAAGGTGCCGAGGCGCTTCTGCACCGGCTCGCCCGCAATGGCTTCGCGGCGGGCGGGGACTTCCAGGATCACTTTCGACGGCGTCAGGCGCAGCCTGTAATGCGCCAGCTCGCCCCCCGCGCTGGCCGACAGTGAGAAGGCGAAGCGCCAGGCCAGGCCCATCACCAGCGCGCGCTTCTCATCATCCTTGTCCAGCAGGCCCGCCAGCATCAGCTGCTGGGGGAAATCCTCGTCGCCGGAATAGCGGTGAAAGACGCTGG
>JAQGLO010000100.1 GCA_028292825.1 Alphaproteobacteria bacterium | reverse complement strand
ATGATGGGCTCGATGTTCGCGGGCTCGGAAGAGGCGCCCGGCGAGGTCTTCCTCTACCAGGGCCGCTCCTACAAATCCTATCGCGGCATGGGCTCGGTGGGCGCCATGGCCCAGGGGTCCGCCGACCGCTACTTCCAGAAGGAGGTGGCCGACACCTTCAAGCTGGTGCCCGAAGGGATCGAGGGCCAGACCCCCTACAAGGGGCCCATCGCGCCGGTCATCCACCAGCTGGTGGGCGGCCTGCGCGCCTCCATGGGCTATCTCGGCGCGCCGACCATTCCTGAGTTCCAGAAACGGGCCAGGTTCATTCGCATCACCGGCGCGGGCTTGCGCGAAAGCCATGTGCACGACGTGATGATCACCCGGGAGGCGCCCAACTACCAGGGCGCGAACTAGAGGTTACGTGAGAGACGGCGGCAGACTTTCGGCGGCGATAGAGGTCCTCTCCGACATAGAGACGCGGCACAAGCCGGCGCGCCTGGCGCTCAAGGCCTGGGGCGACGGGGCGCGTTATGCGGGGGCCAAGGACCGGGCCTTCGTGTCCGGCCTGGTGCTGGACGTGCTGCGCCGCAAGCGCTCCCTGGCCTGGATGATGGGCGAGGAGACCGAACGCGCCCGCGCGCTCGCCGCCCTGCGCTTCGTCTGGGACTGGCCGGCCGAGCGGGTGGCGGACGCCGCCGGCGACGAGCCCCACGGGCCCGGCGCCCTGACCGAGGCCGAACTCGCCGCCTTCGCCTCACCGCGAAGCCTCGCCGACGCCCCCGCCGATGTGGCCGGTGACTACCCCGACTGGCTGGACGCGGCGCTGACCCGCATCTTCGGCGAAGACCGCGCCGCCGAGGGCCAGGCGCTCGCCACCCGCGCGCCCGTGGACATGCGGGCCAACACCCTGAAGGCCGACACCGGCCGGGTGATCCACGCCCTGGCCACCTTCAACCCCGAGACCAGCGAGCTGTTGCCTGACGCCGTGCGCATCCCCGCGCCCGCCGCCAGCGAACGCGCGGCGCCGGTGGAATCCTCGCCGGTGTTCGAAAAGGGCTGGTTCGAGGTCCAGGATCTGGGCTCCCAGCTGGCCGCCGCCTGCGCTGGCGACATCAAGGGCAAACAGGTGCTGGATTTTTGCGCCGGGGGCGGGGGCAAGACCCTCGCGCTCGCCGCCGCAATGGAGAACAAGGGCCAGCTCTACGCCTACGACTCCGAGGCCCGGCGCCTGTCCGACACCGTCAAGCGCTCGCAGCGGGCCGGGGTGCGCAACCTGCAGATCCGCTCGCCCCTCGAGGCCGATCCCCTGCGCGAACTCGACGCCCGCATGGACCTGGTCTTCGTGGACGCCCCCTGTACCGGCTCCGGCACCTGGCGGCGCCACCCCGACACCAAGTGGCGCCTCAGCCCCGAACAGCTCGAACGCCGCATCGCCGAACAGGATGGCGTGTTGGCTGAGGCCCAGGCCTTCGTGAAGCCCGGCGGACGGCTGGTCTATGTGACCTGCTCCCTGCTGGCCGAGGAGAACGAGGACCGCATCGCGGCCTTCCTGGCCGCCCACGACGGTTGGAGCATTCGCCCGCCCACTCTCGAGGCCGTGCAGCCCTATCTGACCCCCGCCGGCTTCGTGCGCCTCACGCCCCGCACCGCCGCCACCGATGGCTTCTTCGTCGCGGTCCTGGCCCGCGCTGAAACGCCCGCGGGCTAAGCTCGCCAAACCGCGCCTCTCGTGCCTGTCGCGCGGGCGCGCTAAAACGGTCGATATGAGCCCTGAACAGCTAGACGGCATCGTCCGCGTCTCCGGCGTCACCCTGCTGCTCCTGCTGGCGGTGGTCCTGATCCGTGACGGCAAGAGCCGCCGCATCGCGATCTGGTTCGCGCCGCTCGCGCTTTGTCTGTCCGGCTTCCTGATCGGCAACACGCCGGACGTGGCGCTGCGCCTGCACGGGATGGCGGGCGCCACGGCTCACCTGCTCAGCGGCTATGCCGCGGTCTTCCTGTGGTGGTTCTGCCTGGCCGGCTTCGACCAGGACTTCAGGCCGAGGGGGGCGACCCTCGCGTTCGGCCTCGCCTGGTTCGTGCTGGCCAGCGCCGATCGTGGCCTGCTCGGAGACGCCATCGCGGACAAAGGTCTCTCCTGGGTGCTCGTCGCCATGGGGTTCGCCATGGTCGCCCATCTGGCGTGGCGCCTCATCCGCGATCGGGCCGGCGATCTCCTGGAAGGCCGGCGCAAGGCGCGCGTGACCGTCGTGGTCTCGCTGGGCGGCCTACTCCTCGTCGAACTGACCAAGGAGGTCCTCTTCGGCCTCGACTGGCGCCCGCGCGCCTTCACCATCCTTGAGAACGCCGAGATTCTGGCCTTCACCCTGTGGCTCTTCACCCTGGTTCTTCGGGTCAATACCGCCCCGCTCACCGCGGCGCGGCGCGGCGTCGAACCCTTCGCGGCGGATTTGGCCGGCGGGGCAGGGGGCATCGATCCCGAGGCGGGCCTGGCGCTGCGGCTGACCGGCCTGATCGATATCGAACGCATCCATCTGGACCCGGCCCTGTCCTTCGACGCCTTCGTGCAACGGATTGGCGCGCCCGAACGGGAGGTGAGGCGGCTGATCAACCATCGCCTCGGCCACAACCACTTCCGCGCCTTCCTCAACGTCCATCGCGTGGATGAGGCGCGCCGCCTGCTGGCGACACCCTCCCGCGCGGGCGACAAGCTGATCGCCATCGCGCTGGACAGCGGTTTTGCATCGCTGGCCTCCTTCAACCGCGCCTTCCGTGCTGTCGAACGCGCAACCCCCAGCGAATACCGCGCCCGTCTCGGCGGCGTGACAGGGGGCAAGCGCCCCAATTCC
This sequence comes from Alphaproteobacteria bacterium, assembly GCA_028292825.1. GTDB lineage: Bacteria > Pseudomonadota > Alphaproteobacteria > Micropepsales > Micropepsaceae > Rhizomicrobium. Next base: position 12,911 of record JAQGLO010000100.1, on the reverse strand, counting down.
TTCGCCAATCCGGCTTTTGAGGAACGTTCGAACGTCTTCTGAGCAGCCCGCGCCGCCCGGCCGGCCTACCCAGGTCGGCATCGCTCGCCAACGGACCCTGGAATGAACAGCTTCATCGCGATCGCCGGCGTCCTGGCGCTCCTCCTCCTCGCCGGCGCCGCCCTCGGCCTGCTGAACCGCAAGACCTTCGCCCCGCGCTGGCTGCTGGCCGCGGGCGGGCTGGTGGCGGTCAACGACTTCCTGCTGACGCGCGGCTACGGCTTGCTGCCAAACCTCCTGCCGCACGCCGATTGGAACTGGCAGGGCAAGATCCTGGCTCTGGCCGCCACGCTGGCAATCGCCGCCCTGCCGGCCTTCGGCTGGAAGGCCTCGGGGCTGACGCTCGTCCAGGCCAAGGGCAGCCTGAAGTCCGCCATCCCGGTGGCCCTGCTCTACTGCGGCTTCTTCGTCGTCATGGCCCGCATCTTCCCGAGCGGCGGCGGCGCCACGCCCGAGACCATCGCCTTCCAGCTAACCCTGCCCGGCCTGGAGGAGGAGCCCTTCTATCGCGGCATCCTGCTGCTGGCCCTGGACCGGGCCTTCACCGGGCGCGTGAGGCTGCTCGGCGTCGATTGGGGCTGGGGCGCGGTGCTGTCGTGCGCCCTGTTCGGGCTGGCCCACGCGCTGGGCTTCTCCCATGGCCATTTCAGTTTCGATGCGATGACCATGGCGCTGACCGCGCTGCCGTCCTTCATCGCGGTGTGGCTGCGCCTGCGCACCGGCAGCCTGCTGCTGCCAATCCTGCTGCACAACTTCGGAAACGCCTTCTCTCTGTTCCTGTAGGGGCCGCGTCGCCGGCGCGGCGCCCTGGCAGATGACGGCGGGCCGATTCTCCTCTACATGCCCGCCATGACAGACATCTCGCACCACCAGCGCGTCCTGATCGTCGACTTCGGCAGCCAGGTCACCCAGTTGATCGCGCGCCGCGTGCGCGAAAGCGGCGTCTATTGCGAGATCCATCCCTTCGACAAGGTCGATGCCGCCAAGCTGGCGGAATTCGCGCCCAAGGCGGTGATCCTGTCCGGCGGTCCGGCCAGCGCCCACGAGGACGAAAGCCCTTCGGCGGCGCCGGAGATCTTCGAGTTCGGCGTGCCGGTGCTGGGCATCTGCTACGGCGAGATGACCATGTGCGCCCAGCTGGGCGGGTCGGTGGAAGGTGGCCACGCCCGCGAATTCGGCCGCGCCGAGATCAAGATCGAGCGCGAGAGCCCGCTGCTCGCGGGCCTCGGCGTCCTGGGCGACCAGGAAACCGTCTGGATGAGCCACGGCGACAAGATCACTGCCATCCCCCCCGGTTTCGTGGTGGCCGCCACCTCCAAGGGCTCGCCCTTCGCGGTGATCGCCGATGAGGAGCGGCGGCTCTACGGCGTGCAGTTCCACCCTGAGGTGGCCCACACCCCGCGCGGCGCGACCCTGCTGCGCAACTTCACCCACCGTATCGCCGGCCTGACGGGCGACTGGACGATGGCCGCCTTCCGCGACGAGGAGATCGCGCGCATCCGCGCCCAGGTCGGCGACGCCAAGGTGATCTGTGGCCTGTCGGGCGGCGTGGATAGCTCCGTGGCCGCCGTGCTGATCCATGAGGCGATCGGCGACCAGCTGACCTGCGTGTTCGTGGACACCGGCCTGATGCGCCACAATGAGGGCGAACAGGTCGTCACCCTGTTCCGCGATCACTACAACATCCCCCTCGTGCACGTTGATGCGCAAAAGGAATTCCTCGGCGAATTGGCCGGCGTCAGCGACCCGGAGACCAAGCGCAAGATCATCGGCCGGGTCTTCATCGAGGTCTTCGACAAGGAAGCCGCCAAGATCGAGGGCGCCGCCTTCCTGGCCCAGGGCACCCTCTATCCGGACGTCATCGAGAGCGTGTCGGCGCGGGGCGGCCCGTCGGCGGTAATCAAGAGCCACCACAACGTCGGCGGCCTGCCGGACTTCATGAAGCTGAAGCTGGTCGAGCCGCTGCGCGACCTGTTCAAGGACGAAGTGCGCGCCCTGGGCCGCGAGCTGGGCCTGCCGCCCGCCTTTGTCGGCCGCCACCCCTTCCCGGGACCGGGCCTGGCCATCCGCGTGCCGGGCGAGATCACCGAAGAGAAGCTGGAGATCCTGCGCAAGGCCGACGTGATCTATCTCGACGAGATCCGCAAGGCCGGTCTCTATGACACCATCTGGCAGGCCTTTGCCGTGCTGCTGCCGGTCAAGACGGTGGGCGTGATGGGCGATGCGCGCACCTATGACCATGTCTGCGCCCTGCGCGCCGTCACCAGCAGCGACGGCATGACCGCCGACTATTATCCCTTCGAGCACAGCTTCCTGGCCAAGGTGGCGACCCGCATCGTCAACGAAGTGCGCGGCATCAACCGGGTTGTGTACGACATCACCAGCAAGCCGCCTGGGACGATTGAGTGGGAGTGAGCCAGGTCCGGCAACGGCGGAGCCGTTGACGGCGATTTGATCCTTGATCGAGAGGGGGTGGCCATGACGAACCGCCGCACCTTTACCGCCGCTCTCGGGGCCGCTGCCCTGATGCCGGGCTTCGCCCGCGCCCAGACAACCCAGACAATCACCAAGACCGGTGCCCGCAACATCGTGCTGGTCCATGGCCTGTTCGCGGACGGCTCGTGCTGGTCGGCGGTAATCGCGCGGCTGCAGGCGGCGGGGCTGAACGTCACTTCGGTGCAGAATCCGCTGACCACGCTGGACGAGGCCGTGGCGGAAACTGTGAAGGTTCTGGACCGGCAGGATGGGCCAACCGTGCTGGTGGGCCATTCCTTCTCCGGCATGATCGTGACGGAGGCCGGTGTTCATCCCAAGGTTTCGGCGCTGGTCTATGTCGCGGCGCGCGCGCCGGACGCGGGCGAGGATTACACCGTCCTGGCCAAGACTTTCCCCACGCCGCCGGCATCGGCCGGCATTGTCTTTGATGGCGATGAAGGCCGGCTGACCGAGGCGGCGTTCCTGCGCGATTTCGCCGGCGACCTGCCCGAAGCAAAGGCGCGGGTGCTGTATGCCACCCAGCAGCCGTTTCACCGGGCGCTGCTGACCGGCAAGACCACCCACGCCGCCTGGCGCACCAAGCCCAGCTTCTACGCGGTGTCGACAGAAGACCGGACGATCAACCCCGATCTGGAGCGCTTCATGGCCAAGCGCATGGGCGCCACGACGATTGAAGTGAAGTCCAGCCATCTGTCGCTGATTTCGCATCCGCAGGAAATTGCGGGGCTTGTTCTGCGAGCGGCTGGGCAAGGGTAATTGGTGCGCGGTGGCCGGAAGGCTGATCGCATCGGATAGGCGCCCTGGGGACAAGGTGGCTGTTTGCTCCTTCGGAGCTGCTATCCCGTGAGAGTCGCCACACAAATCTCGTTTCGCGTGAACGACTTGCTGAGTATTCGTTTTGATGAATTCGCGCACCCCCCTCCCTCCCTTGGGTGGACAAGGGCGGTGTGGACAGACAGGCGCAGCGATGGTTATCGCGTTTCTCATACGGCCAGTATCGCACAGCCTGAAGGCGTGTGGATAAGCCGGAGCCATCTGGCCTTGGTTCGGTGTCTTAAACGCCGGGTGGCGGCATCCCGAGCAATCCGGTGGGGCGTTCCAGAATCTGACGATCCCAACGCGCCAGGTTGGCGGCTGCTTCATATGTGGTTTGCAGAAAATCGAGCAAAGCCGCATCGGGATCGGGGCTTCTGGCTACGGTTTCGTAGGACAACAAAAACTCTCCCATCTCGGTATTGAAACCCGCAGCGCCCGGTTCCACCATCGCATCACCGAAGCCTGACGGCGCTGGATAGGCATAACTGTAGAAGGTTGGTCCAATCACGTTCCCGCCTCCGGGCCAGAAACCGGCGCTGGAAACTTCCTGGCTGTAGGCTTCCCTTGCGACGGCGTCCGACAAATGCGGTGCGCCGCCGGGATGTCGCGGCGCAGCCCTGCCGGAAAAGCGCGTGACCGCGAGATCAAAGCTGCCCCAGAACAGGTGGATGGGGCTGCATTTGCCGACAAAGCGTGTCCGGAAGACATGAAACACGCGTTGGGCCTGGATCATCGCGCGCCAATAAGACCGCGCGGTGTCGCCATCATAATTGCGAAGGATGACGTCGGCGTGAAACGGCACGCAGTCCGTCAGCTCACAGGGCATGGGATCGAGGCGCACCTCAAGGCCCAGTTCGCGCAAGGCATTCATCGTGTCCGCGTAGAAGCTTGCCACGCTTCGCGGTTCCAGTTTCACCCGGCGAACCTGGCCCAGGGTGTCCCGGATAACCAGCAGGTCGGCGAGCAGATCGAATTCGATTTCCATCGAGCGCCTTTGTGCCGGGATGAGGCCGGTGCCGAAGCCGACGGCGGAGAGATACAGTGGCACATGCCAGCTGTGATTTACCCACGGCGTCAGCATCAGGCGAACCTTGCCGACAACCTGGCTCCATAGATGCAGCGCATCGGTGGTCGGCTTCAGATCGAGTCCCGTAAGATTGGGCCATCCGTTCGAAAGGGCAGTCACCATGGCGGCAGGTCCTTCTCTTCGTCCCCGATGAACGTTAATTCACCGGGTCCGGTGGCGCTGGTCTTCACAAATACCGGTGCCGCCGATATCCGCAGGATCTATGGTATCAACCGTATCGTCGTTGACGGGGATTGACCATGTTCTGGAAACTGCAATCAAGCCGCTGGACCGCCTTCGCCCTGGCAATGTCGGTCGCCTGTCCTGCTATCGCAGCGCAGCCCGATGTTTCGGTTGGTTCGCAATATGACTAGACCCATGTTTATGTCTCGCCTGGCGACATGGATGGTTTCATCAAGAGCTTTACGGCCACATTCGGCGGGCAGGCTTCGCCGCAAATCGTCACCAATGTCCTGCCGGTGCCGAGCAGCACGCAGTTCCGCTATATCTGGACACCTGCCGGCACGCTTTCAACCTTCGCGTTCCTGACGCCAATTCCTTTTCCGTTCGGTTTCGAGCGGACGGGCTATCTCGTGACGGACATGGACAAGGCCGTGGCAGCAGCGCGCGCCTCCGGCGCAGAGGTCATTGTGGCGCCGTTCAAGGATCCGATCGGCATGGATGCCGTGGTGCAATGGCCGGGTGGGGTTCGCACCCAGCTTTACTGGCATTCCAAACCGCCAAGCTATGCGCCGCTGGTGACTGTCCCCGATAACCGGGTCTATTTGTCATCTGACGGCGCCGCCGCCTTCATCGCGGACTTCCTGCGCTTCTCGCACGGCAAGGTCATTGAAGATAATCGCCATGCCGACGCGGGCGAAATCGGTCGTGCGGGGGAATTTTTCCGGCGGGTTCAGGTGCAGTCAGGCTTTGGAAATATGCTGGTCATGGTGACGGATGGACATTTGCCGTACCCGTTCGGCCGTGAAATCACGGGCTATGAGACAGGCAATCTCGACACCGCCCTTTCCAGGGCGAAAGCATCGGGCGCGGTTGTTCTTTCGCAACCAGTCGTCGCTTCAGGCCGTCGCAGCGCGATGCTGAAATTTCCCGGCGGGTATATCGCGGAGATCCACCAGCGGGTTTCTCGCTGAGGTGATGTCGTGCGGCGGTGGCGGCTGGAGGGATTGCGGAAAACATGCTTTGGCATGTTTTCCGTCCTCGCCGCACTCGGATCGCGCGGCCTTGCCGTCCGCCCAAAATCGCCTGCTGGCGATTTTGTCGAGTGAGGAGCGGTTTGCGAAGCGAGCGACGAACGGGCTCTCGCCGCTTCCCGTCCGCCAATAAAAAAGCCCCGCGAAGCGGGGCCTTTTTATTGGCGGCCTGATCGGGATTGCGGAAAACATGCTTGGGCATGTTTTCCGTCCTCGCTGCGCTCGGATCGCGCGGCCTTGCCGTGCGCCCAAAATCGCCTGTTGGCGATTTTGTCGAACAGAGGGCTCTTCACCGATCCCTGTCCTCCAAATACCAAAGGGCCCGATGGGCCCTTTGGTATTTGGCGGACAGGGAGGGATTCGAACCCTCGAACGGCTTTCACCGTTACACACTTTCCAGGCGTGCGCCTTCAACCACTCGGCCACCTGTCCGTTGCGGTGGGAATACACGGCCCGGCCTACCCCCGCAAGCTTCAATTAAGCCACTGGCGGATCAGCCTTTTTGCCGCCGTCAGGCGTCGCCCTGACCGACATTGACGTTGCGCTGGGCGGCGATGATCGAGATGGTGTAGCCGGCAATGGTGTCGAACAGGCACATCGCAGTGATGAAGAAGAATGCCGAGGTGCCGAAGCCCTTCAGGGCGATGAACTCCACCAGCGCGCCGGTGAAGGTCAGCAGCGAAAAGGCATGGTTGAGGATTTCGCGCTGGCTGGTGCGGGCGGCCTTTACCGTCTCCACGAACAGCAGCACCAGGGCGGCGGCGATGAACAGGTCGGCCAGGGAAATCTTCCACACGTCGCCCGAAAAGACGTGAACCGTGAAGCTCTGCGACAGCAGCGCCAGGGTGTCGTGGCCGGTGGCGCCGCCGCCGAACACCATCACATTGTACAAAACGACCACGACAAGGATCAGCGGAAATGCACCCAGCATGAAAGTCCCCCCTTGAGACGGTTCAATCTAGCACGGTCAGGCGGTCTTCGTCCGCCCGCGGTCGCGATAGATCATCCAGATGTTGCGGGCATAGATGGGCAGCGGCAGTGATGCACCGAACAGCAGCGGCCATTCCTGCTGGTGCACGATATAGACAAAGCTCAGCAACCCGCCGACCAGGCTGCAATACCAGAAGGCGATGGGGATAACGCTGTGGCCTTCCTTTTCGCTTTTCAGCCACTGGATCAGGAAGCGGATGCCGAACACGATCTGGCCCAGATAGCCCACGCCGCCCCACACCAGATCGTATGGATGCTGCATGGCGTGATTGTAGAGATGTGACATGAAGCCCATGGATCAAAGCTCCGTTGTATCGGCGCGGCCGCGATAGCGCCGCTGCAGCCAGCGCACACCCAGCAGGTCCTGGCCGCTGACCAGCAGGCGGCCGAAGTTGGTGTATTTGGAAGCGCCGGTCAGGCGCGGCCGGTGATTGACCGGCACGAAGCGCACCTGCCAGCCCTCGCGCAGGACCAGCGCAATGAGAAAGCGGTGGATGTGATCGAAGTAGGGCAGGTCGAGAAAGGCGTCGCGGCGGAAGGCCTTCAGGCCACAGCCGGTGTCGGCAGCGCCGTCCTTCAACATGAAGTCACGAAAGCGGTTGCCTAGGCGCGAGGCCAGGCGGCGACTGGCGGTGTCCTTGCGCTTCACGCGGACACCCGACACCAAGCCTACTGCGGGATCGGCGTCCAGCACGGCCAGCAAGGCGGGGATGTCGGCGGGATCATTCTGGCCGTCGCCGTCCAGGGTGACGATGGTGTCGCCCCGCGCGGCCTTGACGCCGGTGCGGATGCCGCGGCTCTGGCCCAGGTTGCGGTCGTGGCGCAGGACCCGCAGGACCGGGATTTCGGCCTTGAGGGCAGTCAGCGCGGCGGGGGTGCCGTCGGAGGAGCCGTCGTCGATGAACAGGATTTCGTGGGCCGGGCTGGAGGCCAGTGCGGCCGCGATTTCCCGCGCCAGGGGACCGACATTGCCGGCCTCGTCCTTCACCGGCACCACCACGGATATGGCGATCTCGCCTGTCATAAGTCTTTCTCTCTGGCCGCGAATTTGGGGCCTTATAGCGTCCCCGGACTTTGCAACATAGGGGCGGGGCGGACATAGTTCCCCCCGATGACCGACTCAGAAGTGCCCGTAATCCCTGTGGAAACCGTCCCGGCGCTGCCGCCTTTGCCGCCGCCCCGGTTTTTCGCGGTTCTGGCGCGGCGGCCCTTCGCCCTGCTGGCGCTGCTGGGGCTTTTGCTGTGGCTGCCGGGCGTCCTCAGCCTGCCGGCGCTGGACCGGGACGAGAGCCGCTTTGCCCAGTCCTCCCGCCAGATGGTGGAATCGGGCGATCCCATCGACATCCGGCTTGGCCGTGTCCCCCGCTACAAGAAGCCGGTGGGGATCTACTGGCTGCAGGCGCTCAGCACGGATGTGGCTGGCCAGATAGTTTATCAGGGCGATGACAGCCATATCTGGACCTACCGGCTGCCCTCGCTTCTGGGCGCCATCACCGCGAGCTGGCTGACCCTTTGGTGCGCGCTGGCGTTCATGGAAAGCGAAGCGGCGCTGCTGGCGGGTCTGTTGATGCTGGGATCGGTGCTGCTGGCGGCGGAGGCCACCATTGCCACCACCGATGCGGTGCTGCTGGCCTGTGTGCTGGCGGTGCAGGGCGTGCTGCTGCGGGTCTATCGCGCCGCGCGCGAGCCCGACGCGCCGGCCGTGCCGTCGCGGTTGATATGGTTGGGCTGGGCGGCGGTCGGTGTGGGCGCGCTGGTGAAGTTTCCCGTGGTGCCGGGCGTGGCGCTGGTCACCGTGATCGCGCTGGCAGCCTGGGACCGGAAATGGCGCTGGCTGGCGATGCTGAAACCGCTGCGCGGGATGCTGCTGGCGCTGGTGATTGCATCGCCCTGGCTGATCGCCATCAGCATCCAGAGCCATGGCGCCTTCCTTCAGGAATCTGTCGGGCACGATCTTGCCGGCAAACTCGCCGGCGGGCAGGAAAGTCATGGCGCCTTGCCGGGCTATTATCTGGTGCTGGCGGCGGCGTGTTTCTTTCCGGCCATCCTTTTTGTGTTGCCCGGCATCGTCCTGGGGATCGCGCGGCGCGCCGAACCCGGTGTGCGCTTTCTGCTGGCCTGGGCGGGCGGCTGGTGGCTGGTGGTGGAGGCGGTGCCGACCAAGCTGCCGCATTATGTGATCGACGCCTATCCGGCGCTGGCGATCTTGGCGGGGCTGTTCATTACTTCGTCGCCGCCGGCCGTGCGTTGGCTGGCCGGATGGCTGACGGCGGCGCGCTGGATCGCCGGCCTGCAATTTTTCATCGGCGCGGCGCTGCTGACGACGACGCTGGTGCTGTTGCCGGGCTATTTCGGCGCGGGGCCGGTCTATTGGCTGTGGGGCATTGCGGGCGCGGCGGCCTTGCTGTCGCTGGCGGCGCTGATCCTCAGTATCCGGCGTGCCCATGTCTGGAGCGCGCTGCTGTCGCTGCTGGCCATGCTGGTCTTTGTTCCTGCCCTGACGGCTGCGGCGGGGCCGCGCCTGACCCAGCTCTGGGTAACCCAGCGGCTGAAGCCCCTGGTCGCGGCCGCGACCCAGCCGGGCGATCCGCCGCCGGCGCTGGCGGGCTATGAAGAGCCCAGCATGCTGTTCGCCTTCGGCAAGGATGTGGTGCTGGCCGATGGCGCGGGCGCGGCGGAAGCCGGCGCGAAGTCGGGCGGGCTGGCGCTGGTGGAAGACGCCGAGCAGGGCGCGTTCCTGGCGCGGCTGGCGGAACTGCAGGCCGATGCCCAGGTGACGGGCGATCTTGGCGGTTTCAATTATTCGCGCGGCCGCAAGGTGCATGTGACCATCTACCGGGTCGCGCAGTTGCGCGAACTTCACTAGGTTTTTGCGCATGGTTCCCGTCTTTGCCGATGTCGAGGCTGCCGCGGCGCGCATCGCGCCTTATGCCGTGCGCACGCCGCTGGTGGAAAGCGCGGTGCTGAATGCGCTGACCGGCGGGCGGGTCTTTCTCAAGCTGGAAATCCTGCAGCGCACGGGATCGTTCAAGTTTCGCGGTGCCTGCAACCGGCTGGCGATGATTCCGCTGAACGAACGCAGCAAAGGCGTGGTGGCGTTTTCCTCCGGCAACCACGCCCAGGGTGTCGCAGCGGCGGCGCAGCTGTTCGGCATGCCTGCCGTGATCGTGATGCCCAGTGACGCGCCGCGTTCCAAGATCGAGGGCACCCGCGCGCTGGGGGCACAGATCGTGGAATATGACCGCGTGCAGGACGACCGCGAGGCCATCGCGGCGCGCATCCGCGAGGAACGCGGCGCGGCGCTTGTAAGGCCCTATGACGATGCCGCCATCATCGCCGGGCAAGGCACGGCCGGACTGGAAATCGCCGAAGACGCGGCGCGATTTGGCGTGACCCTGGACGATGTGCTGTCGCCCTGCAGCGGCGGCGGGCTGGTCAGCGGCGTGGCGCTGGCCCTGAAGGGTGCGGGCAGCGCGGCCCGCGTCCACAGTGTCGAGCCGGAGCGGTTCGACGGCATGAAGCGCTCGCTGGAAGCGGGTGCGCGCGCCCAGGCGCCGGGCGGGCCGCTGTCCATCGCCGATGCGTTGATGGCGCCCATTCCGGGTGTGATCGTGTTTGAACTGGCCAAGGACCTGCTGGCGCCGGGATTCGCCGTTAGCGATGAAGACCTGGAACGCGCCGTCAGCTTCGCGGCGCAGAAACTGAAACTGCTGGTCGAGCCCGGTGGCACGGCGGCGCTGGCAGCGCTGCTGGCGGGCAGGATCGACGCGCGCGGCAAGACCATCGCGCTGATCCTGTCAGGTGGAAATGCCGACTTCGCCACCGTGGCCGCGGCGGTCGCGCGCTTGCCTGCGCCGTAACCTTCCTTAAGCCGTTTACCACGCCGCGATGCTTTGCTTGGCGCAAGGTCTGCTTTTGCTAAGGCTCTGCGCGAAACCTGTTGGCACCGCCCTTAACCATGAACCACCTGCTTCGCTGGCGCGACGAGAATCACATGTTGCCGCTGCTGCTGATCTCCTCGGTGGTGATGCTGCTGGCGATCGCCGCCGGGGCGTTGTGGTCGCGGGGCGTGCCGGTGACCCAGTTCATCGCGCCGCACTCGCTGCGCAGCGCCTATGACCGTGTCCAGGTCGGGCGCACCCTGCAGGGCCAGCTGGCCGGGCTGGGCTTCGACAGCGAGAGGCTGCAGGCCCGCAGCGTTTCAGGCCTGGGGGTGCAGGAATATTTCATGCCCCGTACCAGCCGGGAGTTCGACCTGCTGGATCCGGCGGTGCGATCCTGCTTTGACACGCCCGACCGCTGCCGGGTGCTGATCTTCCCGCTGGCAGCCTCGGTGCAAACCGGCGGAATGATGTCGGCCAACGCCGCGCCGGCCGAGCCGGGCCGCATCGTCTTCCTGCTGCGCAAGGGCCGGGTGGCATTCAAGGAAATGCACGGCGTCTAACAAAAAAGCGCTCCGAAGAGCGCTTTTTCATTTCGGTCGATGATGCCGGCGTTTTACCGCGGGGCCAAAACCATCATCATCTGACGGCCTTCCATCTTGGGATACTGTTCCAGCTTGGCGAAGACCTCGGTGTCTTTCTGGACGCGGTTCAGCAGGTCCATGCCCAGATGCTGGTGAGCCATTTCGCGGCCGCGGAAACGCAGGGTGACCTTGACCTTGTCGCCTTCGTCAAAGAAGCGCTTCATCGCCCGCATCTTCACGTCATAATCGTGATCGTCGATGGTGGGGCGCATCTTGATCTCCTTGATCTCGATGACCTTCTGCTTCTTGCGGGCCTCGTTGGCCTTTTTCTGCTGCTCGTATTTGTATTTGCCGAAATCCATCAGCTTGGCGACGGGCGGCTTGTTGTCGGGGGAAATCTCCACGACGTCGAAGCCCTTTTCCTCGGCCAGGGCGCGCGCTTCGTCGATGCCGATCTCGCCATACTTGTGGCCGTCTTCCCCGATCAGGAATACGGTGCGGGCGGTGATCTCTTCATTGATGCGCGGGCCATCCTTGGTGGGTGCCTTCTGGTCCTGCTGAAAACGCCTGGGTACTATGACTTCTCTCCTGTGTTACGTCCGCGCCTGATCTTCAAACAAAACAAGTCACGGTCTCGCGAGGGGTTTGCCAGCCTGCCTCACGAAACGATTTCGATCAGTGCAATGGTCTGGGTCCTTGGCGTGAACCGCTCAACGCAGGTCGGGCGGGACGGCTTCGGCCGCCAGCATAGAAATTGCCGCCTCCAGCGCAAGGCTTTCCTGCTTGTCGACCCCCAGTTTCCTTAAGGTAACAGAGCGGTTTTCGGCCTCCCTGCGGCCCAGAACCAGCAGATTGGGGGTCTTGGCGAGGGAATGCTGGCGGACCTTGTAGTTCACGGTCTGGTTTTCAGTGTCCAGCGTCACCCGCAGGCCCGCCGCCTTCAGTGCCGCCACCACCTCTGCCGCATAGGGATCCGCGTCGGCGACCACGGTGGCGACCGCCACCTGAATGGGCGCCAGCCACAGCGGGAACTTGCCGGCATAATGCTCGATCAGCACGCCGATGAAGCGTTCCAGCGAGCCGACAATTGCGCGGTGGAGCATGACCGGCGGATGGCGGTTGCCGTCCTGGGCGATGTAGCTCGCCCCCAGCCGCTCGGCGGTGTTGAAGTCCACCTGCAGGGTACCGCACTGCCAGTCGCGGCCGATGCTGTCGCGCAGCACGAATTCCAGCTTGGGGCCGTAGAAGGCGCCTTCGCCGGGATTAATGACGAATTCGAGACCGGCAGCCGTGGTGGCTTCCGACAGTGCCTTTTCGGCGGCGTCCCACACTGCGTCGCTGCCGATGCGATTGTCAGGCCGGGTGGCGAGCTTCACCCGCACTTCCTCGAAGCCGAGATCGCGATAGCACTTGATCAGCAGGTGGCAGAAGGACGTGGCTTCGTCCTGGATCTGGTCGGGGGTGCAGAAGATGTGGGCGTCGTCCTGGACGAAGCCGCGCACCCGCATGATGCCGTGCAGCGCGCCGGACGGTTCATAGCGGTGGCACGAACCGAACTCCGCCATGCGGATGGGCAGCTCACGATAGGACTTCAGCCCCTCATTGAAGATCTGGACATGCGCAGGGCAGTTCATCGGCTTGACCACCAGAGTCTTGTTCTCGTCCTCGACCTCGGCCAGGAACATGTGCTCGCGGTAATTCTCCCAGTGGCCCGACTGTTCCCACAGCTTGCGCTCCAGCAGCAGCGGGGTCTTCACCTCGACATAGTCGGCGCGCTCCAGCTGGCGGCGGACATAGTTTTCCAGCGCGCGGTACACGGTATAGC
>JAQGLO010000088.1 GCA_028292825.1 Alphaproteobacteria bacterium | reverse complement strand
TCCCTTCGCCCTTCGATCCGCGCTTGATCTCCCGCGTGTCGGCGGCCGTCGCCAAGGCGGCGATGGAATCGGGCGTCGCGCGCAAGCAGATCACCGACCTGGCGGCCTATGAGTATCAGCTGTCGGCGCGGCTCGACCCGTCGGCGGGCCTGTTCCAGATGGTCACCGGCGCGTTGCGCGCCAAGCCCAAGCGGGTGGTGTTCGCGGAAGGCGAGGAAGACAGCGTCATCCGCGCCGCCGCCGCTTTCCAGAATGGCGGCCTGGGCAAGGCGCTGCTGGTGGGCCGCATCGATGTGGTGAAGCAGGGCCTGCGCAAGGCGGGCATTCCCGAAGACCTGATCGAGATCCGCGTGCCGCATTCCGCCCAGGAAGCCGCGCCGTTCATCGACGCGCTGTACAAGCGCATCCAGCGCCGCGGCGGCCTGCACCGCGACGCCGTGCGCATGGTGACCAACGACCGCAACATCTATGCCGCCAGCATGCTGAAGGCCGGCGAGGCCGATGCCATGGTAACCGGCGTGACGCGCAACTATGCCAATGTGCTGGCCGATGTGCGCACCGTGCTGGACCCGCCGGCCGGGCAGCGCCCGATGGGCATGCAGGTGGTGTTCTCCAAGGGCCGCGTGGTGCTGATCGCCGACACCAGCGTGACCGAGATGCCGACCGCCGACCAGCTCGCCGATATCGCGGTGCAGGGCGCCGCCGTCGCCAAGCGCTTCGGCCTGGTGCCGCGCGTGGCGCTGCTGGCGTCTTCGACCTTCGGCTTCCCCCGCAGCGAGCGCAGCGAACGCATCATCGAGGCGGTGCAGATCCTGGAAAATCGCGGCGTGGATTTCGAATATGATGGCGAAATGGCGATCGACGTCGCCCTCGATAAGGACAAGCTGGCGCTGTATCCGTTCGCCCGCATCACCGACACCGCCAATGTGCTGATCATGCCGGCGATCCACTCCGCCTCGATTTCCACCAAGCTGCTGCAGCAGATGGGCGGGGCCAGCGTCATGGGCCCCATGCTGGTCGGCCTGGAAAAATCGGTGCAGATCGCACCGCTGGGTGCCAAGATGAGCGAAATCTACAATGCCGCCGTCATCGCGGCCTATGATATCAATCGGTAATGGATTTCAACAAAGCCGCCGCGTTCCTGGACAGGATTTGGGATGACGAGATCGTCCCGAAGCTGACCGACTATATCCGCATTCCCAACAAGAGCCCGGCCTTCGATCCGGACTGGGAGGCGAATGGCTTCATGGAACAGGCCGTGACCATGTTCGCGGACTGGGCGCGCGGCAAGCTGGGCGCGTTTCCCGGCGCGACGCTGGAAGTCGTGCGCTTGGCGAAACGCACGCCGCTGATCTTCATCGAGATACCCGGGTCCGCACCGGGCATCGTTCTGATGTACGGCCATCTCGACAAGCAGCCGGAAATGCTGGGCTGGGCCGAAGGGCTGGGGCCGTGGGAACCAGCGCTGAAGGACGGCAAGCTGTATGGCCGTGGCGGCGCCGATGACGGCTACGCCCTCTTCGCGTCGCTGGCGGCCTTGCTGGCGCTGAAGCAACAGGGTGTGGCGCATGCCCGCACCGTCATCATCATCGAGGCCAGCGAAGAATCCGGTTCGCCCGACCTGCCTTTTTATATCGACCATCTGGCGGCGCGGATCGGCGAACCCGATCTGGTGGTCTGCCTGGATTCGGGTGCGGGCAATTACGAACAGCTGTGGCTGACCACCAGCCTGCGCGGCATGGTGATCGGCACCCTGTCGGTGCGGGTGCTGACCGAAGGCGTACATTCCGGCGCGGCCAGCGGCATTGTGCCGTCGTCGTTCCGCATCCTGCGCCATCTGTTGTCGCGCATCGAGAATCCCGAAACCGGCGAGATGCTGCTGCCGGACCTGAAAGTGGCGGTCCCGCGGGACCGCCAGATCCAGGCGAAACAGGCCGCCGCCATTCTGGGCAGTGAAGTTTGGTCGGAGTTGCCGTTCGCCGGCACGACCAAACCCATGGGCAGCGACGGCGCCGAACTGATCCTGCAGAAGACCTGGCAGCCGCAGCTTGCCATCACCGCCATGGAAGGTTATCCGCTGCCGGAGAATGGCGGCAATGTGCTGCTGCCCTACAGCATCGCCAAGCTGTCCCTGCGCGTGCCGCCCAGCGCCGATGCAGAAGCCGCGCGCCAGGCGGTGAAGATCGCGTTGGAGGCCAGCCCGCCTTATGACGCCGAAGTGGTATTCGACGCCCCGCGCGGCGAGAATGGCTGGAACGCGCCGACCCTGGCGCCCTGGCTGGAAGCGTCACTGAACAAGGCCAGCAATGCCGCCTACGGCAAGCCGGTGGCCTTCCAGGGCGAAGGCGGCTCGATTCCGTTCATGGCGATGCTGGGCGAGAAATTCCCCAAAACGCAGTTCGTCGTCACCGGCGTGCTGGGCCCGCACTCCAACGCCCACGGCCCCAACGAATTCCTGCACATCCCCTTCGCCAAGCGCGTCAGCGCCTGCATCGCGGGCGTGCTGGCGGATCACGCGGCGCGATAATTCCTCCCCCGTTTACGGGGGAGGTGTCGAGCGTAGCGAGGCGGAGGGGGGAGATACTCCGTCGAGTGCGAGCTTACTCCCCCCTCCACCGCTTCGCGGTCCGTAAACGGGGGAGGAAAATCAGGTAATCGGCTCGCCAAACATCAGCTGGCTGACATAGCGCCCCGGCGCGGAGCCGTAGCTCAGCACCTTGTCGTGATAGGCCTTGAGGTTGAAGCCGCGCTGGCTCTCCGCCCGGGCGCGCATGGCGTAATGCTCGGAGCTGCCCACGAAATAGGTCGATAACTGCGTCGCGCTCATGCGGGCGCGGTTCCATTTGCCTATCGCCTCGCCTTCCTCCTGGAAGGCTTCCTGCATCATCAGCAGCAGCGCGTCCTCCTTGCTGATGGCGTCGCAATGCAGCGCCTGATCCAGGATCGCGTTGGAGATGGTGCGCAGATAGACCTTCAGCTGCGTCAGGCGGTACAGCGGATCGTGATCGCGGAAGCCTTCCACCGCCATCACATTCTCAGCATAGACCGCCCAGCCCTCCACGAACGAGCCCGAGCCCAGCACCGCGCGCACCATCGAAGGGCACTGGTTGGAATGCCACAGCTGCACATAATGGCCGGGCATCGCCTCATGCACCGCGATGTCGGCGATGCCGCGCTTGTTGTATTCGCGCAGGAAGCTGTCGGTATGCTCCTGCGTCCAGTCGTCGGGAATGGGCGACACCGCGTAGAAAGTGCTCATGCCCTTGTCGAGCGGACCCGGCGAGTCGCAATAGGCCACCGCCACGCCTTGCGCGAATTTGGGCATGATGATCACTTCCACCGGCGCATTGGGAAGCGTGATGAGGTCCTTCTTCTTCACGAATGCTGTGGCATCGGCCAGCGCATCCTTGGCGGTCTGCACCACCTGGTCGCGGGCCGGCCTGTCAGCATAGGCCAAATCCAGCGCCGCCTGGATCACCTTCTGCTGGGTGCCGATGTCGGGCGCATCGGGCGCCGGAATCTTTCCCGCCAGCGCCTGTTTCGCCACCACATACATTTCGGCCCGCGTCTTCTTCATCTGCGCTTCGGCGTGGCTGCGAATCTCGGCGCGGCCGAGAGTGGAATTCAAAGTGAAGGCCAGCTTCTCGTCGAACAGCTTGGCGCCGATGCGGTATTCGCCCTTGGCCTGCGGCACCAGGGTCTTGTCCAGCCAGGTCTGGTGCAGGGCCACCGCCTTGCGCAGCTTTTCCGCTTCCGCCTTCAGCGCCGCCTGTTCCGCCGCCGGCAGCACGCCCGCCTGCGGCAGGATCATGGTGTCGACGATATCCATCACGCCGCTGTTCTGCGCCGCCGCGGTGCTGGCATGGATTTCCGGCACCCGGATGGGATCCAGGCTGGCGCGCATCTGCTCCAGCAGCGCCGGCAGCTTCTGCATGCGCGACAAGGCCGAACGCAGCCGCCCCGGCAGCGGCGCGAATTCGCGCGCCACCAGCAGGTACAGCGCCCCGCCCGCCAGGCCCGACCAGACCAGCGCATCCCAGGCCCAGCTTTGCAGCGTCTCGTCATCCCAGATCGCGGCGCGCAACTGGCTGGACAGGATGGCGGCGTCCACCTGGTTGTCGCGCGACAGCTTGGTGGCATCCAGCGCGCCGATCTCGGCCAACAGCCCGCGCCACGTGTTCATGCGCTTGCTGCGACCCAGCGGGCTCATGTCATCGATCTCGCCATCAAAGCGGTGATCGCCGATCTGGGTGGCGGTGATGGGCTGCAGGCTGAGCCAGGCTTCCAGCCAGCGTTTGGACAAAGCAGCGAACCGGGCGTCTTCCGCGGTCGCGGCCCGGGCGGGCGCCACCAGCATGGAGGAACCCATCAGGACAATCATCAGGCGGCGGTTCAACATGGACAGTTCCGGCTTCGACACCGCCGCATTTCACCGTAAACTGGCGAAAACTCAAACAGGTCATCAAGGCTCAAGGCATGCTGGTTTTCGACAAGAACCCCGTGAAGAACCGGGCCCTGAAATATTTCCTGGTTGTCACCCTGGCGGTGGGCGCGGCGGGCAGCCTGTTCACCGAGCCCAATATCGCCGGCTGGTATGCGGGCCTGACCCATCCCGCCATTGCCCCGCCCAACTGGGTGTTCGCCCCGGTCTGGACGACGCTTTACATCCTGATGGCCTATGCCGCCTGGCGGGTGTGGCGGACCACGGGCTGGCGGTCGCTGGAGATGCTGGCCTTCGCCGTACAGCTGGGACTGAACCTGGCCTGGAGCGCGATCTTCTTCGGCCTGCACCAGATCAGCGCCGCGCTGGGCGAGATCATCCTGCTGGACCTGGCCATCCTCTACACCATGCTGCTGTTCTGGCGGCGCGACGGGGTGGCGGGCGCGGTGATGCTGCCCTACCTAGCCTGGTCAGGGTTCGCTACCGTACTCACCCATGCCTTCTGGAAGCTCAATACCTGAACGCATTAACCAGCCTGCGTGAAAAAAGCCGCCCAACACTTCCCTTTTCGCGGCCGGATGTAGTTGGGTAGCAACCATGAGAGTTGCTCAACCCGCAGCGCTGTTCCTGGCGCTGGCCCTTGGCGCCTGTTCGACGCCCAGCGCGGAATCGCTGGCGCAGAACGACCCGTGGGAAGCGACCAACCGCGATGTCTTCGCCTTCGATGTCTGGGTGGACCACAATGTCGCCCGGCCGGTGGCGGAGGGCTACCGCGCCGTGGTGCCGGAGCCGGCGCGCGACGGCGTGCACAACATGCTGAACAACCTGCACTCCCCGGTCATCCTGGCCAATGACGTGCTGCAGGGCGACGCCACAAAGGCGGCCCGCACCCTGGGCCGCATCGTGATCAATTCCACCATCGGCATCGGCGGGATTTTTGACGTGGCGAACAGGCTGGGTATTCCCTATCACGACAATGATTTCGGCATCACCATGGGCCAGGGCGGAATCTGGGAGGGCTCCTACCTGGTGCTGCCCATCCTGGGCCCGCGTCCGCCGCGCGACCTGATCGGCGGCTTTGTCGATGGCGCTTTCGATCCTTTGACCTATGCGCATTTCCCCGGCCGCCACGAACTGCTCACCGTGCGCACGCCCATGAATTTCCTGGATTTCGAGCATCGCCACATGGACGAGGTGCAGACCATCGAGCGCAGCTCGCTGGACTATTATGTCAGCGTCCGCAGCCTCTACCGCCAGCGCCGCGACGCCCAGATCAAGGGCGTGGAATTCAGCAACATGAACCTGCCGGATCTCTAGGTCCCGGCCTCCAGGCCGCGATAGCTGAATCGCGCCAAAGGCTTGGCAAGAACGCCTGCCCTCCCTATATACCCCCTGTGACCGGCATGGGCATAGGCCCCTGCTAGTTTTATCAATGAATTCAATGGGATGGACCGGAGGATCGCCCTTAGGGGGTCAGGACTCCATGCCCGATGAAGAGGAACACTGAGAATGGCTAAAGTAATCGGCATTGACCTGGGCACCACCAACTCCTGCGTCGCAGTGATGGAAGGCTCGGCCCCCAAGGTCATCGAGAATGCGGAAGGCGCCCGCACCACCCCGTCCATCGTGGCGTTCGCGCCCGACGGCGAGCGCCTGATCGGCCAGCCCGCCAAGCGCCAGGGCGTCACCAATCCCGAACATACCTTCTTCGCCATCAAGCGCCTGATCGGCCGCCGCTTCGACGACCCCCTGACCAAGAAGGACATGGGGATGGTCCCCTACAAGATCGTCGCCGGCGACAATGGCGATGCTTGGGTCGCGGGCCGCGACGGCAAGAAATATTCCCCGTCGGAAGTCTCCGGCTTCATCCTGCAGAAGATGAAGGAGACCGCCGAGGCCCATCTGGGCGAGAAGGTCACCCAGGCCGTCATCACCGTGCCGGCCTATTTCAACGACGCCCAGCGCCAGGCCACCAAGGACGCCGGCAAGATCGCCGGCCTGGAAGTGCTGCGCATCATCAACGAGCCCACCGCCGCGGCGCTGGCCTACGGCATGGACAAGAAGTCCGGCACCATCGCGGTCTATGACCTTGGCGGCGGCACCTTCGACGTGTCGGTGCTGGAAATCGGCGACGGCGTCTTTGAAGTGAAGTCCACCAATGGCGACACCTTCCTGGGCGGCGAAGACTTCGATCATCGCCTGGTCGGCTTCCTGGCCGATGAATTCAAGAAGGAAAACGGCATCGACCTGCGCACGGACCGCCTCGCGCTCCAGCGCCTGAAGGACGCCGCCGAAAAGGCCAAGATCGAACTGTCCAGCGCCCAGCAGACCGAAGTGAACCTGCCGTTCATCACGGCCGACGCCTCGGGCCCCAAGCATCTCACCATCAAGATCACCCGCGCCAAGCTCGAGTCGCTGGTCGATGACCTGATCCAGAAGACCGTTGGCCCGGTGAAGCAGGCGCTGAAGGATGCCGGCGTCACCGCCGGACAGATCGACGAAGTCATCCTGGTGGGCGGCATGACCCGCATGCCCAAGGTGCAGGAAGCCGTGAAGGCGATCTTCAACGGCAAGGAACCCCACAAGGGCGTCAATCCCGATGAAGTGGTCGCCATCGGCGCCGCCATCCAGGGCGGCGTTCTGAAGGGCGAAGTCAAGGACGTGCTGCTGCTCGACGTCACCCCGCTGTCGCTGGGCATCGAAACGCTCGGCGGCGTGTTCACGCGCCTGATCGACCGCAACACCACCATCCCGACCAAGAAGAGCAACATCTTCTCGACCGCCGAAGACAATCAGGGCGCCGTCACCATCAATGTGTTCCAGGGCGAACGCGAGATGGCGGCCGACAACAAGTCCCTGGGCCGCTTCGACCTGCAGGGCATCCCCCCCGCCCCGCGCGGCATTCCGCAGATCGAGGTCACCTTCGACATCGATGCCAACGGCATCGTGTCGGTGACGGCCAAGGACAAGGCGACCAACAAGGAACAGCAGATCCGCATCCAGGCCTCGGGTGGCCTGTCGGACGCCGACATCCAGAAGATGGTCAAGGATGCCGAAGAGCATGCCGCCGATGACAAGAAGCGCAAGGAAGCGGTGGAAGCCAAGAACCAGGCCGATGCCCTGATCCATTCGACGGAAAAGGCGATGGCCGATCACGGCGACAAGGTTGACGTGGCCGACAAGACCGCCATCGAAGCCGCGCTCGCCGCACTGAAGACCGCGATGGAAGGCGATGACGCCGAAACCATCAAGGAAAAGACCAACACCCTGGCGCAGTCTTCCATGAAGCTGGGCGAGGCCATGTACAAGGCGCAGCAGTCCGAAGGCGCGGCCGCCGATGCCGCCGCCGACGGCGCCGCACCCAAGGACGACAATGTCGTGGACGCCGACTTCGAGGAAGTCGACGACCAGAAGAAGTCGTAAGCATGACAGCCCCCGCGTGAAAACGCGGGGGCTTTGTTTTTTCGTACTCGGGGGCGAGTAAGTTTCGGGCATGAGCACCAAGCGCTGTTATTACGAAACCCTGGAAGTCGAACGCAGCGCCAATGGCGACGTTCTGAAATCCGCCTATCGCAAGATGGCGATGAAATTCCATCCTGACAAAAATCCCGGCGACCACACGGCCGAGGTCAAGTTCAAGGAAATCAGCGAAGCCTATGACGTCCTGAAGGACGATCAGAAGCGCGCCGCCTATGACCGCTTCGGCCACGCCGCCTTTGAAGGCGGCATGGGGGCGGCAGCGGGTGCGCGCGGCGGCGATCCTTTCGGCGGCGGCTTCGGCAGCTTCGGCGATGTTTTCGAAGATATTTTCGGCCAGATGATGGGCGGCGTGGGGCGCGGCAAGCGCTCCAATCGCGGCCAGGACCTGCGCTACAATCTGGACATCACGCTGGAAGAGGCCTTCACCGGCCGCTCCGCCGAGATCCATGTCCCCACCATGCTGGCCTGCGAAAGCTGCAGCGGCTCGGGCGCGGAAGCCGGCCACAGCGCCGAGACCTGTCCCACCTGCGCCGGTCACGGCAAGGTCCGCGCCACCCAGGGCTTCTTCACCATCGAGCGCAGCTGCAGCGCCTGTCGCGGCAGCGGCAAGATCATCCGCCATCCCTGCAAGACCTGCAAAGGCGCAGGCCTGGTGCAGAAGGAGCGCACCCTGACGGTGGACGTGCCGCCGGGCGTGGAAGAAGGCACGCGCATCCGCCTCAGTGGCGAAGGCGCCGCCGGCGGCAATGGCGGGCCTGCGGGCGACCTCTACATCTTCCTGTCGGTGGCCGAGCATCCCATCTTCCAGCGCGACGGCCACGACCTGCATTGCCGCGCGCCGGTGAATTTCGTGATGGCGTCGCTGGGCGGCGCCATCGAAGTGCCGACGCTGGATGGCGGCCGCGCCGCCGTGAAAATTCCCGAAGGCACCCAGCCGGGGCGGCAGTTCCGCCTGCGCGGCAAGGGCATGCCAGTGCTGCGTAGCGCCCAGCGCGGCGATCTCTATGTCGAGCTGGCGGTGGAAACCCCGGTCAAGCTCACCAAGCGGCAAAAGGAATTGCTGCGCGAGTTCGAAGCCGAGAGCCAGGCCGGCACCCATCCCGAAGCCGAAGGCTTCATGGCGCGGCTGAAGGAGTTCTGGAACGGCGGCGAGTGCTAGCCTCTAGCCGAAGAACGCATTGAAATTCGGGCAGTCGCCGCTGGTTTCGAACATCGTGTCATAGCGGCCTTCTTCCAGCGCCATCTTCATCGCCCGCGCCCCCTGGCCATAGGCAGCGCGCCCGGTCAGGGCGCCGGCGCTGACGCGGCGCGCACCGGCCTTTTGCAGGTCCGCGACCGGCGCGAGGCCCTTCATCATCAGCACATTCAGCGGCAGGGGGATCGCCTGCGCCACCGCGGCGATATCGCCGAGGCTTGAGAGCAGCGGCGCGAAGAACCCGTCCGCACCCGCCGCCTGGTACATCCGCCCGCGCGCCATCAGCGCCTCCAGCTTGTCGGCATCCGGCACCAGGTCGAACAGATAGATGTCGCAGCGGGCGTTGATGAAGATGTCCACGCCCCTGGCCTTTGCCGCCGCTTTGATCGCCGCGATCTTGGCCGCCAGCAGGTCGGGCGAACCGCGTCCGTCTTCCAGGTTGATGCCCGCCACGCCCAGTTCGATCAGCGCCAGCACATGGGCGGCGACGGCGGCCGGGTCATCGGAATAGCCCGTCTCGCTGTCGATGGTCACCGGCACTGTCACAACACGCAGCACGGCGCGGGTGGCGGCCAGCACGACATCGCGCGGCATGCCTTCGCCATCGGCATAGCCATTGGCCCAGGCGACAGCCGCGCTGGAGGTGGCGACCGCGGCGCCCCCCGCTTCCTGTGCCATGCGGGCGCTGGCGGCGTCCCAGGCGTTGGGCAGGACCAGCATGTCGCCATGCAGGGCCCGCAGCCGCGCAACCTGTTCGCCCTGTGTCGGCATGGCGTTCTCCCTTGTTCTGCGCGCAGGGTCCGTCCGGTCAGCCCGATCGTCAACCGTCACAAATGCAAAGGCTGCATTGCGCTGCCGTTTTTGCTAGAAAACGGGATGACCGCCAGCACCCTCGCCGACAATCTGCGGTTCCTGCGCGCCCTGGTGGCGCGGCCCAAGAATGTCGGGGCGGTGTTTCCGTCAGGTCCGGCGCTGGCCCGCGCCATCGCCCGCCAGATCGATCCCCTGCAGGACGGCCCGGTGCTGGAGCTTGGCCCCGGCACCGGCGTGGTCACCGCCGCCATCCTGGAGCGTGGCGTTGCGCCGGAGCGGCTGACCCTGGTGGAGTTCGACGAGAATTTTGCCCGCCACAACACCGCGCGCTTTCCCGGGGTGCATGTCATCCAGGGCGACGCCTTCAACCTGGAGCATACCCTGCTGGGGCGGCCGCACCTGCCCTTCTGCGCCATCGTCTCCGGCCTGCCGCTGCTGAACTTCCCGGTGGCGATGCGCAGGCGGCTGATGGACGGGGTGCTGACACGGCTGGCGCCGGGTGCGCCCTTCATCCAGTTCTCCTATGGCACCCAGGCCCCGGTGGCGCCGCCGCCCGGCTTCCGCGTGACCCGCGCCGCCATGGTCTGGATCAACATCCCGCCCGCCCGGGTCTGGGTGTATCGCCGCGCCTAGGGTTTTTGCTGCACTTATGCTGCAGCAAAAAGGTGCAGCATAGAAATCTATGCTGCACCCCATGTTGCGCGGTAAGTCGTTGATTATTCGGCAGCTTCTGCCAGTTCGGGCGCTGCAGCCAGGACATCCTGGCCGACATGGGCTTCGAACTTCCGGAAATTCTCGCGGAACATGCCGACCAGCTTGCGGGCCTGGGCGTCATAGGCGGCCTTGTCGGCCCAGGTGTCGCGCGGGTTGAGGATCTTGGCGTCGACGCCCGGCACCGAGACCGGCACCCGGAACTTGAAGTGCGGATCGATCCGCATTTCGACGTTCGCCAGGCTCCCGTCCAGCGCCGCGTTGAGCAGCGCGCGGGTGGCCTTGATGGGCATGCGGCTGCCGGTGCCGAAGGCGCCGCCGGTCCAGCCGGTGTTCACCAGCCAGCAATCGGCCTGGTGCTCGGCAATCAATGCCCGCAGCAGGTTGCCGTATTCCGACGGATGGCGCGGCATGAAGGGGGCGCCGAAGCAGGTCGAGAAAGTGGGCTGCGGCTCCTTGCCCAGGCCCTTCTCGGTACCGGCGACCTTGGCGGTGAAGCCGGACAGGAAATGGTACATGGCCTGGGACGGCGTCAGGCGCGAGATCGGCGGCAGCACGCCGAAGGCATCGGCCGTCAGCATGATGACATTCTTGGGGTGCCCGGCGCGGCCGGTGGCGCTGGCGTTGGGAATGAAGTCGATGGGATAGGCGGCGCGGGTATTTTCCGCATAGGTCGCATCGTTCAGGTCCAGGACGCGGGTCTTCTCGTCCATCACCACATTCTCCAGCACGGTGCCGAAGCGTTCGGTGGTGGAGAAGATTTCCGGCTCGGCTTCGCGGCTCAGCTTGATGACCTTGGCATAGCAGCCGCCTTCGATGTTGAAGACGCCATGCTCGCTCCAGCCATGCTCGTCATCGCCAACGAGTGTGCGCGAGGCATCAGCGGACAGCGTTGTTTTGCCGGTGCCGGAAAGGCCGAAAAATATGGCCGATTCGCCGTTGGTGCCGACATTGGCCGAGCAGTGCATGCTCATCACCCGCTTGGCCGGCAGCAGGTAGTTCATGATGGTGAAGACCGACTTCTTCATCTCGCCGGCATAGGAAGTGCCGCCGATGAGGATCATCTTCTTCACGAAATTGACCGCGATGACGGTGCCGCTGATGCAGCCATGCCGGACCGGGTCGGCAGTGAAGCTGGGCAGGTCGATGATGGTGAATTCCGGGTCGAACGACGCCAGCTCTTCGGCGGTGGGGCGGATCAGCAGATTGTGCACGAACAGCGAGTGCCAGGCATATTCGGTGACGATGCGCACGCTGATGCGATGGGTGAGGTCGGCGCCGCCGAACAGGTCTTTGGCGAACAGCTCGCGGCCTTCGGCATGGGCCATCATGTCGGCATACAACGTGTCGAAATGCGCCGGGCTCATCGCCTTGTTGTTGTCCCACCAGATCTGGGATTCGGTGGTGGCGTCACGCACCGTGAACTTGTCACCGGCGGAGCGGCCGGTATGGATGCCGGTGCGCACCACCAGCGGGCCATTGGCGCCGACATGACCTTCGCCGCGGCGGACAGCCTCTTCATACAGCGCGGGGGCGCTGAGATTGAAGTTGACGGCTTTGAGGTTGCGAAAGCCGTGGCGGCCAAGACCAAATGCGGTGTCAGACATCGAGAACTCCGGTCGAATGGGCCTCCCCTATAACGGTCCCACACCCCCGTCACAAATGTATTCAGTTCTACCGCAACTGCGAAAAACTCAGAAAAATCAACAGCTTGTGTATACAGGTGCGCGGCGCCTGGGGTTCTCGTTAGGCAAGCGCTGCCAACGACAAGGAGGCGGACCCGGACAGGCTTTGCTATAGGAACGCATGCTTTCGGATGAGGAACTCGACCGCTATGCCCGCCACCTGGTGCTGCGGGAGATCGGCGGCACCGGCCAGGCGAAAATCCGCGCCGCCCGGGTGCTGATGGTGGGCGTGGGCGGGCTGGGGAGCCCCTGCGCTCTTTATCTCGCTGCCGCCGGCGTGGGGACCATGGGTCTGGTGGATGACGATACGGTCAGCCTGTCCAACCTGCAGCGCCAGATCCTGTTCCGCAGCACCGATGTCGGGTGCGGCAAGGTGGAAGCGGGCGCCGCGGCGCTGAAAGCCTTGAATCCCGGGGTCCAGGTGAACCTGCATCCGTTGCGCATCGGCAGCGACAATGCCGCCGCCCTGATCGCCGGCTATGACATCGTCGCCGACGGCTCGGACAATTTCGCCACCCGCTTCCTGCTCAACGATGCCTGTTATGCGGCCAGGAAGCCGCTAGTGTCGGCGGCGGTGACGGAGTTCGAAGGCCAGCTCGCCACCTACAAGGGCTGGCTGCCGGGCTGCCCCTGCTATCGCTGCCTGTTTCCCGCGCCCCCGCCGCCCGGCACGGTACCGTCCTGTTCGGAAACCGGCGTGCTGGGCGCTGCCGCCGGGGTGATGGGCAGCCTGCAGGCGCTGGAAGTGCTGAAGGAAATCACGGGGATCGGTATCGGGTTGGCCGGAAAAATCCTGACCTACAAGGCACTTAGCGCGGAATTCCGCACCGCCCGCCTGCCCCCGGACCCCGCCTGCCCCCTGTGCGGCAACGCGGATAAGGCAATTTAACCTCGTTTAAAGCGGGCGTGCGGCAACATTCGCCCATGGCCAACCAGATCCATTACGAGGTTTTCCGCCGCGCCGGCGCCAAGGGTGGCTGGACCATGCACGATGTGCGCAACAGCCGCGATGACGCCATCCAGATGGCGCAGGACCTGATGGCGGGCGAGAAGGCCACCGGCGTCAAGGTCGTGAAGGAAACCTACAACGACGACACCGGCGATTTCATGTCGCTGAAGATTTTCGAGGAAGGCCACAACCAGGTCAAAGTCGACATCAAGGCCGAGGACGCGCCGCATGCGCTGCCCTGCTTCAAGCCCGACGACCTCTATTCCTACCACGCCCGCGCCACCATCGCGCGGCTGCTGTCGGACTTCCTGGCGCGCTGCAAGATCACCGTCACCGAGCTGATCCACCGCGCCGACATGCTGGAGAAGCTGGAAGCCACCGGCACGCTCTACCAGCACGCCATCCAGAAGATCGCGGTGGCCCAGGCCGCCTCGACCAACATCTCGGTGCAGCAGATCGTCAAGAGCCTGAACGAGCTGACCACCCAGGCCATCCAGAAAGTCTATCGCGACCAGCGCAAGGGCGCCTTCCCCGATCCCGCCGCCGAACATTTCGCGCCGCTGGCGATCAAGCTGGCCGCCAATCCCGACAGCCAGTATCTCTTCAATGGCGCGCTGGCCCGCTATCTCAGCAACACCAATGGCTGGGACGACAAGATCCAGCGCCTGCTCAAGCTGATGGATTTCGCCCCCGAGGATGCGGCGCCAAGGAAGCTGCTGCTGTCGGCGGTGGATTCCATCATCGCCGAAATCCTGGGCGGTTCGGCCGCCCTGCACGATCTGATGGGTAAAAGCGAAAACCTGTCCGGGGCGCTGAAGAACCTGGTGTCTCTGTTCCTGGGCAAGCCGCCGGAAGGCGCCCGCGAAGGGTTGGGCAGCCTCAGCGCCCATTTCGCGAAGGACGACCTGCCGGCCGCCAAGACCGCCATCGCCAGCCGCATCATCGCCGAGATCAAGTCCAACCGCCGTTTGTGCCCGGATTCCATGGTGGAAGAACTGAAGGCGCTGCGCGGCATCGCCAACAGCCTGGTGATGGGCGTGGGCAAGTATCTGAGCCACGAAGACCTGGTGTCCGGCTTCACCCTGCGCTCGCGCCGCCTGGTGGCGCAGGAAGCCCTGGGCCAGTTCATCGCCGAGGCCACCCAGGAAGAAAAACTGGAACGCATCCTGTTCGTCGAGGAAAACATCATCGGCATCGAAAACAAGCGCCAGCTGTCCAGCTATATCGCACCGGTGCTGAATTCCGCCGCCTTCGAAACCCATTTCCACAATGCCAAGCTGCCGCTGCTGTCGCGGTTGCAGCGGCTGGCGCAGTTGCAGGCGCGGTTCCGCCGTTCGGGCTTTGTCGATGTCACACGCGAGGAGGTTTCCGTGCGCCTCGATGCGCTGGCCACGGCCATGGAAGCGCGCGGGAAGCTGTTTGAATCCGTCGAGGCCCGCACCGCCGGTCCGGTGGAAAAAGCACAGACCCTGATCCGGCTGGCGGCCGGCGGCATCCTGACCGAAGGCTTGCTGGCGTCGCGGGCGCGCGAACTGATCCTGGGCTATCTGTCCCGGCCCGGCTTTCTCACCGGCTATATGTCGTCGCAGGTCAAGGACGGCGCCGCGCCCGACAGCGAGAAGCTGATGGCCGAGCTGATCGAGACCCTGGGCAAGGCGGGCATCACGCCGGAGACCGGGCTCAAGTCGATCGCGGCCTAGGCTTTCTCTCCACACAAGAGCCTCTTCTTTCCTCCCCCGTTCACGGAGGAGGTGTCGGCGCGCAGCGACGACGGAGGGGGGGTAAGCTCGGTGGATTTGGGTGACTCTCCCCCCTCCACCGCTTCGCGGTCCCCCTCCCCCGTGAACGGGGGAGGAAAAAATCAGACAGATTTCGACTTGCTCACAAATCCGTCCAGCATCAGCAGCACCACGCCCGCCGAGATGGCGATGTCGGCGCCGTTGCAGACGAACAGGAACAGGCTGCCCAGGTGTAGCGACAGGAAATCGAACACCGCGCCATAGGCCCAGCGGTCGGCCAGGTTGCCCAGCGCCCCGCCCAGGATCAGGCCGAAGCCGATGGCTGACAGCGTGGTGGCGGCGCGCCATGTCATCACCGCCACGATGACAATGATGACCGCGAGAAACCCCATCAGCAGCAGCCGGCCGCTGGCGTCACTCTGGGTGAAGAGGCTGAAGGACACGCCGCGGTTCCAGGCATGGCGAAAATCGGCCAGGCCGGGAATGATGGTGAAATCGCCCGGCAGCTTCATCAGCACGCGCTCGGCCACGGCGTTCAGGGCGAACGCGGCAGCGGCAACGCCAAAGGCCCAGGCCCGCCGGTTCAATGCGCGGCGTCCCAGTTGTCGGCGGCGCGCGCCTCGACCACCAGCGGCACGCTGATTTCGACTGCGGGCAGCGCCGCCTTTTCCATGATCGACTTGATGACGTCGGAAGCCTTGGCGACTTCCTTGTCGGGCGCTTCGAAGATCAGTTCGTCATGCACCTGCAGCAGCATGGTGGCTTTTATCTTCTTTTCCGCCAGCACGCCGGGCAAGCGCACCATGGCGCGGCGGATGACATCGGCGGCCGCGCCCTGGATGGGGGCGTTGATGGCGGCGCGCTCGGCGCCGGCGCGGAAGCCCTGGACCTTGGAATTGATCTCGCGGATATGGATGCGGCGCCCGAACAGGGTCTCGACATAGCCATGGGTGCGGGCGAACTGCTTGGTGTCTTCCATATAGTCGCGGATGCCGGGGAAGCGCGTGAAGTATTTCTTGATGTAATCCGACGCCTCCTTCTGCTCGATGCCCAGCTGGTTGGCCAGGCCGAAGCCGGAAATGCCATAGACAATGCCGAAATTGATCGCCTTGGCGCGGCGGCGCACTTCGGCGGGCATGTCCTTGACCGGCACACCGAAGATTTCCGACGCGGTCATGGCATGGATGTCCAAGCCCTCGGCGAAAGCCTGTTTCAGCTCGGGGATATTGGCGATATGCGCCAGCAGCCGCAGTTCGATCTGGCTGTAGTCGGCGCTGATCAGCTTGTGGCCCGGCTGGGCGATGAAGGCCTGGCGGATGCGGCGGCCTTCCTCGGTGCGCACCGGAATGTTCTGCAGGTTGGGATCGGTGGAAGCCAGCCGCCCGGTGGTGGTGGAGGCCATGGCGTATGATGTGTGCACGCGCCCGGTCTGCTTGTTGATGTAGGTGGGCAGCGCGTCGGTATAGGTGCCGCGCAGCTTGGCCAGACCGCGCCATTCCAGCACCTTCTTGGCAATGGGATGGCCCTGGGCCGCCACGTCTTCCAGCACATCGCTGTCGGTGGACCAGGCGCCGGTCTTGGTCTTGCGGCCGCCTTCGAGCTTCATGCGGTCGAACAGGATTTCGCCCAGCTGCTTGGGCGAGCCGATGTTGAAATCGCTGTCGGCCAGCTTGTGGATGTCGGCTTCCAGCAGCACCTGCGCCCGCGCGAAATCGTTGGACAGCTTGCGCAGCATCTCGGGATCGATGGTGATGCCGGCGCGCTCCATGTCGGCCAACACCATCACCAGCGGGCGTTCCAGCGTCTCGTAGACGGTGCGCTTGCCAGTTTCCATCAGCCGGGGCTTGAGCAGCATGGAAAGCCGCAAAGTGACGTCGGCATCCTCGGCGGAATACTTTGTCGCTTCCGCCACCGGCACGCAGTCGAAGGTGCGCTTGTCCTTGCCCTTGCCTGTCACTTCCGTAAACGTGATGGGCGTGTGCGACAGATGCAGCTGGCTGAGTTCGTCCATGCCATGGCCATGCAGGCCGCCTTCCAGCACATAGGACATCAGCATGGTGTCGTCGATCGGATGCAGGCGGATGCCGCGCTGCAGGAACACCAGCCCGTCATATTTCAAGTTCTGGCCGACCTTCAGCACGTCATCGTCTTCCAGCAGCGGCTTCAGCCGCGCCAGCACGTCGGACTCGGTCAGCTGTATGATGGTATCGCCGCCGTCCTGCGCCTGCGACAGGTCGAGTGTCAGGCCGTCGCCGCGGCGATGGCCGCAAGGAATGTAGCAGGCCTCGCCCGGCGCCACCGCCAGCGACACGCCGCACAGCCCCGCCACCATGGCATCCAGTGAGGTGGTCTCGGTATCGACACAGACCAGGCCCTTGTCGCGGGCCCGCGCGATCCAGGCATCCAGGTCCGCAGGCGTGGTCACGGTGACATAGGCATCGTGGTTGATCGGGGCGCGCAGGGCCGCGTCTTCCTGCGGTTTCTCGGAATGCAGTTCGGGCAGTTCAGGCCTGGACGGCAGCACATTGGCGACGCTGGGCGCGGCCGCGATGGCATCCACATCGTCGACGTTGAAGTGCGCCGCCACCCGGCGGGTGATGCTGCCGAACTCCATGGCCTTCAAAAAGGCGATCAGGTCCTTGCAGTCAGGCTCATGCACGGCGAATTCGTCGGGCGTTTCCTTGAAGGGAACACTGTCATCCAACGTCACCAGCTTCAGCGAGATGCGGGCATTTTCCGCATTCTCGATCAGGGTCTCGCGGCGCTTGGGCTGCTTGATCTCGCCTGCGCGGGCCAGCAGCGTTTCCAGGTCGCCATACAGGTTGATCAGTTCGGCCGCCGTCTTGATGCCGATGCCGCGCACGCCCGGCACATTGTCGACACTGTCGCCGGCCAGGGCCTGGACCTGGATCACCTTGTCCGGCCCGACCCCGAACTTCTCGATCACTTCGGCGGTGGCAAGCCGCTTGTTCTTCATGGTGTCGAGCAGCTCGACCTCGCCGTCCACCACCAGCTGCATCAGGTCCTTGTCCGACGAGATGATGGTGCAGCGGGCCCCCGCCTCGCGCGACAGCCGGGCATAGGTGGCGATCAGGTCATCGGCCTCATAGCCCGCCATCTCCACGCAGCTGATGCCGAAGGCGCGGGTCGCGTCGCGCACCAGCGGGAATTGCGGGATCAGGTCTTCGGGCGGCGGCGGGCGGTTGGCCTTGTAGGCCGCGTACATGTCGTTGCGGAAGGTCTTTTCGCCGGCATCGAAGATCACCGCCAGATGGGTGGGCTGGTCCGGACCCTTCATGTCCTCCAGCAGCTTCCACAGCATGTTGCAGTAGCCCGCCACAGCGCCGGTGGGCAGGCCATCGGATTTGCGGGTGAGCGGGGGCAGCGCGTGATAGGCGCGGAACAGATAGCCGGAGCCGTCAACCAGGTAGAGGTGATCGCCCTTTTTCAGAGCGGTCAATGATGCGTCGCCCCGGCCTTGAGCACAAAGCGCTTGTCGCAATAGGGGCATTCGACCGAGGTCTCGTCGCCCATTTCCAGATAGACGCGCGGATGGCCCAGGGCGCCGCCATCGCCATCGCAGGCGACGCGGGTGTTGTCGGTTTCGACGATTTCGGGGGCCTGGACGGGCATGGAAACACTCGAATTTGGCGCGACGGGCGGGATCATAGCCGTTAGGATTTGCGAGGCAAGGATCGGTTTGGCACATGGTCACGCTTTCAAAAATCTACACAAAAACGGGCGATTCCGGGCAAACCGGCCTGGGTGACGGCAGCCGGGTTTCCAAGGCGGGACTGCGCGTCGCCGCCATGGGCGCAGTGGACGAATGCAACTCCGCCATCGGGATTGCGCGGCTGGACGCCGAAGGCGACACGGACGTCCTGCTGGCCCGTATCCAGAACGACCTGTTCGACCTGGGCGCAGATCTCAGCGCACCGGAAGATGGGCGCAAGGCCGAAGGCCGGCTGCGGATCGCCGAAGCGCAGGTCGAGCGGCTGGAGCGCGAGATCGATGCCATGAACACCGCGCTGTCACCCCTCACTTCCTTCATCCTGCCCGGCGGCACGGCGCTGGCGGCGCACCTGCATCTGGCCCGCGCCATCGCGCGGCGGGCGGAAGCAGCGATGGTGGCGCTGGCGGGCAGCGAACAGATCAACCCGGCGGCGCTTCGCTATGCCAACCGGCTGTCGGATCATCTGTTCGTGATGGCGCGAACCGCAAATGCCGGCGGCATGGGCGATGTGCTGTGGATTCCCGGCGGGAATCGCTAGCGCGATTCCGGCGTGGGCGTGGCGCAGGGATTGTCGGCGTCACAGGGCAGCGGCGTGGATTTCCGCGTGGTGGATTCGGCGGGTGACACCGTCGCCTGACCCGCATTCACTACCGAAGCGGGAACATTGTTCTGCACCACCGCCGACGGGTCGGGCAGGACGGGTGGGAGATTTTCCTTGTCTTCCTGCGGCTGCGCCAGTGCCGCGCCGGCCGACAGCAGAAGCGCAAATGCAATCCATTTCATAAATCCATCCTCCTGAATGCGGGCAGGATAGAAATGAAACGCGCGCGGCAGGGTGAATTGCCCGCCACATGCGCGGAATTAATGTAGCCCGCTATTCGGGGCCCAGCTTGCGCCCGAAGATGAAGGCCAGGATCACGCCGATCACGCCCGTTACGCCCCAGCCGGGGGTGGCGAGGAAGGAATAGACCGGCTGCGCCAGGGCAGGGGCATGGTCATGCAGCCAGGTCTTGACCGCGAACAGGCTGCCCGGATTGACCAGCAGCCACACCGAATCCAGGCTGCGCACGGTCAGTTCGCCGCCCTTTTCCAGCGACGTCACGGCGTCGGCGCCCAGCAGCATCAGGGCGGTGACGATAAGGATCAAGCTGATCAGTCGCATCAGGACGGTCATGGCATGGTTTACCGCGCGCATGGAGACGAAACAAGAATTGGCGGCTGCATCCTTAACCATGCCCGCAAAAGAAAACGCCGCCCGCGTGTTGCGGACGGCGTTCTCATTTTCTCAGTAGCGAGGGATTTTGCGGTCTGAGCAGGAGCGTCGCGCGGAGCGGGCTAGAAGCCCGTGAGCACGCGCGACGCACTCAGAACGCAAAAGACCCGCGCTAGGCAGGAGCGTCGGCTGCCTTCTTGGACAGGTCTTCGCCGGTGGTCTGGTCGACCTGCTTCATGGTCAGGCGCACCTTGCCGCGATCGTCGAAGCCCAGCAGCTTGACCTTCACGGCCTGGCCTTCCTTGACCACGTCCTTGGGGCTGG
>JAQGLO010000063.1 GCA_028292825.1 Alphaproteobacteria bacterium | reverse complement strand
TTCTCCCAGTGGCCCGACTGTTCCCACAGCTTGCGCTCCAGCAGCAGCGGGGTCTTCACCTCGACATAGTCGGCGCGCTCCAGCTGGCGGCGGACATAGTTTTCCAGCGCGCGGTACACGGTATAGCCGTTGGCGTGCCAGAAGACCTGGCCGGTGGCGACTTCCTGGGTATGGAACAGGTCCATCTCCTTGCCGATCTTGCGGTGGTCGCGCTTCTCGGCTTCCTCCATCCGCGTCAGATAGGCATCCAGTTCCTTCTTGTCGCGCCAGGCGGTGCCATAGATGCGCTGCAGCTGTGCATTCTTGGCGTCGCCGCGCCAATAGGCGCCGGAAATCTTGGTCAGCTTGAAGGCTTCGCCGATCTCGGCCGTGGTGCGAAAATGCGGGCCGCGGCACAGGTCATGCCAGTCGCCATGCCAGTAGATCGAAACGTCTTCGGCAGACGGAATGGAGGCGATCAGCTCGGCCTTGTACTTTTCGCCGATGCCCTTGAAGTGCTCCACCGCCTTGTCGCGCGGCCACACTTCGCGGCGCGTCGGCAAGGCGGCCTTGATGATTTCGCGCATCTTCTCTTCGATCTTCGGCAGATCGTCGGGGGTGAAGGGCGTCTCGCGGGCGAAGTCGTAATAGAAGCCGTCTTCGATGGCCGGGCCGATGGTGACCTGGGTGCCGGGGTACAAAGCCTGCACCGCCATGGCCAGGACATGGGCCATGTCGTGGCGGATCAGCTCCAACGCCTCGGGATCCTTCTTGGTGACGATGCGGATATGGGCGTCCTGTTCGATGGGGCGGAACAGGTCATATTCCTTGCCGTCCACCATGATGATCAGGGCGGCCTTGGCCAGGCCCGGGCCGATCGCAGCCGCGATGTCGCCGCCGGTCACGCCCTTGGGAAAGGTCAGCGCCTTGCCGTCGGGCAAAGTCACAGTCACCTGGGGGGAATCGGCAGCGGCGGACAAGGCATTTCTCCGGGAAAAGCGGGCAGGGGCGGACCATTGGCCCGGCCCAAGCCCCCCGTCAAGTCCGCCCCGGAAACGCTCCAATTATTACAAGTGTCGTAGAGCTTGCGGACCCGCTCCGGCAGGCAGATACTGCGGGAGTAGCGGGGCAAATTCGTGGAGACAAACATGAAGACATTTGTTGCAGTCCTGGCCCTGGCAGGCATGGCGCTCGCCACACCGGCCCTGGCCAAAACCTGCCTCGAAAGCCGCGACATCACCAGCAGCAACTCCAAGGATGGCAAGCTGATGGTGTTCAAGATGAGGGGCGGCCAGACCTATGTGAACCATCTGCAGGGTAGTTGCCCGGACCTGAGGTTCGGCGGATTCGCCTGGGTGCTGCGGTCCGGCGACACCAAGGTCTGTGAGAACGAGCAGAGCCTGCGGACCCTGCAGTCCGGCCAGGTCTGCGTGCTGGGCAAGTTCGATCCGCCGACCATGAGCGCGCCGCCCAAGGGCACCAACTGACGGCCTGGCAGAAGATGAAAAAGGGCCGGTTCACACCGGCCCTTTTCTTTTTTACTGACCGCCGCCGAGATAATCATTCTTGCCCAGCGTTACGCCGGCATTGCGCAGGATGTCGTAGGCCGTGGTGATGTGGAAATAGGCGTTCGGCAGCACGAACTTGCCGACATAGTCGCCGCCGTTGAACTCGCGGGTCCGGGTGGGAGACTTCAGCACAATCTCCTTGCTCTCGGCGCCGGCGAAGGCCTTGCGGTCCAGGCTTGCCAGGAAATCAATGGTCTTGGCGACGCGCGCCTGCAGTTCGGCGAAGGTGACTTCGGTGTCTTCATACTTGGGGATCTCCACGCCGGCCAGCCGCGCGCCGCAGCCCTTGGCGCCATCGGTGGCGATATAGACCTGGGACTTCAAGGGCAGCATGTCCGGCGCCAGGCGGGCCTCGGCGGGATCGATGCCGCCATGGGCGTCGCCCTTGGCCAGGATGGCCTTGAGGCTGCCCAGCATGTGGATCAGCGGCGGAATGGACGCGTCATAAATGTCATAAGCCATGTGTCTTCCCATTTTGTGTTTTGTGGGCGGCATTGAAGGACAAACCGCGACGCTTGCAACCCTGACGGCATAAGGGATAAGAGGCGCTGGCATCCGCGAAAGACAGTTCCATGACCGATGACAACAAGGCCGCCGACGCGCCTGCGATGCCCGACCGGCTGTCGACCAATCCCGCCAGCCCCTTTCACAATCCCGAGCTTCTGGAACGCGGCGTGGGCGTGCTGTTCAACGGTGTGGACCGCAACAATGTCGAGGAATATTGCGTCAGTGAGGGCTGGGTGCGCCTGGCCGTGGGCAAGACCGTGGACCGGCACGGCAATGCCATGACCGTCAAGTACAAGGGCAAGGTCGAGCCCTATTTGCGCTAAGGCCTGCGCCAGGCAAAAGGCCGCTGGCGAAGGCCTGGATCGCGGCATCGCTTCGCGCCGCGACTGACCCAAGGACACATAAATCGCGCTTGTACTGAAACGGGACGTTTTTGCCCGGCTTTGGCTGGCATGTTCCGTGAATCGCCTCTCCCAAAACAGGTTTGGCGAAAGGGGCTTGCATGCTCAGGAAAATGATTCTGCTTACCACCGCGCTGGTCGCGGTCGTTCCGCTGTGTGCCCAGGCCGGCGGCAGTTTCAACATGAATCGCGTGAAATGCCCACCGGGCGTGGCAGGCTTCAATGCCGGTTCCGGCATCACCAACAACGTCAATCGGTCTTCCAGCACAAACGTCAATCACAGCCTGAACGTCTACAGCCCGGTCAGCGTCACCAACAACATCAACCAGTCCAGCAACGTCAGCGCGAACGTCAACATCAACAATTCCAAGCAGATCGACAATTCCACCTTCCTGAACACCTCCAGCAACATCAATGTCGAGAAGAACATCAACGTCAGCACAACCAACATCTTCAACGGCATGATGAGCGGCGGCAGCGATCATTCCCAGGGCGGCACCTGGGGAAGCCATTCGGGCAATGGTGGCGGTTATGGCGGCTGCGGCAGCAGCTGCGGCGGCGGAAATTCCGGCGGCGGCAGCAACCAGAACACCAACACCAATTCGAATGGCAATTCCAACAGCAATGCCAACGGGAATTCCAATCACATCGTGAATGGCAGCAACAACACTTTCAGCAACAATGGCGCCAACATCGATGCCAGCGGCGCCATCGGTTCCTTCTTCAGCGGCCTGGACAGCCTGATACACTGACGCGACTGCACTGACGCGGCCGCAGCAAAAAAGGCCCGGCGATGACACCGGGCCTTTTGATTTCTCCACGGAACTAGCGCGAAATCGCCACGCCGCTTTCATAGGTGGTGACATGCGGCTCGCGCGCCCACTGGCTGGCGTCCCAGCCCTCCGACACGGCCGACAGCGCGATGCGCGCGCCATCCACCGACTGGGCCTTGCAGGCGAAGTCCACATGCCGCATCCGGCTGTCGCCTTCGGGAAAGGTGATGGTCTCGATGGAGTCCTTGGCCATCACGCCGGAGAAGACTTCGTGGGTGGTGCCGTCGCGATAGGTGACGGAGATGTGGTCGCAGTCGATGGCATCGCCCTGGGCAACGAACTGCAGCTTCTCCACCGCGCCCTCGAAATGCTGCCAGCTGACATCGGTATAGTGATCGCTGGCGACATTGACCGAACCGATCTGGTGAACATCGGCAAGGGCGGGCAGGGCGGTCGCGACCAGCAGTGTGGCGCCCAGAGTCAAAAAGGATTTGCGCATGGAACTCTCCGAATGACGTCCAAGCCCGCAGTCCCTGGCTTGGAAAGCCGTGGCTGCGAAATCTGTTCCCAGCCAATTGGTCAGGGGGGCACCGAATCTTGGGAGGGTGAAGGGGAGAAAATGCGGATCGGCCCCCTTTTTGCCGGCGCTGTGCTGCCTCAAAAAAGTCAGGCTGAACAAAAAGGCGGCAAAAACTGTTGCATCGCAACAACTGTCGGCGAAATCCGCCTTTTCGAGCCGAAAATTGAGGCCATGCGGCCGTGTTGCATATTGGTGACCTCCGGCGGAACTGCCATCTTGCCCGCGATATATCCGGCCGCCCGTCCTGGGGGCTTCGATTTTCGAGGGGTTTTGAATGCGACATGTGACTAAGCTGCTCTTGGGTGCTGCGACCCTGGCCGGTGCGTTTACCGCCACCGCTCCCGCCTTTGCCGACGACGCGCCCGCCTGGGCGCTGGCCGGCTATGTAGACGTCACCAACGACTACAAGTTCCGTGGTATCAGCCAGAACGCCCGTGATGCGTCCCCGCAGGGTTCCTTGAACCTGACCGGCCCGGAAGGCTTCTACATCGGCACTTGGGCTTCGACCGTTGACTTTACGCCGGGCAACTCCGGCAATCCTTATGTCGAAGTCGACATCTATGGCGGCAAGCACACCGACCTGTGGGGCGTGGACTGGAATATTGAGCCCTACTACTATTCCTACCCGTCCGCGGATGTGCCGGCCGGCACCCCCGCGCCCGACTATTTCGAGCTGATCAACCAGCTGTCCAAGAGCTTCGGTCCGTTCACCTTGACCGGCACCTATGCCTGGTCGCCCAACCTGGCGTTCAATGGCGGCACCGGTAATTACGTCGCGGGCACTGCGGCCTATGCCATCAACGACTGGCTGTCGATCAGCGGCAATGTCGGCCATCAGTGGGCCCAGGGCGCCAAGTATGCCGGTTCGCGCGATTATACCTATGGCGATATCGGCGCCACCGCGACCTACAAGGGCTTCGCGCTGGACGTGCGCTACAGCGGCACTGACCTGGGCAATGCCCCGTGCAGCGGCTTCTACATGGCCACGAACCATGCCTGCGCCGGCAATGTCGTCGCGACCCTGACCTACAACTTCGCGCTGTGGTCGTCTGCGGTTGAAGCGGCTCCGCCGCCGCCGCCCCCGCCGCCGCCGCCCCCGCCGCCGCCCCCGCCGCCTCCG
>JAQGLO010000024.1 GCA_028292825.1 Alphaproteobacteria bacterium | reverse complement strand
AAAATCCCTTCTGGTATCACCCGCGCCTCTTAAATACCGGCCAGGAGCCAGCTTTGCAGATCATCGTTCGCGACAACAACATCGACCAGGCGCTGAAGGCGCTGAAGAAGAAGATGCAGCGTGAAGGCATCTTCCGGGAAATGAAGCTGCGCGGCGCCTATGAGAAGCCCAGCGAAAAGCGCGCCCGCGAGCGCGCCGAAGCCGTGCGCCGCTATCGCAAGCTGCAGCGCAAGCGCATGCAGCGCGAAGGCCTGCTGCCGCGCTAATCCGCGACATGAATTATTCGAAAGAGCCGCCCCGCAACGGGCGGCTTTTTTGTTGTCCGGCCGCAGCCTATGGTGCCGCCGAAGGGGACCTGCATGACGGCATCTGACATCCGGCCAAAGGCATGGCCCATCGCCATCCAGGCCTGGAAAAGCTTCGGCGGCGCGCTGCTGGGCCTGTTGCCGCTGGTCCTGGTGACCCTTGTGCTGGCCGGCGCCCTGTCGGCGGCGCAGGTGGCCGTGCCCAAGCTCTATGCCATTTTGCTGCGCCCCAAGGCCGAGGACATCAAGGTGGTCAGCGGCCTCACCCATGTCGGCGCCCGGCTCGCGGTGATCCTGCTGTTCAGCCTGATCGTCACGCCGCTGACGGTGGCGGTGCACCGGCGCATCCTGGCGCCGCAAGCGGGCTTCCTGCCCGCCGCGCGCAGCTTCTTTCTCTGGCTGTTCCTGCTGCAGGCGGCCTTCCTGGCAGCGCATGCCTTCGCGCTGCTGGCCTCGGCGGTGTCTTTTGTAAGGAGCTTGATCGACCTGATCGTGGATCTCGGCGCCATCATCGTGGTGTTCCGCCTGATCTTCCTGTGGTCGGCCGTGGCGGTGGGCGAGCCGACCAAAAGCGCCGAAACCCGCATGGATGACAGCTGGACCTTGTCGGAGGGGCGCTTCTGGCTGATCGCGCGCACGGTGTTCTTCACGCTTTTGCCCATGGCGGTGCTGCTGTTCGTGACCGCGCGCGTGGTGGGCGGGCCAGTGCAGAAGCCGCCGCCCGCGCCGGTGCTGCCGCCGCCGGCGGTGACGGCCGTGCGCCTGATCGCGGCGGGGCTGTGGGGCGCCGCGATGGCGCTGACCTTCGCGCTGGGCGCGTCCATGACCTCATGGCTGAGCCGGGCCGTGGGCAAGAAAATCTAGGGCTGTTTCTTCGCTTTGCGTTTTTTGGCGACGTAATAGGTCGCCGCCGCGCCCACCGCCGCAGCCCCCAGCAGCAGCAGCACGCCGCCGGGACCGAAGGTGGCGGTCTTTTCGACCAGGTCGGTGGCGACGGTGGCCACGTCATCCACCGCCTGCTCGACCTGTTCTTTCTTTTTCTTCCAAAACCTCAAGTGCAATCCGCGCAGACAGCCACTTCGACTGTCACATGAGATAGATCAGGATAGCGTTTGCGCAAGGTGTCCTTCACCGCCTCGGAATCGATGGTGTCCGGGGTGATCAGCGACACGATCAGGCCCTGGTGGCCCGGTCCCAGCCGCCACAGATGCAGGTCGGGAATGCGCGCCTTCAGCTCGCTTTCCAGGAAGCCGCGGATCTCGTCCGAGCGGCCGGGATCGGCATTGGCGTCCAGCAGCACCATGCCGCTGTCGCGGATCAGGCCATAGGACCAGGAGCCGATGACAAAAGCGCCGATCAGCGCCGCCAGCGGGTCCAGGATGCCCAGGCCCCAGTAATAGGCGCCGGCCAGCGCGGCGATCGCCAGCACCGAGGTGGCGGCATCAGCCAGCACATGGACATAGGCGGCGCGCATATTGTTGTCGCCGTCATGGGAATGGCCATGGTCATGGCCGTGATGGCTGTCCTTGAGGATCAGGGCGCTGACCAGGTTGACCACCAGGCCGATGGCGGCGATCAGCAGCGCGTCGCCATAGCGGACGGTTGCGGGGGTGAGGACGCGCTGGACGGATTCCAGCGCCACCACCAGCGCGGTGATGCCCAGGACGATGGCGCTGGCAAAGGCGGCCAGGTCGCCGAACTTGCCGGAGCCGAAGGTGAAGCGGGCATTGCCGGCATGGCGGCGCGCCAGCCAATAGGCGCCGGCCGCCAGCCCCAGCGCCCCGACATGGGTCGCCATGTGGACGCCGTCCGCCAGCAGCGCCATGGAGTGATAGGCAAGGCCGCAGGCAATTTCGACCACCATGAACACGGCGGTGACGATGGCGGCCCAGCGGGCCCGCGTCTCGGAGCGGGCATGGCCCTGGCCCAGATAGACATGGCCCTGGGTCCAGATGCCGTGGCCGTGGGGATCGTTATGGGTGGGAGCGTGGTCATGACCATGACCATGGTCGTGCCCATGATGATGGTCGTGCAGTGCGTGATCATGTGCCATGGCGCCAGTTTAGCGCGCCCGGCCCGGCCGCGCCATGCCCGCGCGCCACATGACAGTCCTGTCAGGTGGGGGGCGGCGCGTGCATATAGCTTTGCACCAGCGAGCCGGCGATCAGCCGCCAGCCATCCACCAGCACAAAGAAAATCAGCTTGAAGGGCAGGGAAATGATCACCGGCGGCAGCATCATCATGCCCATGCTCATCAATATCGACGCCACCGCCATGTCGATGATCAGGAAGGGCACGAAGATCAAAAAGCCGATCTCGAAGGCGCGCTTGAGTTCGCTGAGCATGAAGGCGGGGGCCAGGGTGGTGACGGCGACGTCCTTGGCGTCATGGCTTGGCTTGGTCTTGGCCATGTCGTTGAAAAGCTTGAGGTCGGCGTCGCGCACATGGCCCAGCATGAATTTCTTCATCGGCACCAGGGCGGCGGTGAAGCCCTGTTCGGTGGTGACCTGGTTGGCCATCAGGGGCTTGATGCCCTGGTTGTAGGCATCGGTCAGGGTCGGGGTCATCACAAACAGAGTAAGGAACATGGCCAGCGACACGATCACGCTGTTGGGCGGCGACTGCTGCAGGCCCAGCGCCGTGCGCAACAGGGACAGCACCACCACGATGCGCACAAAGCTGGTCATCATGATGATGATGGACGGCGCGATGGACAGCACCGTGACCAAGGCCACGATCTGCAGCATGCGGTCGGTGAAAAGGCCACTGCCGTTCAGGTCGATCGACAGTCCGCCGGCGGGCGTCGCGGCGGCGGCAGGCACGTTGGCGGCCGCCAGGTGCAGCGGCGCGGCAAAGGCAGCGGACGGCGCCAGCACGGCGAGCAGCAGCAGGAAGGGCAGGATGCGCTTTATGAATGTCACGGTGTGGCCGCGTCTTTGACGGGAGCCGAGAAGCCCGCTTCGATCACGGTGGCGCCGTCTGGACTGGACAGCACCAGATGCTCGACAGTGTCGCGCCGCACGATCAGGAGGCGCTGGCGCGGCCCCACCATCAGGCTTTCGACAAGCACGATGCGGCGCTGGGGCGGGTTGAATTCCCATTTGCCGATTTTGGTCTTCAGGCCGATGCGAAAGGCGGATGGGTTGGCGGCATAGCGCTTGACCAGCAAGGCGAGGCCCGCGAGCAACAGCACAAAGGTCACGGCGATGAAATAGCGGACGAGGTCGAGGGATTCCATGCTTCAGCTTCTTCTCGCGTTTCGACGAAGCCGCACCGGCTTCGTCCGTCATCACCGCGCTCGTCGCCGAAACGCTCGGGGTGATTAACGACAATCAACCTTAATCGCGGGTTAAGCATGGGCAGAATGTGCCCGGCAAAAACTTCTCGCTGTTAAGGCGCGCTTAAGCATGACGCGCGCATTCTGGGCCGTGGAATAAGGCTAACAAAAGGTTACTGCCGTGAACCTGCCCGATATACCTCTGTTCACGATGATGAAGGAACGCATGACCTGGCTGCACCAGCGCCAGGACCTGCTGTCCCAGAATGTCGCCAACGCCGATACCCCCGGCTATGTCGCGCGCGATCTCAAGCCGCTGGATTTCGAGTCCGCGCTGCGCAAGACCTCCAGCGGCGCCGCGATGATGACGACCAATTCGCGCCACATCGCCATCGCGCCCACCAGCGCCGACAAGTTCGACGATGTCGCCGCGCCGGACGTGGAATCCAGCCCCAATGGCAATGCCGTGTCGCTGGAAATGGAAATGATCAAGGTCAGCGACACCCAGGCCCAGTTCCAGGCCGCCGCCAATCTCTATGCCAAGGCCATGACGCTGATGAAAACAGCGATCGGGCATTAGAAAAGGAAACTGATTATGGATTTCTCGAAATCGATGTCCGTTGCCGCGTCCGGCATGCGCGCCCAGACCGAGCGCATGAAGATCATCTCGGAAAATATCGCCAACGCCAGCTCCACCGCCACCTCCAAGGGCGGCGATCCCTATCGCCGCAAGATCGCCACCATCACCCCCAGCTTCGACCGCGAACTGGGCGCCACTTTGGTCAATGCCGGCAAGCCGATGAACGACAAGAGCGATTTTCGCAACCAGTATGATCCGGGCAATCCCAATGCCGACGCCCAGGGCTATGTGAAGCTGCCCAATGTCGACAGCCTGGTGGAAATCATGGACATGCGCGAAGCGCAGCGCTCCTACGAAGCCGATCTCACCGTGATGGATTCCACAAAGCAGATGCTGGCCAAAACGGTCGATCTGCTGAACAAGTAACGGAGCGCTAGATGTCCATTCCCGCCGCCGCAGCCGCCGCCTACCGCAATGTCGCCCAGATGAGCCAGGCGGCCGCGGGCGGGGCATCGTCCGGGATCACGCCCGCCAATATTCCGGGCGGGAATTTTTCCGATTTCCTGTCGGGCGCCGTGAAGGACTCGATCAGCACCATCCGCCAGGGCGAACAGGCCGCCACCGCCCAGGTCTCGGGCAAGGCGAACCTGGTGGATGTGGTCCAGTCGGTGAACGCCGCCGAAATCACCCTGGATACGGTGGTGGCCGTGCGCGACAAGGTCGTGGCCGCCTACCAGTCCATCATGAACATGCCCATCTGATATCGAGAGCACCATGGATCCCGCCAGCACCATCGACTTTGCCCGCACCGCCATCCTGGTTCTGCTGGAAATCATTGCCCCCGCCATGATCACCGCGCTGGTGGTCGGCGTCGGCATCGGCCTGCTCCAGGCCATGACCCAGGTGCAGGAACAGACTTTGGTGTTCGTGCCCAAGATCGTGGCCATCTTCGTGGTGCTGCTGGTGGCGCTGCCCTTCGCGGGCGCCGCGCTGGGCGGCCTGATGACCGACATCGCGGGCCGCATCGCGGCTTACTGATGCACATCACCCTCCCCGCGCTGTCCGGCATCGTCCTGACCTACCTGCTGGTGTTCGCGCGGGTGGGCTCGATGGTGATGCTGCTGCCGGCGATCGGGGAAATGGGCGTCCCCAGCCGCGTCCGGCTTGTGCTGGCGCTGGCGGTGTCTTTCGCGCTGGCGCCGCAGGTGCAGTCCAGCTATCCCGCCGTCATTCCAGGTTCCACCATGGCGCTGGTCATCATGGTGGTGCAGGAAATCACCGCCGGCGTTCTGGTGGGCAGCATGGCGCGCATCATCATGAGCGCGTTGCAGGTGGCCGGCTATCTCATCGCCACCCAGACGGGTCTCGCCTATGCCCAGACCCTGGACCCCACCCAGAATACCCAGGGCGCAGTGCTGGGCAACTTCATGACCCTGCTCGGCACCACGCTGATCTTCCTCACCAACCTGCATCACATGGCGATCGGCGCCATCGCCGGCAGCTACCGCATGTTGCCGCCGGGCGGCCACCTGCCCACGGGCGACATGGCGCAGCTGGTGATCCAGCTCACATCTTCTTCTTTTGCGCTGGGCTTCCAGCTGGCCGCGCCCTTCCTGGTATTTGGCTTTGCGCTTTATGCCGGGCTGGGCGTGCTGGCCAAGCTGATGCCGCAGATGCAGATTTTCTTCGTGGCGGTGCCGCTCAACATCATGTGCGGCTTTCTCATCATGCTGGCCCTGATCGGTTCGCTGATGACGGTGTTCCTCAGCTACTACACCACCCAGATGGCGATTTTCCTTTAAATGGCCGATGACCAGGACAAGTCGCAACAGACCGAAGACCCGACACAGAAGCGGCTCGACCAGGCGCGCGAGTCCGGCGACACCGTCAAATCCAGCGAGGTCACGGCCTTCATCCTCCTGGGCGGCGGCACCCTGGCCATTGCCATGTTCGGCCAATACACCGCCAACGGGCTGGCCAAGCTGCTGATGGTTTTCCTGGAACAGCCCGACACCATGGCGGTGGACGGCGCCGGTCTCGCCGCCATCAGCCGCGGCGTCCTCTATCACATGGCACTCACCCTCGCGCCCTTCTTCGGGGTGATGATGCTGGCGGCGGTGGCCGGTCACCTGGTGCAGGGCCTGCCCACGTTCAACTTCGACAAGGTGGCGCCGGATTTCTCCAAGGTCTCGCCCATGGCGGGCTTCAAGCGGCTGTTCGGCATCGATGGCTGGATGA
Source organism: Alphaproteobacteria bacterium (assembly GCA_028292825.1). Lineage (GTDB taxonomy): Bacteria > Pseudomonadota > Alphaproteobacteria > Micropepsales > Micropepsaceae > Rhizomicrobium. The sequence continues at coordinate 4,065 of JAQGLO010000024.1, read as the reverse complement.
ACCTGGTCAAGGGCCTGGCGAAAATGGCCGTGGTGGGCCTGGCGATCTGGACCCAGCTATGGCCGGAACGCACGCATCTGGAGGCCATCCTCACCCAGTCCACCGGCGCGGTGATGAGCGACATGAGCCATCTGCTGTTCAAGGTGCTTATGGCGGCGCTGTCGGCGCTGGCGGTGATCGCGGGGGCCGATTATTTCTTCCAGCGCATGCGCTGGATGTCGCGCAACCGCATGTCCAAGCAGGAGATCAAGGAGGAGTATCGCCAGAATGAAGGCGATCCCGCCATCAAGGCCAAGATCCGCCAGCTGCGCCACGAGCGTTCGCGCAAGCGCATGATGGCGGCGGTGCCGGGCGCCACCGTGGTGATCATGAACCCGACCCACTATGCCGTCGCCCTGAAGTATGAGAGCGGCAAGATGGCGGCCCCCATCTGTGTGGCCAAGGGCGTCGACGCCCTGGCGCTTCGCATCCGTGCCCTGGCCGAGGAAAACGACGTGGCCGTGGTGGAAAATCCGCCGCTCGCCCGCGCGCTCCACGCCACGGTCGAGATCGACGAACCGGTGCCGCCCGAACATTTCAAGGCCGTGGCCCAGGTCATCGGTTATGTGATGCGCCTGCAAGGCAAGCTGCCGGCGCACTAGCGCGGGTCTTTTGCGCCCTGCGTGCGTCGCTCGTCGCTCATGGGCGAAGTGCCCACATCGCTCCTCGCTCCTGCTCAGGTCACAAAATCCCTCGCGCCAGCCGTTGAAGCCTGATTCGCGGCGTTAACTTTCTGCGTCCAAAGTCCCGAACAGCGTTCGGTGACCCCAAAAATCTGTCAGCAAAATCAGATATTTGGGGGTCGGAAAGGATTGGTTAACCAAATCTTGTATTCTGCCGTTAATGGATGCTTCTCGCTCCCTTTCCGCGACCCCGATCGGGGTGCCGTCCGGCGCCTGGCGCTGGGCTGCGATCGGCTTTGGCCTGCTGGCCTTTGCCGCCGCCGTCATCGCCGTGGTCATGCCCCAGACCGGGGTGGCGGGCTTTGCGGTGCTGATCGGCATCGCGCTGGTCTCCCTGTTTCTCATCTATGCCATCTGGCCGCGCGGCAGCCGCGCCACCCAGGACGCCCTGCGCATCGCCGAGGCCGCCGCCAAGGCCAATGTCGCCTGGGCCATCACCGGCGAAGGCGGCGCGGTCCTGGACTGCAACGCCGTCTATCGCCGCATGGCGGGGGTGGGCGAACTGGAATCGCCGCCGCCGCCCGAACTGGCGCTGGCGGGCGAGCCATCGGCCGCCGTGCTTTATCGCCTGTCGCGTGACGCCGCCGAAGGTCGTGCCCGGGAAGAGAGTTTCCAGGTCGTGCCGGGTCTGGAGATCGTCGCCGCCGTGCGCCCGCTGCCTGACAAGCAGGCCGCCTGGTGGTTCACCCCGCGTCTCGCTGCCAGCACCTCACCGCAGCCTGTCCTCACCCGCGCCGCGGCCATGGCGGCGGCGCCCGAAAAGTCGGCGCCCGCCCCGGTCGCGCCTGTCGCGGCCCCCGCGCCTGGGGTGCGACCGATAGAAAATGCCGGCGACCTGTTTCGGGACGCGCCCATGGGCGTGGCCTTTGCCGACGCCGCCGGCACCATCAGCCAGGCCAATGCGGCGCTGGCGAAATTCTTCGGCGAGTCGGGCGCGCTGACGGAAAAGAATTTCGGCGAGCTGGTGGCCAGCAGCGAGCGCGCCCAGGTAATGGCGCTGATCGCCAGGGCCGCCAATGGCGAGACCGGACTTTCCGCCATCGAAGTGCGCGGCCTCAAATCGGCCGCCGGCGACGAGCGCATGGCCGAACTGTTCGCGTCCCCTATGGGGGGCAACGCGATCCTCTATCTGGTGGACGTGTCCGAACAGAAGGCGCTGGAAACCAAGTTCGCCCAGTCCCAGAAGATGCAGGCGGTCGGCCAGCTCGCCGGCGGCGTGGCGCATGACTTCAACAACCTGCTCACCGTCATCATCGGCAATTGCGAATTCCTGCTGATGCGCCACCAGGCGGGCGATCCCTCCTTCAAGGAAATCAACGAAGTCCATCAGAACGCTCTGCGCGCCGCCGCCTTGGTGAGCCAGCTGCTCGCCTTCAGCCGCAAGCAGACCATGCAGCCCAAGGTGCTGGCGCTGGGCGATGTGATCGGCGAACTGGCGCAGATGCTGCGCCGCCTGGTGGGCGAGGGCATCACCTTGAATGTCGAGCGCGAGCCCGACCTGTGGGCGGTGCATGCCGACGAGGCCCAGCTGGGCAATGCCATCATCAATCTTGTCGTCAATGCCCGTGACGCCATGCCGTCGGGCGGCACTGTCGCCATCCGCACCATGAACCAGACCGTGACCCAGTCTTCGGCGCTGGGCACCGCCATCATGCCGGCGGGCGACTATGTCCGCATCGAGGTTGCCGATACCGGCACCGGCATGTCCAAGGAAATCCAGAGCAAGATCTTCGATCCCTTCTTCACCACCAAGCCGGTCGGCCAGGGCACCGGCCTGGGGCTGGCCACCGTCTATGGCATCGTCAAGCAGTCCGGCGGCTTCATCACGGTGGACAGCGAAGTGGGCCGCGGCACCGCCTTCAACATCTATCTGCCGCGCCGCAAGCTGGAAGCCGCCGACACCGCGCCCGTGGAATTGATGCCCGCCGTCGCGCGCGACGTCACCGGCCAGGACACCATCCTGCTGGTGGAAGACGAGGAAGCGGTGCGCAGCTTCGCGGCGCGCGCCCTGCGCATGCGCGGCTATAACGTGCTGGAAGCCAGTGGCGGCGAAGAGGCGCTGGAGATCGTCAATGCCGGCGCCAGCAAGATCGATCTCATCATCACCGACGTGGTGATGCCGAACATGGACGGCCCCACCATGGTGCGCAACGTCAAGGCCAGCCATCCTGACCTGCCTGTAATCTTCATGTCCGGTTATGCCGAGGAAGCCTTCCGCCGCAACGACCAGAGCTCCGAGGATATCCACTTCCTGCCCAAGCCCTTCGGATTGAAGCAGCTTGCTGCGAAGGTTAAGGAAGTCCTGTCAGCCTGAAGTTATTGCAAATCGCGCCGCCGACAGTATGTTCCCGCCATGAAGAACACACTTTTTGCATTTGCCTGTCTCGCTTTGCTCTCAGGCTGCGCCGACATGGATACGGACAATCTGCTGTCCTTTGACAGAGCCCCGGACAAAGCGGACACCGTTGCAGTCGAGCCGGTTGCGCCTCAGCCCGTCGCCGCAGCGCCGGCCGGCGACGCCTTCTGCCGCTCGGTGGCAACCCAGGACGCGACGAAAACTGCGTTCGACTCTGCCACCGTGCAGCGTATGCTGGTGCAAAGTTACACACAGTGCTTGGCGCTCAGCGCGCGCTGAAGCGATACTCCGTTACCTGGTCATAGCGCTGGTCGCGCTTCAGCAGGGTCGAGGGAAAGCCCGGCACATTGGGCGCGTTGGGAAAGCCCTGCGCTTCCAGCGCCACCGCGCCATGGCTCTGATAGCCCTTGATCAGGCCCACGGATGGCGGCGGATAGTTGGCGGTATAGACCTGCACGCCCGGCTGGGTGGTCCATTCCTCCAGCACGCGGCCCGATTTGGAATCTTCCAGCCGCGCCGCCAGGCGCAGCGTTCCAGACGCGCCATTGATCGCATAGTTCTGGTCATAGCCCCTGGCCCGCACCAGCGCCGGATCGGGATCGTTGATATGCGCGCCGATCGGCGTGGCTTTGCGGAAGTCGAACGCGGTGCCGGCCACGGGGCGCATCTCGCCGGTGGGCGTGTTGGTGGCGTCGCCCGCGGTGATGGCGTCGGCATTCACCGTCAGAAGCTGATCCAGCACACTGCCTGAGGTATCGCCCGCCAGATTGAAATAGGCATGGTTGGTCAGGCTGATCACCGTGTCCTTGTCGGTGACGGCGCGGTAGGCGATGCGCAGGATGTTGTTCGCCGTCAGGGTATAGGTCACCGTCACATGCAGGGTGCCGGGAAAGCCCATGGTGCCGCTGCGGTCCAGCAGGGTCAGCACCAGCTGCGGCTCGTCCCCGTCCACCGGCTGCGCCGTCCACACCAGCTCGTCATAGGGTT
>JAQGLO010000005.1 GCA_028292825.1 Alphaproteobacteria bacterium | reverse complement strand
TCACGCGCTCGCTGGACCTGATCACCGACACGTTGCGAAGCAATCCCGTCGCCAACCAGGCCTTCCTGGAGGCTTTGACCTCGCGCCATGATCCCGAGCGCGCCTTGCGTTTGATGAACGAGGCCGGCGTGCTGGGCCGCTTCATTCCCGAATTCGGCCATGCCGTCGGGCTGATGCAGTTCAACATGTATCACCATTATACGGTGGACGAGCATCTGATCCGCGCCGTGGGCAATGTCGCCTCCATCGAGCGCGGCGAACACAAGGACGACAATCCCCTCGCCACCGAAGTCATTAAGCGCATCCAGTCGCGCAATGTCCTGTACTGCGCCATCCTGCTGCATGACGTCGCCAAGGGACTGCCGGGTGATCACAGCGATGTGGGCGCGGAAATCGCGCGCAGTCTTTGCCCGCGCCTGGGCCTTTCTGCCGCCGACACCAATGCCGTGGCCTGGCTGGTGAAGAACCATCTGGTGATGAGCGACACCGCCCAGCGCCGTGATGTCTCAGATCCCAAGACGGTGCGCGATTTCGTGGACATGGTGCAGTCGCCCGAGATGCTGCGCCTGCTGCTGATCCTCACCGTGGCCGACATCCGAGCCGTCGGACCCGGCGTGTGGAATGGCTGGAAGGGCCAGCTGCTGCGCGAACTCTATTATGCGTCCGAGAACATGATGACCGGCGGCGACCAGTCGCCGGGCCGAGGCGCGCGCGTCACCGCCGCCAAGCAGGCCCTGGAAACCCGCCTTGCGGATTTCACGCCGGAACAGCGCCAGCGCGCGCTTACCCGCCACTATGACAATTACTGGCTGGCCTTTGAGGAACCCGAACTGGAACGGCACGCCAGGCTGATGACCAAGGCCGATGCCGAAGGCCAGCTCCTCGTCCTGGAAGCGGTTAGCAACGAATTCCGCGCCGCCACCGAGATCGTCCTCTACACGCCGGACAATGCCGGACTTTTCTCGCAGTTCTCCGGCGCCATCGCCATGGCGGGCGGCTCCATTGTCGATGCCAAGGCCTTCACCACTTCGGACGGCTTCGCGCTGGACGTCTTTTCCATCCAGGATGCGGAAGGCGGCGCCTTTGCCGACAAGGAGCGCCTGGGGCGCCTACGCCAGGGCATCGAAAAAACCCTGCGCGGCGAAGTGTGGCCCCGCCAGCAGCTGGCGCGGAAAAACCAGAAAAGCCGCACCAGCGCCTTTTCCATCCGGCCCAAGATTCATTTCGACAATGAAGCCTCGCGCATCGCCACGGTGATCGAGGTGGAATGCCTGGACCGGCCCGGACTTCTCTACGACGTGACCCAGGCGATCTTCGAATCCGGCCTCAGTATTTCCACCTCGATGGTGGCAACCTATGGCGAGCGCGCCATAGACGTTTTCTATGTTCGTGACGGTTTCGGCCACAAGATCGTCCATCCCGACCGGCTGTCGGCGGTGGAAAAACGCCTGCGGATCGCCCTGGCGCCGCCACCCCTTGAAGCGCCTGCGAAATCTTGAAGATTGAAGAGGGGCAAGGCATAACCCGCGCCATGACACACGCACCCCTCGTTCTTTCGGGCATGCAGCCCACCAACACCTTGCACTTGGGCAATTACCTGGGCGCGCTCAAGAACTGGGTGCGCATGCAGGAGGAGATGCCCTGCCTGTTCTGTGTTGTAGACATGCACGCCATCACTGCCGATGCCGGCTATGGCAAGCCCTCCGAACTGGCCCAATCCACCCGCGAGGTCACGGCCGCCTATATCGCCGCCGGCGTCGATCCGGTGCGCTCGCCCATCTTCAACCAGGGTCAGGTGCCCGAGCATGGCGAGCTGGCCTGGATATTCAATTGCGTGGCACGGCTGGGCTGGCTGGATCGCATGACCCAGTTCAAGGAAAAGTCCGGCAAGCACAAGGAACGCGCCAGCGTCGGGCTCTATACCTATCCCGTGCTGATGGCGGCCGACATCCTGGTCTACAAGGCCACCCATGTGCCGGTGGGCGAGGACCAGAAGCAGCATCTGGAACTGGCGCGCGATATCGCCGCCAAATTCAACAATGACTTCGGCGTGCCCGATTTCTTCCCGCAACCCGAACCGGTGATCACCGGCACGGCGACCCGGGTGATGAGCCTGCGCGACGGCACCAAGAAGATGTCCAAGTCGGACGAAAGCGACGCCAGCCGCATCAACCTCACCGATGATGCCGACACCATCGTGAAGAAGATCCGCAAGGCGACGACCGATCCGCTGCCGCTGCCGGCCTCGAAAGAGGAACTGAAAGAACGCCCGGAAGCGGAAAACCTGCTGAACATCTATGCCGCGCTGGCCGACCAGGATCGCGACACCGTGATCGCGCAGTTCGCCGGCCAGCAATTTTCCGGCTTCAAGCAGGCGCTGGCCGACCTGACGGTGGCCAGGCTGTCGCCCATCAACGACAATATGCGGCGCTTGCTGGCCGATCCGGGCGAGATCGATCGCATCCTGAAAGACGGCGCCCATCGCGCCCGCGCCATCGCCACGCCGATCATGGACGAAGTGAAGAAGCGCGTCGGGTTCGTCGTTTGAAAAATGTTCTGGTCACCGGCGCGGCGAAGCGGCTGGGGCGGGCCATCGCCCTGGACCTGGCGACAGCGGGCTGGAATGTGGCGATCCATTACCACGGTTCCACAGATGAAGCCGAAAGCGCCGCTGTCGAAGCGCGCGCCAAAGGCGTGAAGGCAGCGGCTCTCAAGAGCGATCTTTCCAAGGAAGACCAGACCGCCACGCTGGTGGGCCGTGCAGCTGCGGCCATCGGCCCTCTGACGGCTTTGGTCAATTCCGCCTCGCTGTTCGAGAATGATGACTGGCAAAGCGCTTCGCGCCAAAGCTGGGACGATCACATCGAAACCAACCTGCGCAGCCCCTTGGTCTTGTCGCAGGCTTTCGGCAAGCAGTTGCCGGACGGTGAACAGGGCAACATCATCAACATCGTCGACCAGCGCGTGCTGAAGCCCACGCCGCAATTTCTCTCCTATAGCCTCAGCAAGGCAGGCCTGTACTGGCTGACCACAACCCTGGCCCAAGGCATGGGGCCGCGCATCCGCGTCAACGCCGTGGGACCGGGCCCCACCATCCGCAACGCCCGTCAGTCGGAAGACGATTTTTCCCGTCAGCGCGAGGCAACAATCCTGAAGCGTGGTGCCGAGCCGGCCGACATCTGCGCCGCCATCCGCTACCTGCTGGACGCCCCCGCCGTCACCGGCCAGATGCTGGCGGTGGATGGCGGCCAGCATCTGATCTGGCAGACCGCCGATGTAAAGGTGACCGAATGAGTTACGCCAGCGCCGCGCGCGGAATCCGCCATGTCTTCATCCGCAACCTGGAACTGCCGGCCCATATCGGGGTCTATAGCCAGGAAGAGGGCCGCACCCAGAAGGTGCGCATCAATGTCGACCTTTCCACCGACGAAGTCGCCGATGCCCAAGACATGCTGGAAAATGTGGTCGATTATCACAAGATCGAAAAGCGCATCCGCGCCATCATCGCCGAGGGCCATGTCCGGCTGGCCGAGACCCTGGCCGAACGCATAGCAGCCGCCTGTTTCGAGGACGCGAGGGTGCGTACCGTGCGGGTAAGGGTGGAAAAGCTTGAGGCCCTGACGGCGGCCGAGAGCGTGGGCATTGAAATCGAGCGCACCCGATAACATTACAACTTGTCCTCCAGGCCTCTAACTGGGGTAAAATCCCCCGGAAGGCGCCGCGTCAGGCGCCCATCCGCCAAAAGCGGGTTTTGTTGGATAGGATGTGCGACCCGTTGGATAACTGCCGGCAAAATGCCCCGATAGCGCGCTTTTGCACGTCGCTTGTCCTCCCCCCGGGGGGGAGGGGGGGCGAAAAAACCCGTCGGACAATTATGTTGCCGAAGGCGATTTTGCCGTGGAATTCCAATCACTCGGCGGCCGGGCTGGAAAAGGCTCCATGAGCACCTTGTCCCCCGCCCTCAAAGGCGCCGCGCGTATCGCCGCCTATCTCAAGACACTCCCGGACGCGCCAGGGGTCTACCGCATGCTGAATGCGGCGGGCGAGGTGCTGTATGTCGGCAAGGCCAAGAGCCTGAAGAAGCGCGTCAGCTCCTATGCCCTGCGCGGCGGCCATAACGATCGCATCACCCGGATGATCTCGGAAACCGCCGAGATGCTGTTCGTCACCACGGCGTCGGAAATCGAGGCCCTGCTGCTGGAATCCAACCTGATTAAGCGGCTGAAGCCGCGCTACAATGTCAGTTACCGCGACGACAAGAGTTTCCCCAACATCCTGCTGCGCGAAGACCATCCCTTCCCGCAATTGCTGAAGCATCGCGGCGCCAAGACTACCAAGGGCATCTATTTCGGTCCCTTCGCGTCCGCAGGCGCCGTCAATCGCACGCTCAATACGCTGCAGCGCGCCTTCCTGCTGCGGTCGTGCTCGGATTCGGTGTTCGAAAGCCGCACCCGGCCCTGCCTGCTGTTCCAGATCAAGCGCTGCAGCGCGCCCTGCGTGAACCGCGTCGACCTGGGCGGCTATCACGAACTGGTCGAGGAGGCCGAGAGTTTCCTGAACGGCAAGAGCCAGGCGGTGCAGACTGACATGAAGGCCGAAATGACCAAGGCCTCGGATGCGATGGATTTTGAGGCCGCCGCCAAATTGCGCGACCGGCTCAAGGCCATGAGCCATATCCAGTCCTCGCAGGGGGTGAACCCGTCCACCTTCGACGAAGCCGACCTGTTCGCCTTGCACAGCGAAGGCGGCCATACCTGCATCCAGGTCTTCTTCTTCCGGGCCGGCCAGAACTGGGGCAATCGCCCTTATTTCCCACGTCACGCCGCCGACCTGCCATCGGCCGAAGTGCTGGAAAGCTTTGTCGGCCAGTTCTACGACGAACGCATCGCGCCAAAGCTGATCCTGACATCGGAAGAATTGCCGAGCTGCGAACTTCTGGCCGAGGCCCTTGCCCTGCGCGCCGAGCATCGTGTCGAAATCTCCACGCCCCAGCGCGGCGAAAAGCGCGAGATCATGGAGCGCGCCTTGACCAACGCGCGCGAGCAGCTGGGCCGCCGCCTGGCCGAGAACGGCGCCCAGACCCAGCTGCTGGAAGGCGTCGCCGATGTCTTTGGCCTGGAACAGCCGCCGAGCCGGATCGAGGTCTATGACAATTCCCACATCCAGGGCGCCCATGCGCTGGGCGCCTTCATTGTGGCGGGACCGGAGGGTTTCGAAAAGGCGCAGTATCGCAAGTTCAACATCAAGTCGGAGGAACTGGCGCCGGGAGACGACTATGCCATGATGCGCGAAGTGCTGACCCGACGCTTCGCCCGCATGGTGAAGGAGGAAGCCGATGTCACGAATGCGGACAATATACGATGGAAGCGCCCCGACCTGGTGCTGATCGATGGCGGCCCCGGACAACTGTCGATTGCCTGCCAGGTCTTTGCCGATCTGGGCGTGGAGGACGTGGTGCTGGTGGGCATTTCCAAGGGCCCGGACCGCGATGCGGGGCGTGAACATTTCTACATGCCGGGCAAGGAGCCCTTCCGCCTCGATCACAAGAGTCCGGTTTTGTACTATCTACAGCGCCTGCGCGACGAGGCGCACCGTTTTGTCATCGGCGGCCATCGCAAGAAGCGCAGCGCGGCCATCGGCGCCAATCCGCTGGACGAGATTGCCGGCGTGGGCGCCAGCCGGAAGCGCGCGCTTTTGCAGCATTTCGGCTCGGCCCGCGCCGTGGCCGGGGCCAGCCTGGCCGATCTGATGGCCGTCGGTGGTGTCAGCGCCACGCTGGCCAGGAAAGTCTATGATTTCTTTCATCCCACCTGACGATCGCCGAAGTAAAG
>JAQGLO010000196.1 GCA_028292825.1 Alphaproteobacteria bacterium | reverse complement strand
ACAGCCGCTGGCCGATCTTGCAGCCTCGATAAAAGAAAAGGGCGTGCTGTCACCCATCCTGGTGCGCCCCCTCGGCGCCGACCGCTATGAGATCGTGGCGGGCGAGCGCCGCTGGCGCGCCGCCCAGCTGGCCAAGCTGCATGACGTGCCGGTGGTGGTGCGGGAAATGGCGGACGGCGAGGCGCTGGAAATCGCCATCATCGAGAATGTCCAGCGCGCCGACCTCAACGCCATCGAGGAGGCGACCGCCTACCGCCAGCTGATGGACGAGCCGTTCAAGCGCACCCAGGAAGAGGTGGCCCAGCATGTCGGCAAGTCCCGCTCCCATGTCGCCAACACGGTCCGGCTGCTGAACCTGCCGCCGCAGGTGCTGGCCTGGCTGCGGGAAGGCAAGCTGACGGCCGGCCATGCCCGCACCCTGCTGGGCGAGGCCGATCCGGAAGCGCGGGCGCGCGAACTGATCGAAGGCGCGCTGACCGTGCGCCAGGCCGAACAGCGTTCGGTTTTCAAACACAAGCCTGTGAAGAAGCCGGCCATCGATCCCAATATCGCAGACCTGGAAGCCAGTATTTCCAACCGCTTGGGGCTGAAAGTTCAAGTTGTCCACAGGGTGGACAAAAACGGGGATGACAAGGGCGGCGAAGTGAAGATCGCCTACAAAACCCTTGAACAGCTTGATGAATTGACCCGCCGGCTCAGCCGAAGCTAGCCGGCCCGGCGCAGCGCCTCGGCCACGTCGATGCGGCCGTCATAAAGCGCCCGGCCCACCACCACGCCCTCGATATTAGGCACGTTCGCCGCCAGCAGATTGTCGATGTCGACGATGGACCCGACCCCGCCCGACGCGATCACCGGGATGGTCAGGGCCCGGGCCAGCGCTGCCGTGGCGGTGACATTGACGCCCTGCAGCAGGCCGTCGCCGTCAATGTCGGTGAACAGGATGGCAGCGACCCCGGCATCCTCGAAGCGTCGGCCAAGGTCGGTGGGAGTGAGGTCCGAGACGTCGGCCCAGCCCTGGGTGGCGATCTTGCCGCCCTTGGCATCGGCACCCACCACGATGCGGCCGGGGAAGGCGCGGGCGGCGGCTTTGACGAAATCCGGATCGGTGAGGGCAGCGGTGCCCAGAATGACGCGGGTGATGCCGGCCGCCAGCCAGAATTCCACGGCCGCCATGTCACGGATGCCGCCGCCCAGCTGAATGGGCGCAGTCGTGGCGGCACGGATGGATTTGATGGCATCGGCATTGGCGGAGCGGCCGGCGAAGGCGCCATTCAGGTCGACGCAGTGCAGCCATTGAAAACCCTGCGACGCGAATGCGCGTGCCTGTGCGGCGGGATCGGTGTTGAACACCGTGGCGTCCGCCATCACGCCTTTCTTCAGGCGGACGCAGACACCGTCTTTCAAATCGATGGCGGGAAAGATGATCATCCGGGTCGCCAGTTCAAAAAGTTTTCCAGCAGCTTGATGCCGATGGCCTGGCTTTTTTCCGGATGGAATTGCGTGCCGGCGATATTCTCGTTGCCCACCATCGCGGTCAGCGGCCCGCCATAATCGGTGGTGGCGATCAGGTCGTCGGGCAGCACCGGCTTCAGCTGAAAGCTATGCACGAAATAGGCATGGGCCTTGTCGGGAATGCCTTCCAGCAGCGGATGGCTCTGGGCTTTCCTGATCTCGTTCCAGCCCATGTGCGGAATCTTCAGACTCTTGTCGTCAGGCGTGATCTTCACCACTTCGCCCGCGATCCAGCCGAGCCCCGCGTGACGGCCGAATTCCACGCCCACCGTCGCCAGCAACTGCATGCCGACACAGATGCCCAGGAACGGCGCACCTTCCTTCAGGACCTTTTCGCGCAACGCCTCGACCATGCCGGGCACGGCATTGAGACCGCGCATGCAGTCGGCGAAAGCGCCCACGCCCGGCAGCACGATGCGCTCGGCGTCCAGCACCACTTGCGGATCGGCGGTGGTGACGATGTCGGATTTGCCGTTTGCCGCGCGCGCCAGCGCCTTCGCCGCGCTGGCGAGGTTGCCGGAGCCATAATCAATGAGAGCGGTGGTGGGCATCGCGCGCTTTCGAATTCGCGCGGTCTATACCCAGCTAGCGCGGGCAGGGCAAATCGGCCTTCGGCGCGGCTTTTGCTGTCAGCCGGAACCCCGCCACCAGCCGGTCCTGCCAGGTGGGGGCAGGGTCCACGGCATAGAGATCGCCGGCGCGCATGGCGGCCAGGCTGCCGCGGCAGCTGGGGGAGGCAAAGCTGGCGGCGGGTCGCCAGCCTGTCTTTGTCTGCTTCATCACCGTGGCCCACCAGCGCGCGTCGGTGCCATAGACCAGCAGGATCTCGGCCGTCCCGTCGCGGTCCAGGTCCATGAACCAGGCATCGCAGGTCATGGCGGGGCGGGTGAGGCAGGGCGGCACGGGGATTTTCTCGGCGGACCAGTCATGGGCCAGCAGCAGGGCCGGGAGCCGCGCCCCCGGCGTGCGCACGGTGATATTGGCGCCGATTTCGCTGGGCGGCGGCGCCTCGGCGCCCGGTGCGGCCGACAGCATGATGGCGGCGTCGCGCGCCACCTCCGGGGTGTGGCTATGGACCATGGCGGCCAGCGCATCGGCGCCGAAGCGCACGCCCTGGCGGCGCAGATAGCTGAAATCGAAGACGGCGGGATCGACCGCGCCGCGCTCCAGCCGCCCGGCCTGGCTGGCGACCGCCAGCTGCAGCGGATCGGCGAGGGGCGAGGCAAGCGCCAGGCACAATCCGACCAGCAGCAGCGCCATCAGCGGATTGATAATTTCCAGCCGCTGCATCCAGCGACCGCCGCCGATGCTGATCAGGGCCGCGCCCGTATAGAGCAGGCCGTAAAGTCCGGTCGTCGCAATGGCGGCGGCGGCGTAAAGCCGTTCGGCGGTCCAGCCCAGGGACGCGACGCGCAGATGCAATGCGTTCGCCGCCACACAGGTCAGCGCCAAAATCAGGAAAGCGGCAGCGAACTCGCTGGCCTTGCGCCAACGGCCGCGTCTCGTATCGCCGCGATAGGAGGCATTTACCGCCACCAGCAGCAGCAGTGCGAAGGTCAGCGACCAGCCCAGCGTGGTGGGCGACAAAAACAGATGTGTCGCCAGCAGGATCGCCGACACCATCACCAGCATGGGCAGCGCCATGGTCCAGCAGGCCAGCAGCGCCTTGCGGGTGAAGCGCTTGCTCCAGCTGCCGTGGCCGGTCATGTCGAACGCCGCCGCACTGGCCAGCGCCACCAGCGGCAGGATCAGCATCTGCGGATCGACACTGGGGCGGAAGGCGGGATAATGCGCCCGCAGCCAGTTCAGCAGGCTGTTGCCCGAGCCTACCAAGGCCCAGGCGATGGCGGTGATCGCGCCCCAGATCAGCAGCCGCGCGATCAGCGTCCAGGTGGAATCGAAAGTGATGCGATAGCCGGACAGGATACGGCCGCTTCGGGTCCAGCTGCGCAGCAGCGCCTGCGCCGTTACCAGCATCAGCGCTGTCAGAACCGCCAGCGCGATGCCGGCATGGGCCTGCTCCGGCCCCTGAATGCGCCAGTGGTGATAGATGCCCAGGCTGAAAAGCGCGGCGGCGACGATGCCGCTCCACAGCGCCAGCAGCAGCACCGGGACGTCGCCCAGCCCTTCCAGCAACACCAGCGGCGCGAAGATGCCGGCCAGCGACAGCGCCGCAAACAAATAGGGATCATGCCCCGGCCAGACACCATGGCTGCGGCTCTGGATCAGGGCATAAAGACCAAGCCCTTGGGCAAGGCCGATCGCCAGCCGCGCCGTGGAAAAGCCGGTGCTGCGATTGCTGTTGGCGGGGATGGGGAGGTCTTCAGGGACCGGCTGAATTTCTTCCGGCGGAATGTCCGGCTTGGCCGCATATGCCGTTTCCGATTCCGGCGGCGCGGAAATTTCGGGCTCCGGCCTGTCCTCGGTCCAGCCTAGATCGTCATTGTTCGCGCGGGGCTCGCCGAAGGGCGCTTCCGGCGACCAGCGCAGGGCATCGGAATCCACCCAGCGCGACGCATCATCTTTGCGGAAGAAACCCATCGCGCATGGTTAGCGCGGACGGCGCGAGCGATCACGTGGCGTTAAAAAGCGTGGTTAACGCGGCTCAGTTATCGTCCATCTTCAGCGCGGCAATGAACGCTTCCTGCGGGATGTCGACCTTGCCGAACTGGCGCATCTTTTTCTTGCCCTCTTTCTGCTTGTCGAGGAGCTTGCGCTTGCGGCTGATGTCGCCGCCATAGCATTTCGCCGTCACGTCCTTGCGCAGCGCGCTCAGCGTCTCGCGCGCGATCACCTTGCCGCCGATGGCGGCCTGGATCGGGATCTTGAACATGTGGCGCGGGATCAGGTCCTTCAGCTTCTCGCACATGGCGCGGCCGCGGCCTTCGGCGCGGCCCCGGTTGACGATCATGCTCAGCGCATCCACCGGCTCGTCATTGACGAGAATGGACATCTTGACCAGATCGCCTTCCTCATACTTTTCGATGTGATAGTCGAAGCTGGCATAGCCGCGCGACACGCTCTTCAGGCGGTCATAGAAATCGAACACCACTTCGTTCAGCGGCAGCATGTAGATCACCATGGCGCGGTTGCCGGCATAGGTGAGTTCGACCTGGCGGCCGCGGCGATCCTCGCACAGCTTCAGCACGCTGCCCAGATATTCGTCGGGCACCAGGATGGTCGCCTTGATCCACGGCTCCTCGATGTGATCGATATAGGTCACGTCGGGCATGTCGGCGGGATTGTGAAGCTCCTTCACCTCGCCGTCATTCATGTAGAGCTTGTAGATCACGCTGGGCGCGGTGGTGATCAGGTCGAGATTGAATTCGCGTTCCAGGCGCTCGCGCACGATTTCCAGATGCAGCAGGCCCAGGAAGCCGCAGCGGAAGCCGAAGCCCAGCGCCGCGCTGCTTTCGGTCTCATAGGTGAAGCTGGCATCATTGAGATGCAGCTTGCCCAGCGCCTCGCGCAAATCCTCGAACAGCGCGGCGTCCACCGGGAACAAGCCGCAGAACACCACCTGCTGCGCCGCCTTGAAGCCGGGCAAAGCCTGGGCGGTGCCGCGCTTCTCGTCTGTGATGGTGTCGCCCACCTTGGTGTCGGCCACCTGCTTGATCTGGGCCGTGATGTAGCCGACCTCGCCGGGGCCCAGCCGTTCGACGCCGAGCTTCTTGGGCTTGAAGACGCCGAGCTGTTCCACCTGATAGACGGCATCGGCCGCCATCATGCGGATTTTCTGGCCCTTCTTCAGTTCGCCGTCGATGATGCGCACCAGCACCACCACGCCAAGGTAGGCGTCGTAGTAACTGTCGATCAGCAGCGCCTTCAGCGGCGCATCGACGATGCCCTTGGGCGGCGGCAGGCGCTTGACCACCGCTTCCAGCACCAGTTCGATGCCGATGCCGGTCTTGGCGGAAATCGGGATGGCTTCGCTGGCATCAATGCCGATCACATCCTCGATCTGCTGCTTGACGCGCTCGGGTTCGGCGGCGGGCAGGTCGATCTTGTTGAGCACCGGCACGATGTCGAGGCCGGCATCGATCGCCTGATAGACGTTGGCCAGGGTCTGGGCTTCGACGCCCTGGCTCGCATCGACCACTAGCAGCGCGCCTTCGCAGGCGGCGAGGCAGCGCGAAACCTCATAGCCGAAGTCGACATGGCCCGGCGTGTCCATCAGGTTCAGGACATACATCTCGCCGTCCTGCGCCTTGTAGTCCAGGCGCACGGTCTGGGCCTTGATGGTGATGCCGCGCTCGCGCTCGATATCCATGGAATCCAGGATCTGGTTGGTCATCTCGCGGGTGGAGACGGTGCCGGTGAACTGGATCAGCCGGTCGGCCAGGGTGGATTTGCCATGGTCGATATGGGCGACGATGGAGAAATTGCGGATTTTGGAGAGGTCTGCCATTTGGGGCGGGTGTTAGCAGGCCCAAACCCCCCGGCACAACAGGGCTTTTTATTGCCGGGGCAGGCGGTCCTGCAGCCAGGAAACCACGGCGGATACCAGGGCGATCCGGTGATCGGAATAGGGGTGGTCGGTGGCCATATGGACCTCCGTTGCCGCGTGATTGTTGTTCAGGCCCAAGGCCAGCGCCAGGCGGTGGCTGTCGGGCCCGGTGCCGTCATCGGCCGATATCAGCAGCACCGGGCGCAGGCCCAAGGCGGGCGCCCAGCCGGCGAATTCCCAGTCCCTGGCATGGGCCATGGCCTCGTCCATCAGGGTGTCGGGGGCGGTGCCGGCCAGGGGGATGACATCATCGCGGAACTCGTCATTCAGCTGGGCCTCGCGGAAGGACTTGTTGTGAAACTGGCCCCCGTCATGGCCGATGTCCCAAGCCGAGACCATCACCAGTCCGGCGATGGCGGGGTCATGGGCGGCGACACTGGCGGCCATGAAGCCGCCCATGCTGTGGCCGGCGACGAAAATCCGGTGCGGATTGAGGTGATATCTGGCGGCATTGGCTTTGAGAAAGGCGACCGCCGCATCGCTGTCCTGGATGGCATGGGCGAAGGAAAAGACGCCCGGGCTGCCCCAGCTGCCGCGATAATGCAGGGTCAGCACGTCGAAGCCGGCGCGGCGGACCGCCTGGGCCAGGTCCAGATTCTGCTCATTGCCGGGAAAGCCATGCAGGAGCAGCAGCGCGGGGTGCGGCCCGGCCCCGGAGGCAGTGTAGAGGACGCCGTTGAGCAGCGCGCCGCCGCTGGGAATGCGGACATAGGCCATGGCGGCGGGATGGGCCTTGTCCGGCGGCGGGTCGGAAGTAACTGCGGCGGGGGTGGCTGCAAACGCCGGAAGGCCGAGCAACACCAGAAAAGCCAGCATCAACCGCATCATCGTCCCCCGTTTTGCGAAAGCCCGCGCCAGCATGCGATAAGCGGCGCGATGCTGCACTATCTTTATCTCGATTATGGCGGGCGGGCCCAGTACCGGCGCGAACTGAAATACAGCCTGATTTCCCTGCGCCAGGAACTGGGCGAGGGCAGTGACGCGCGGATCGTCGTCTATACCGATGCGCCGCAGACCTACGCCGTCTGGCCGGTGGCGGTGGTGAACATCGCGCCGCACATGAATGACTGGTCGCGGGGTGGGCTTTACCCGCACCGCATCAAGCCGGCGGTGGTGCTGGATGCGCTGAAGCGCTACGCCGCGCCGGTCTGCTTTCTGGACAGCGATTCCATTGTGAAGCCAGGCTTCCACGCCGAGGTCACCGACAAGCTGGCGCCCAAGGAGGTCTTCGCCACCGTGAAATGTTCGGTGGTGATGAACCGCTTTGAGAAGATGAATCCGTTTCCGCCGCTGAAAGGCTTGCGCACCACGCTGCCGCATATGGGCAGCTATCACTATGACCTGGAACAGAGCTGGATGTTCAATTCCGGGCTGATCGGGGTTTCGCCGGGACACGAACCGCTGCTGGAAGACACGCTGGCTTTCATTGATGCGCTGATCGGGCGGGCCCGCAAATTCCCCACCATCGAGCAGTTCGCGCTGAGCGAAGTCTGCCGCCTGAACCAGATTCCGGTGTCCGAAGTGACGGACAGCTTTGTCCATTATTGGCAGGGTCGACGGCGCCTCTACATGGCCGACCGGATAGAGAAGGCGCTGTCGCCAGACTGGAACGACCTGACGCCGCCGCTTGAGTGGGATGCGATGAACTATTGGGCGGTGCGGGCCTACAACTATTATTACGGCGTGCGCCATGCGTTCGCGGGATGGAAAAAATGAAGCCGCAAAAAACGATCCAGAAAAGCGCGGCGGAGGAACTGGCCCCCGGCCAGTCGGTGCCGCTGCTGAAGGCGCTGCACATCCTCACCCATAATGGCGGCATCAATGCGGATTCGCGCCGCAAGCTGAAGCAGGTCCAGCACCTGGCGCAACTGATCAAGCCGGCGATCGATGCGGCGCTGGCCGAAAAGCCGGAGCCGGTGCTGGCGGACCTGGGGGCGGGCAAGTCCTATCTGGGCTTCATTCTGTATGACCTGTATTTCGGACCTGCCGGGCGCGGCCGGGTGCTGAATGTGGAGGCGCGTCCGGCGCTGGTGGAAACGGCCAGGAAGATCGCCGCCGAAAGCGGCTTCACCCGGATGGATTTTGTCGAAGGCACGATTGCGGAAAGCCAGGTCGGCGCGGTGGATATCGTCACGGCACTGCATGCCTGTGACACCGCCACCGACGAAGCGATCCTGTTCGCGCTGAAGCATGAAGCGAAGTTCGTGGCGCTGGTGCCCTGCTGCCAGGCGGAGCTTGCCGCGCAACTGGACGGCGCGAAAGGCCTGCTCGATCAGTTGTGGCGGCACGGCATGCACCGGCGCGAGTTCGGCTCGCACCTGACCAATGTGCTGCGCGGGCTCTACCTGGAAGCGCATGGCTACAAGGTGCGGGTGACGGAATATACCGGCTTCGAACACACCCAGAAGAACGAGCTGATCTTCGCCGAACGCCACCAGCGCGGCAATCCGCGGGCGCGGGCGGAGTTTGAGAAGCTGGCAAAAGAGATCGGTGCGAGTCCGAAGCTGCTAAATTTCATAGAAGCAGGAACTCAATGAGGGGTGACCCCAAAACGTCTTATCTGGTTGGCGCGGTTTTGCGCATTGGTGACGTCCAGATGACGAAAGTCGATTTGGAAGCGGCGCTGAACATCCAGTTGGACAGGTACGAACCAATGCGCAAAACCTCGGCTCACTATGCGCAAATTGATATTGATGACGACGAGGATATTTGGCGCGCAGCTATCGATTGTGCCTCAAAAGTTGGCCCGACTCTTTTCACGCTTCGAAAGGATGGGTTGATTGGCTCGGCAAGCGTGGATCTGGCTGTTCGATTTCGAGACGAGATGGTCAGCCTTACGATAACTGCGCCGAGTGAAGCTGCAGCAATATTGGGTCAATATGGCTTGGACATTCAGTTTTCTGTCTATGTCACCAGCGAGGACGCTGACGATAAATCCTAGCCCCGCAGCGTCGCGCCCAGCTTCAGCGCCGCCGCCACGATCTTCTGGTTCAGGGCTTCGATCTCGGCATCGGTCAGCGTGGCGTCCTTGGGCTGGATGCGCACGGCGACCGCGACAGACTTCCGGCCTTCGGGCACGCCCTTGCCTTCATAGACGTCGAACACGGTGACGGTGTCGACCAGGTTGCGGTCTGCCTGCTTGACGGCTTTCACGATCTCGCCGGCAGCCAGCTTCGCATCCACCACAAATGCGAAGTCGCGCTCGATGGCCTGGAAGGGCGAGGGCTGGAACAGTGGCTTGGCCTTGCTGTTTCCCTTGGTCTTGGCATCCGGGATGGCGTCGAGGAAGATTTCAAATCCCGCGACCGGCACCTTGATATCAAACGCGGCCAGAACCTTGGGATGCAGTTCGCCGAACTGGGCGATGACCTTGGGGCCCATGGCGATGGTGCCGCTGCGGCCGGGGTGATACCAGCCGGGCGCCCCCTGGGTGATCGGCGCCGACATGGGCGCGCCGGTGATGGCTTCCAGCGCCGCCAGCAGATCGGCCTTTACGTCGAACAAGCCGGGTGCTTCGGTCTTCTGCCAGTGGCGTTCAGCATGGCCGGTGCGGATGGCGGACGCCACTGTCTTCTGCGCGCCCGGCATGCCGCTGTCGAAGGCGGCGCCGATCTCGAACAGCTGCAGGTTGGAGAATCCGCGCGCGGCATTGCGCGACGCCGCCGCCAGCAAGGACGGCAGGATGGACGGGCGCAACGCATCCAGGTCCGAGGCGATGGGATTGGACAATTGGCGCGCGTCATCGCCGCCGCCGAACAAGGCGGCGTTGGCGCGAGCGATAAAGGAAAAGCTGACCGTCTCGTTGAAGCCGCGCACCGCCAGCGCCCGGCGGGCGGTGCGGGTGCGGCGCTGGGCCTTGGACAGGACCGGCGCGGCCACGGCATGGGCGCGCGGCAGCGGCACGGATGCGACGCCGGCAAGGCCGTGGATGCGCACCACTTCTTCCACCAGGTCGGCGGGACCGTCCACGTCATGGCGCCAGGATGGCGGCACCACATGCAGGTCGCCGTGATCTTCCACGACAAAACCCAGGTCGCCCAGAATTTCGATGATGCGCTCGCGCGGCACGGCGATGCCGCCCAGCTTTTCCACGAAGGCGGGATTGAACGTGATCGGCTTGTGCGGCGACGGCAGGGCGCCGGCGATCACCACATCGGACGCCTCGCCGCCGCACCAGTCCAGGATCAGCTGTGTCGCCAGCTCCAGCCCCGGCAGCACGAATTGCGGATCGACGCCGCGTTCGAAGCGATAGCGCGCGTCGCTGATGATGCCGTGCTTGCGGCCGGTGCGCGCCACAAAGCCGGCATCGAAGAAGGCGGATTCCAGGAACACGTCCACCGTGTCGTCATAGCTGCCGGAATCCTTGCCGCCCATGATGCCGGCAATGCCCAGCGCGTGCGCATCGTCGGCGATGACGACGGCGTTTGCGTCCAGCGTGTAGGTGACATCGTCCAGCGCCAGCACCTGTTCGCCGTCCTTGGCCATGCGGGCGGTGATGTTGCCGTTCAGCTTGCCCGCATCGAAGACATGCAGCGGGCGGCCGCGATCCTGTGAAACAAGGTTGGTGGCATCGACCAGCGCGGAAATGGACTTCATGCCCACGCTCTTCAGCCGGTCCTGCACCCATTTGGGCGCGGGGCCGTTCCTGACGCCGCGAATGAGACGGCCGGCGAAGATCGGGCAGGCGGCCTTGTTCTCGGGCGCGAAATCCAGCACCACTTTCACCGGCGAGGGGAATTTGCCCGCGACGGGCTGGACCTTTTCCGTCTTCAGGGTGCCCAGGCCGCTGGCGGCGAGATCGCGCGCGATGCCCCACACGCTGGCCGCATCGCCGCGATTGGGGGTGATGGAGACATCGAACAGCGGATCATTGGCCAGCAGGCCGGAGTCTTCCAGCGCCGCGATCACGGGCGCGCCGACGGTTGCGCCCGGCTTCAGTTCGATGATGCCGTCATGATCTTCGCCCAGCAGCAGTTCACGGACGCTGCACATCATGCCGCGCGATTCCACGCCGCGGATGGTACCCAGCTTCAAGGCTTCGCCGGTGGCGGGGATCACGGTGCCCGGACGGGCCAGCACCACCTTGATGCCGGCGCGTGCGTTCGGCGCGCCGCAGACGATCTGCAATGTGTCAGTGCCGGTGGCGACCGTGCAAAGGCGCAGCTTGTCGGCATTGGGATGCTTGTCGGCGGTGACGATCTCGCCGACGATGAAATCCTTCAGCGCCGCGCCGGGATTGGTGACGCTTTCCACTTCCAGCCCGATGCTGGTCAGGCGTTCGGAGATGGCCTCGACCGACGCATCGGTGTCGAGATGTTCTTTCAGCCAGGAGAGGGTGAACTTCACTTCGAAAGCCCCCCATCCAGCGTGGGAATATCCAGCGCCGCAAAGCCGTAATGCTTCAGCCAGCGCAGGTCGCTTTCAAAGAAGCTGCGAATGTCGGGCATGCCGTATTTCAGCATGGCCATGCGGTCCAGTCCGAAGCCGAAGGCGAAGCCCTGGTACTTCGTGCTGTCAATGCCGCAATTCTCCAGCACCTTGCGATGGACCATGCCGCTGCCGCCGAGCTCCAGCCAGTCATTGCCGGTGCCGAAGCTGATCTTGCCCGGCACGCTGCGGTCGCAGCGCATGTCCCATTCCAGCGACGGTTCAGTGAAGGGAAAGAAGGATGGCCGTGCGCGCAGCTCGATTTTGTCGATCTCGAAGAAGGCCTTGCAGAATTCCTCGACGGTCCATTTCAGGTGGCCCAGGGTGATGCCTTCATCGATCACCAGTGCTTCCACCTGGTGGAACATGGGCGAATGGGTTGCATCGCTGTCAACGCGATAGGTGCGGCCCGGCGAGATGATGCGGATGGGCGGCTTGTTGTTCAGCATGGTGCGCACCTGCACCGGCGAGGTGTGGGTGCGAAGCACGTGGCTCGAACCGTCCGCCTGCGGTGACACATAGAAGGTGTCCTGCATCTGGCGGGCGGGATGGTCCGGCGGGATGTTCAGCCTGGTGAAATTGTAGTCGTCGAACTCCACGTCCGGGCCTTCGGCGACGCCAAAGCCCAGGTCGGCGAAGATGGCGACCACTTCCTCCAGCACCTGCGAAATGGGATGCACCGTTCCCGTATTCTCGGGGCGGGCGGGCAGGGTGACGTCCAGCGTCTCGGACACCAGCCGCGCATCCAGCGCCGCATCGCCCAGCTCCGCCTTGCGGGCGGCGATCGCCGCCGTCACCGTGTCGCGCAGGCCGTTGAACCTGGGGCCCTGGACCTTGCGCTCGTCGGGCGACAGCGCCCCCATGGTGGCCAGCAGCGCCGACACCGAGCCTTTCTTGCCCAGCGTCGCCACGCGCACGGCTTCCAGCGCGGCTTCGTCGGCCGCGGCGGAAATCTGCGCCAGGATGTCGGACTGGAGGATGTCGGTCATGCAAACCCGCAAAGAGAAACCATCGGCGGGCACGCGCCCGCCGATCTGCTCCGATGGAGTTCGTGATTAGGCCTTAGACGCCTGATCCACCAGAGCCTTGAACGCAACGGGCTCATGGATGGCGAGATCGGACAGGACCTTGCGGTCCACGATGATCCCGGCACCGGCAAGCCCGGCGATAAATCGGCTGTAGGTGATGCCATGCTCGCGCACGGCGGCGTTGATGCGCTGGATCCACAAGGCGCGGAAGTTGCGCTTGCGCTCTTTGCGGCCGATGTAATTGTGCTGCAGCGACTTGTCGACCGCGGCATTGGCCGTGGTGATGTTGTTCTTGCGGCGGCCGGTAAAGCCCTTGGCCTGCTTGAGGACCTTGTTGCGGCGGGCGCGCGACGGAACGGAACGGGGGGTGCGGCTCATGGTTAGATTCCTCCGCCATACGGCATCCAGCGCTTCACGCGCCGGGTTTCGGACGAGGACAGATTGTCCATGCCGCGCAGGTCGCGGGTGCGCGCCGGCGAATTGTTGATCAGCCTGTGGCGCTTGCCCGTTTGGTGGGTCTTGATCTTGCCGCTGGCCGTGATCTTGAAGCGCTTCTTGGCGCCCGATTTGGTCTTCATCTTGGACATTTTGCTTTTCCTTACGGTACCCCGACTGACGCCGGGCCCCCTGGGTTGATGTGCGAAGACGCACGGGGGTCGCTTTCGGGAGCAGCCACGGCATGTCCGGCCGGGCCACTCGAAGAGGGCGCGTTTAAAAGGAAAAGCGGGGAAAAGGCAAGTCGTCCCCGCCGAAAAGGGCTATTCGCCGGTGCCTTCGGCCCGGTCGGTGACCCCGAAATCCTTGGACTGGGAGCCGCCTTCCGCCACGGCAAAGCCCTCCGCGGCCAAGCCGCGCTTCAAAAGTTCCCGGATGGCTGCCGCCCGACTGGGCATGCGGCGCTGGAAGCGCCAGTTGTCCAGGGCCTCCAGTTCCTCCTTGGTCAACATGATCTGGAGGCGCTCACCGCGCGTCAAATCATTCATGCAAATGCCTTTATTCCCTTTCATGCCAAGCACTTGGCCACTTACTCATTATGAGCAAGCGGCGCATTAAGGGCCTAGCTCTAAGAAAACAGATATTGGGAACTTTTGGTTCCTTGATGCAAGAGAGTTGATGGTACAAAAGCAGACGATTACTCATCTAAGTATCTGAAAGTAATAGATAAAATTCCTTGCTGATGGTGCGGGTCGAGCGCATGGTGGAAGCCAGAAAGCAGGCCCCATGAACATGCTCCTCGCAGAAAATCGGATATCAATGCCCACGACTGCCTCCGCCGACATCGTCGCGGAAGCCAATCACCGCATCGCCAACAGCCTGACCCTGCTGGTCAGCATGGTGCGGATGCAGGCGGCCTCGGTCCGCAAGAACCCGGCCCCCCTCTCCAATGCCGAGGTGCGGCTGCTGCTGGAAGGCATCGCCGCCCGCATCAACACCATCGGCCAGCTGCACCGGTTGCTGTCCCATGTCAGCTCCGAAGGCGCGACCAATCTCAGGCCGCATCTCAAGGAGGTGACCGATGCGCTGGTCTCGGCCCTGTCCTCGCCCGACCAGCTGGTGCGGGTGGAGCATTCCGGCGGCGACTGCCTGGTGCTGATGCGCCAGGTCCAGCCCATCATCCTCATTCTCTGCGAGGTCTTCATCAACGCCATGAAATACGCCCATCCCGCCGGCGTGCCGCTGGTGATGACGGTGGACTGCCATGCCTCCGGCGACGGACGGCTGGTGCTGTCGGTCAGCGATGACGGCGTCGGCCTGCCGGATGGCTTCAATCCCGCCATCCATGGCGGCCTGGGCTTTCGCGTGATGCGCAGCCTGGCGGGCGAGATCGGCGCCGAGCTGCAGATCCAGAACACCGATCTGGGACTTACCTTCCGCCTGTCGCTGCCTGCGAGCAGCATGGCCAGCGCGAAGCTTTCCTGAATTTAAGACAGACGCACCGCCGCTTTTGCGCTATGCGCAACGGATGCTCTTCTTTCGCGGAAAATTCCTGCCCTGGGTCCGGCGTGCCGGGCTGTGGCTGTTCCTGCCGGCGCTGGCCGTGGTGGCGTGGGGCGAGCTGACGCCGCATCCGCCCCACATCGCCGATGAAGTCTTCGGCTGGGACAAGGCCGAACACTTCACCGCCTATTTCGGCCTGGCGCTGCTGGCCTCGCTGGCCTGGGGCCTGCGGCGGTCGGTGCTGCTGGTGCTGCTGGGCGTGATCGCGCTGGGTGGCGCGCTGGAAATCCTGCAGAGCTTCACGGGCCGAGACGCCGAATGGCTGGACGAATTCGCCAACAGCCTGGGCGCGATGGCGGGCACCGCTTTGGCCTGCGCCTATCTCGCCATTCCCCGCCATCTTGTTGGCGGGCCCGCGCCCGATTAGCCTTGGCCAAAGCAATCCGAAGGATCGGTTCATGTTTGAAGAGTTCAAGAAATTCGCCATGCGCGGCAATGTGCTGGACCTGGCGGTCGGTGTCATCATCGGCGCGTCCTTCACCGGCATCGTCAATTCGCTGGTCAAGGACATCATCATGCCGCCGATCGGGCTGGCGCTGGGGGGCGTGGATTTCTCGAACTTCTTCGTCGTCATCAAGGGCGATCACAGTGTCGATACCCTGGCTGCCGCCACCGCCGCCAAGGCCGTCACCATCAATTACGGCCTCTTCATCAACGCCATCATCAATTTCCTGATCGTGGCTTTTGTTCTGTTCATGCTGATCCGCCAGATCAACAAGCTGGCGCCGCCGCCCAAGGCGGCAGATCCGGCGACGCCCGAAGACGTCCTGCTGCTGCGCGAAATCCGCGACTCGCTGAAGAAGTGAAGCGGCTGGTCGTCCTGCTGGGCCTTCTGGCCGTGCCCGCGCACGCGGCCGACGATCCCATGGCGGCCGCCAACGCCTTCTATGCCGTCTATGCCGCGCAGCATGTCCAGGGCGGCGGCATTCCCGACGCAACAGGGCGGCTGCGCTACAGCGCCGTGCTGACGCCCCGCCTCAACCGGCAGGTGGCCGATGCGGCGGCCGCCCAGGCGCGGCTTTCCGCCAAGGTCCGGAATGCCGTGCCGCCCATGCTGGAAGGCGACATCTTTTCCTCGCTGTTCGAGGGCGCCACCGCCTGGCAGATCGGCGCCTGCACGGTGGCCGGCCAGGCGGCCCGCTGCCCGGTGGCGCTGACCCATGACGTTCCCCCCGCCGCCGGCCGCAAGCCGGAAAAGCCCGCGCACTGGAACGATGTGCTGGTGCTGGCCAATACGCCCGCCGGCTGGAAAGTGGATGATGTGAGCTATGACGCGGGCTTTGCCTTCGGAAATACGGGCAAGCTCAGCGAGATGCTGGCGATGGTGGTGGCCGCCAATCCTTGAGAAGCGCTGCCGGCGTAACTATTTGGCTGTTCTGACGTATTATGGGGCAAGGAAAGGAAACATCTCATGTCCGACAACACCACCCGCGAACTGACCCCCGAACAGCGCCGCGTTCTTCTGGAGCGCGGCACCGAGCGCCCCGGCTCCAGCCCGCTGAACTATGAAAAGCGCCCCGGCGAGTTCCAGTGTGCCGGCTGCGGCGCCGAGCTGTTCGACGCCAAGACCAAGTATGAAAGCGGCAGCGGCTGGCCCAGCTTCTACGACACCCTGCCGGGCGCGGTGACGACCACTGCCGACACCAGCCACGGCATGACGCGCACGGAATTCAACTGCGCCAAGTGCGGCGGCCATCTGGGCCATGTCTTCGACGACGGCCCTCAGCCCACCGGCCTGCGCTATTGCACCAATGGCTGCGCGCTGGATTTCAAGCCGGACGAGAAGTAGCCGCCAGCAAATGGCAAAGAAAAAGGCCGCGCCCTGAAAGAGGCGCGGCCTTTGTTTTTCCAGCCGTTACGGCTCGAAGGTGTCGCGGGAGCGGCCGGCGGCGGCGGCTTCGGCATCGCGCAGGGCGTCGCCTTCCGGACCGTCAAGGGCGGCTTCGGCTTCCTTGCCCAGTTCGGGGATCCTGGCCTTGTTGCGCTTCACGAAGCTGGCCTGGTCGGCATCGAACTTGGCGGAGGCGGCATAGTCGCCCTCGCCCACGATCTGCTTCTTCTTCACCGCTTTCTTCTTGGCGGGGGCCTTTTTGGCCACCGCCTTCACGGTCTTCTTCGCGGATTTCTTTACGGGCTTTTTCTTGGCGGTCGCCTTCTTCTTGGCGACCGGCTTCGCCTTCTTGGCGGAGGATTTCTTGGCCGCCTTCTTCTTGACGGCTTTCTTGGCGGGCGCCTTTTTCTTGGCGGCCTTCTTCGCCTTCTTCTTCGATGCCATGTCATTCACTCCATGGTGGATGTGGAACGCAAAAACACTACGCGTACTTTCGCCAATGTGCGAGGGCGCTGATTGTTCCGAAGTGGATTTTGTTTGTGACAGCGCTTGCGATGTTCACGCGCTGGCCAGCCGCTCCATCAGCCACGACGCGGCCGGTCCCGGCGGCGTGTCGCTGCGATAGACGGTGTGAAGGGGATAGGCGAAGTCGCCGGGCATCTCGACATCCAGCACCACCAGCCGCCCGCGCTTGATGTCGTCGCTCACCAT
>JAQGLO010000182.1 GCA_028292825.1 Alphaproteobacteria bacterium | reverse complement strand
CGGCCGGCGAAGTCGCTGACGATGCCGCCCGCCTCGCGCACCAGCACGATGCCGGCGGCGCAATCCCAGATATTGACGTCACGCTCCCAATAGCCGTC
The DNA here is from genome assembly GCA_028292825.1 of Alphaproteobacteria bacterium. GTDB lineage: Bacteria > Pseudomonadota > Alphaproteobacteria > Micropepsales > Micropepsaceae > Rhizomicrobium. Next base: position 7,769 of record JAQGLO010000182.1, on the reverse strand, counting down.
GACGCGGCCCGCCGCTGTCCAGGCGAGGTCGAGCGAGGCGGCGCCGAAGCGGCGCACGCCGGACGACACGCCCAGCATGGTGTCCATTTCCGCCAGAGAGCGGGCGCGGCCGTCTTTGCCCTTGAACGGCAAGCCGGTGGCGAAGACGCAGGAGGGCAGTTCCTTGCGCGCCGCGACGCGCAGCCGCTTGTTGTTGAGATAGGCGCCATGGCCCTTCTCGGCGGTGAACAAGTCGTCGGTGACGGGATTGAAGACGATGCCCGACACGATCTGGCCTTCGCGCTCCAGGCCAATCGAAATGGCGAAGTGCGGGATGCCGTGCATGAAGTTGGTGGTGCCGTCGATGGGATCGATGATGAAGCGGTGGGTGGTGTCGGCGCCGGCGGTGGAACCGGTTTCCTCGCCCAGGAAGCCATAGCCGGGGCGGGCCTTGGTCAGTTCCTCGATCAGGATCTTTTCGGTGCGCTTGTCGGCGCTGGTGACGAAGTCGGCCGGGCCCTTCATGGAGATCTGCAGATTCTCCAGTTCATTGAAGTCGCGGATCAGCGGGCGGCCGGCCTTGCGGGCGGCGGCGATCATCACATTCAGGGCAGGGGAGATGTAAGCCATGGTTTAGTCCGCCCTGCGCACATAGGAGCCGTCTTCGGTGGCGACGATGATGCGTTCGCCGGCGCCGATGAAGGGCGGCACCTGGACCTTGAGGCCATTCTCCAGCACCGCGGTCTTGTAGCTGGGGGCGGCGGTGCCGCCCTTCATCACCGGATCGGCTTCGGCGATGGTCAGGGTCACCTGCACCGGCAGCTTGATGCCGATGGGCCGGCCTTCATACATGTTGACCAGGGTCTTCATCCCGTCCTGCAGGAATTTCGCCTGGTCTTCGCCGACGAAGTCCACCGACAATTCAATCTGCTCGTAATTCTCCATGTCCATGAAGGTCAGCATGTCGCCCGCGGCGAACAGGAACTGGAAGTCCTTCTTGTCCAGGATGGCTTCGTCCACGGCTTCGTCGCTGCGGAAGCGCTGGTTCAGCTTGGTGCCGACTTCGATATTCTTGAGCTCGACCTGGTTGTAGGCGCCGCCCTTGCCGGGCTTGACCTTGACGGTCTTCACCGCGATCCACAGCCCGCCGTCATGGTTGATCAGGGTGCCGGGACTGATTTCGTTGCCGGTAATCTTGGCCATGATGATCGTGCCTCCGGGCACGGGGGTGGAACAGATTTGTTTGCCTGTTTTGCTACGCAAAACGGGGCAGGTTCAAAGAGCGGGCGGGTAATAGCAGCCTAGAAACAGTATTTCCAGCAGGAATAGCCCGCGCCCAGCATGGCGTAGACCAGCAGGGCGATGGTCAGCAGGGCGGCGGCATCGCCCCAGCGCGCGCCCCGGGGGCGGAAAAAGCCCATCCACCAGGCCAGCGCCAGCAGCACGGCGGCGGGAATGGCGATGTCGTACAGCACCCAATGGTCCTGGAACCACAGGCTGGTGGAATAATGATGGTGAATGCCGTCCAGCGCGACATTGACGGCGAAGGCCACAAGGATGGCGCAGAAGATGAAGCCGAGCAGTCTCTCTTTCATCTCTTGGCTTTCATCACAGGGCTCCGTCAGAACAGCGCGTTGAAGGCGCGCACCGCGCTTTCGGGGCCGCCGTCATGGTCCCACACGCCGGCCGAGACGGCGAGGAAATCGGCGCCCGCTTCCACCAGTGCCGGGCCGTTGGCCACCGTGATGCCGCCGATGGCGACAGACGGCACCACCATCATCTCGCTCCACCAGGACAGCAGTTCGATGTCGGCGGTGGTCTTGGGTTCTTTTGTCGTGGTCGGGAAGAAGGCGCCGAAGGCGACATAGTCGGCGCCGGCTTCCGCCGCTTCCATGGCGAGGTGGCGGCTGTCATGGCAGGTGACGCCGACAATGCCCTTGGGCAGCGCGGCGCGGGCCTCGCCATAGCTGGCATCTTCCTGTCCGACATGCACGCCGTCGCAGCCCAGTTCGGCGGCGAGGTCGGGCCGGTCGTTCAGGATAAACGCGGCGCCATGCTGCTGCACCACAGGGCGCAGTGCGTCGCAGGCGCGGCGGATCTCGTCATCGCTGACATGCTTCAGGCGCAACTGGAAGCTGGCGACGTCGCCGCCCTTCAAGGCTTCGGTCAGCGGACCCAAAAAATTCGCCGCCGAAAGCTTGGGCGGTGAAATCAGGTAAAGGCGGCAGTTGCTCAAGCTTCGTCAGCCTTGGACCATTTGCCCAGCGCCGCATTGCTGTTCATCAGGGCGCGATGCGCGAAGGCGGCCTGGCCGGCGGCGACATTCTCGGCCTTGCCCGACCACGCCTTCTGCGGCGCGGCCTGCAAGGCGCGGCCATAGCTGAAGGTCAGGCCCCAGGGCAGGGCGCCGAGCTTGTGCATGGCGTCCAGATGCGCGGTGGCGTCGATGTCCGACTGGCCGCCCGACAGGAAGGCGATGCCCGGCACAGCCGGCGGCACGCAGCGCTTCAGCACCTTGATGGTGCGCGAGGCGACTTCCTCCACCGAATTCTGGGTGGAGCATTTCTTGCCCGCGATGATCATGTTGGGCTTGAGGATGGTGCCTTCCAGCGCCACGCGGGCGGTGTAGAGATCGCTGTAAAGCTGCTTCAGCACCCACTCGGTGACTTCCTCGCACTTGTCGATGCCGTGGCCGCCATCCATCAGCACTTCCGGCTCCACGATCGGAACAATGCCGTTTTCCTGGGCCAGCGCCGCATAGCGGGCCAGCGCCTGGGTGTTGGCGGTGACGGCGGTCGTGGAGGGAATGCCGTCGGCGATGTCGATCACCGCGCGCCACTTCGCAAAGCGCGCCCCCAGCTTGTAATAGTCCTGGAAGCGCTCGCGCAGGCCGTCCAGGCCTTCGGTGATGGTCTCGCCGGAGCAACCCGCCAATGGCTTGGCGCCGGCATCGACCTTGATGCCGGGAATGGAACCGGCGGCCTCGATGATGGAGACCAAAGTGGTACCATCCTTGGCCTTCTGGCGGATGGTTTCGTCGAACAGGATGACGCCCGAGATGTGGTCTTTCATCGCCGCTGTCGTGCGGAACATGAACTCGCGATAGTCGCGGCGGTTCTCTTCGGTATTGTCGACCTTGATGGCGTCGAAGCGCTTCTTGATGGTGCCGCCGGATTCATCGGCCGCCAGAATGCCCTTGCCGGGCGTGACCATCTTCACCGCGATCTTGTTCAGCGCTTCGAGATTCATGTCCGTCCCCTATTTTGCCTTGAGGGCTTCGACCCCCGGCAATGTTTTTCCTTCAAGCCATTCCAGGAATGCCCCGCCGGCGGTCGAGACGTAGGTGAAGTCCTGCTCGACGCCGGCCTGGGCCAGCGCGGCAACGGTGTCGCCGCCGCCCGCGACCGAGAGTAGCCGGCCCGCGCGGGTCGCGGCTGCGACAGATTGCGCCGCCGCCACGGTTCCCGCATCGAAGGGAACGGTTTCGAACGCGCCGAAGGGACCGTTCCACACCAGGGTCCTGGTGGTCTCGAGGCTTTTCTCGAAAGCCTTGACGCTGTCCGGGCCGACATCCAGCACCATTTCGTCATCGGCGATGTCGCTGGTCGCGACCGTGCGGTGGGCGGCGTTGGCCTTGAATTCCTTTGCCACCACAACATCGGTCGGCAGCAGGATGACCGCGCCGCTCTTCTGCGCGGCGGCCGTGATCCTGCGCGCGGTTTCCATGTGATCGGGTTCGTACAGCGACTTGCCAACCTTGATGCCCTGCGCCGCCAGGAAGGTGTTGGCCATGGCGCCGCCGATCACCAGGGTCTGCACCCGGCCCACCAGGTTTTCCAGCAGGTCGATCTTGGTGGAGACCTTGGCGCCGCCGACCACCGCCATCACAGGGCGCTCGGGCTGGCCCAGCGCCTTTTCCAGATGGGTGAGCTCGGCCTGCATGGAGCGGCCCGCCGCATTGGGCAGCAGGCGCGCCACGCCTTCGGTGGACGCATGGGCGCGGTGCGCGGCGCTGAAGGCGTCGTTGACGAAGATGTCGCCCAGCGCGGCAAGCTGCCTGGCCATGTCAGAATCGTTCTTTTCCTCGCCGGCATGGAAACGGGTATTTTCCAGCAGCAGCATGTCGCCATCCTTCAAGGCGTCGACGGCGGCTTGCGCGGTGGGGCCGATACAGTCATCGGCAAAAGCGACCTTGCGGCCCACGGCGTCGGACAAAGGCTGCACCAGCACCTTCAGCGACATGGAGGGCACCACCTTGCCCTTGGGCCGGTCGAAATGGCTGAGCACGATAACGCGCGCGCCCTTGTCGGCCAGTTCGCGGAGGGTGGGCGCCTGGCGCTGGATGCGGGTGGCGTCGGTGACGACGCCGTCTTTCACCGGAACGTTCAGGTCGGCGCGAACGAGTACGCGCTTGCCCTTCACGTCAAGGTCATCGAGCGTCCGAAACTTTTTCATGGCCTTCCGCTTCGCTTCAGGCTAGCCATCTAGATCAGCTTGCCCATCGCCACGGCGGTGTCGGCCATGCGGTTGGAGAAGCCCCATTCATTGTCGTACCAGGCCATCACCGACACGAAGTTGCCGTCCATCACCTTGGTCTGGTCCAGCGCAAAGCTGGACGAGGCCGGGTTGTGGTTGAAGTCCACCGACACCAGCTTTTCGTGCACCACATCCAGGATGCCCTTGAGCGAGCCGATGGCGGCGCCCTTGATGGCGTCGTTGATTTCGGCCACCGAGGTGGCGCGCGCGGCGCAGAATTTCAGGTCGATCAGCGACACATTCGGGGTCGGCACGCGCACCGACATGCCGTCCAGCTTGCCTTTGAGTTCCGGCAACACCAGGCCCACGGCCTTGGCGGCGCCGGTCGAGGTCGGGATCATGCTCAGCGCCGCGGCTCGGGCCCGGTAGAGATCCTTGTGCATGGTGTCCAGCGTGGGCTGGTCGCCGGTATAGGAATGGATGGTCGTCATCATGCCGCGCTCGATGCCGACGGCATCATTCAGCACCTTGGCCACCGGCACCAGGCAGTTTGTGGTGCAGCTGGCGTTGGACACGACCAGCATGTCCCTGGTCAGCTTGTCGTGATTGACGCCGTAGACCACCGTCAGATCGGCATTCTCGCCCGGCGCGGAAATCAGCACGCGCTTGGCGCCGGCATCCAGGTGCAGGGCGGCCTTGTCGCGCGCCGTGAACAGGCCGGTGCATTCCAGCGCGATGTCCACGCCCAGTTCGCGATGCGGCAGCTCGGCGGGGTTCTTGATGGCAGTGACCTTGATCTTGTGGCCGGCGGCGATGATGAAATCGCCATCCACGCTCACCTGGGCCGGGAAGCGGCCATGCACGCTGTCATAGCGCAGCAGGTGGGCGTTGGTTTCCACCGGCCCCAGGTCGTTGACGGCCACCACTTCGATGTCCCGGCGTCCCGATTCCACGATCGCCCGCAGCACAAGCCGGCCGATGCGGCCGAAGCCGTTGATTGCAACACGAAGGGCCATGGTCAGATCTCCACTTAAATCTTGAGCAGTTTCTTGGCGGCGGCGACGGCCGCTTCGGCGGTAATGCCGAACTTCTTGTAGACGTCCTTGTAGGGACCCGATGCGCCGAAGCTGCGCATGCCGATGAAGGCGCCGCCCTGTTCGAGCAGTTCCGAGCCGATGTACCGGTCCCAGCCTTCGCGCGCGCCGGCTTCGATGGCGACCTTGACGGTGCCGGGGCCCAGGGTCTTGCGGCGATACTCTTCGGTCTGTTCCTCGAACAGCGCCCAGCAGGGCATGGAGACGATGCGCGCGCCGATGCCGTCTTCGGCCAGTTTGGCGCGGGCTTCCATCGCCAGCGACACTTCCGTGCCGGTGGCCAGGAAGGTGACGATGGCATCGCCATTGGCCGCGCCGACCAGTTCATAGGCGCCCTTGGCAGAGAGGTTTTCGGATGTGTGATAGTCGCGCACCGTCGGCACATCCTGGCGCGAGAAGGCGATCAGGCTGGGGCGGCGGCTGGTTTCCAGCGCGATCTGCCAGCATTCCGCCGTCTCCACGCCGTCGGCGGGACGCATGGTCAGCAGGCCCGGCATGGCGCGCATGGCGGCCAGCTGTTCGACAGGTTCGTGGGTCGGGCCGTCCTCGCCCACGCCGATGGAGTCATGCGTCATCACGAAGATGACGCGGATGCCCATCAGGGCGGCGAGGCGGATGGCGGGGCGGCAATAGTCGGAGAAGACGAAGAAGGTGCCGCCATAGGGAATGACGCCGCCATGCAGCGCCATGCCGTTCATCGCGGCGCACATGCCATGTTCGCGGATGCCGTAATGGATGTAGCGGCCGCCGAAATTGCCGGGGCTAACTTCCACCATGCCCTTGGAACGGGTGTTGTTGGACGGCGTCAGGTCGGCCGAGCCGCCGATGGTGTTCTGAAGCTCGCCATTGATGACCTCCAGCGCCTTCTCGCTCATCTTGCGGGTGCCGGCGGCGGGCTTTTCGGTCGACAGCTTTTCCTTCAGCGCCAGCAGTGCGGGCGCCAGCGACGGCGGCAGCACGTCGTTGATGGTGTCGTCGAATTCCTTGGCGCGCTTGCTGGCATTCTTGCGCGCGGTCCAGTCGGCGCAGGCCCTGGCGCCCTGGCTGCCGATGGCGCGCCACTGATTCAACAGGTCGTCCGGAACGATGAAGGGTTCATAGGCCCAGCCCAGTTCCTTGCGCGCGCCCGCCACGATCTCGGCGCCCGGCGCGTCGCTGTGCGCCTTCTGGGTGCCCTCGCGGCCCGGCATGCCGAAGCCGATGATGGTGCGGCAGGCGATCATCACCGGACCGTCTGACGTCTGCGCCTTTTCCAGGGCGCGGAAGATGTCGGCGGCGTCATGGCCGTCGCAGGTATCGGTGGTCCAGCCCGAGGCTTCGAACCGCTTCTGCTGGTCGGTGGAGTCCGACAGATGGATCGAACCGTCGATGGTGATGTTGTTGTGGTCCCACAACACGATCAGGTTGGACAGCTTCAGGTGCCCGGCCAGCGCGATGGCTTCCTGGCTGATGCCCTCCATCAGGTCGCCGTCCGAGGCGATGACATAGGTCTTGTGGCTGACCAGGTCGTCGCCGAAGCGGGCGTTCAGCAGCCGCTCGGCCAGCGCCATGCCCACGGCATTGGCGATGCCCTGGCCCAAAGGTCCGGTGGTGGTCTCGATGCCGGGCAGGTCGCCATGCTCGGGATGGCCGGCGGTGGGGCTGCCGACCTTGCGGAAGGTCTTGAGGTCTTCCAGCGTCACCTTGGGATAGCCGTTCAGCCACAGCAGGGAATAGAGCAGCATCGAGCCATGGCCGGCCGACAGCACAAAGCGGTCGCGGTCGGCCCAGCCGGGATTGGTGGCATCGAATTTCAGGAAGCGGGAAAACAGGACAGTGGCCACATCGGCCATGCCCAGCGGCAGGCCGGGATGCCCGGACTTTGCCGTTTCCACCGCATCCAGGGACAGCATCCGGATGGCGTTGGCCAGGTGGCGGGTTTGGGCTTGCTCAGGAGCGGTCATGGGGTGTTTCCCGGGGAAAGATGGTGGTGGCCTTAGCGAGGGGGCGGCGGCCCCGTCAAGGGCTGCGGACCCCTCGCTAACGCGTATCGGTTGACCCAATTTCCCGCTTCCGCCTAAGCTATTGGTGAAATTGCGCGAAGAGGTGCCCATGAGCCGCTTGGAATTGGCGCAAAACCGCTTTGCCGCGGCCTTGTCTGCCCTGGAAAATGCCTCCGGTTCCGTGGGGGAAACCCTGGACCAGGGCGCCCGGCAGGTCGAGCGCGTGGCGGCCCTGGAG
>JAQGLO010000180.1 GCA_028292825.1 Alphaproteobacteria bacterium | reverse complement strand
TGATAGGTGCAGCCGCCCAGGCTGCGCTTGCGCCAGCTGTCCCAGATCTCGATCACCAGCGGCGCCTGGGCCGGGATGGTGGGATGCAGGCCATGGGCCGGCTGCCAGGCCTTGAAGCGGACGCCGGCCACGGCTTCGGCCTGGCCGGTTTCGCGCAGCGGCGCGGTCTTGCCATTGACCAGGACATGGTGACGGCCCTGGGTAAGCCCGGTGAGCTTCACCTCCAGCCGTTCGACCGAGGCATCGACAAAGCGCGCGGTGCCGCCGGCGGTGCTTTCCTCGGCCATGACGTTCCAGGGCTCCAGTGCGGTGCGGATTTCCAGGCCGACACCCTCATATTGAACCGATCCGACCTGCGGGAAGCGGAATTCCCAGTGCGGCCGGAACCATTCGGCGTCAAAGGCGAAGCCGTGGGCGTTCATGTCGGCGATCACGTCTTCCAGGTCGGCCCAGATGAAGTGCGGCAGCATGAAGCGGTCCTGCAGGCCGGTACCCCAGCGCACCAGGTTGCTCTGGTAGGGCTCGCGCCAGAAGCGGGCGATAAGTGCGCGCAGCAGCAGTTGCTGCGCCAGGCTCATTTCGGCATGCGGCGGCATTTCGAAACCGCGGAATTCGACCAGACCCAGCCGCCCGGCAGGACCGTCGGGCGAATAGAGCTTGTCGATGCAGATTTCGGTGCGATGGGTGTTGCCGGTGGAATCGGCCAGCAGGTTGCGGAAGATGCGGTCCACCAGCCAGGGCGGAATGTTGGCGGCGGCGCGCGACGGCACTTCGTTGAAGGCGATTTCCAGTTCGTACAGCGCATCGTGACGCGCTTCATCGATGCGCGGCGCCTGGCTGGTCGGGCCGATGAACATGCCGCTGAACAGATAGGACAGCGCCGGATGGTTCTGCCAATAGGCGACGATGCTTTTGAGCATGTCCGGGCGGCGCAGGAAGGGGCTGTCGGGCGGCGTCTGGGCGCCGACCACGATATGATTGCCGCCGCCGGTGCCGGTATGGCGGCCGTCGAGCAGGAATTTTTCCGTCGACAAACGGCAGGCGGCAGCCTCTTCATAGACGCCCCTGGTGATGTCGACCTGTTCGCGCCAGGTCTTGGCGGGCTGGATATTCACTTCGATCACGCCGGGGTCCGGCGTGACCTTGATGACATTGACGCGCGGATCGAAGGGCGGCGGATAGCCTTCGATATGCACCGCCACGCCCAGCTTCTCGGCGGCGTCTTCCACCGCCGTCAGCAGGGTGAAATAATCGCGCGCCGCCGGCGTCGGCGGCATGAACACGCACAAGCGGCCATCGCGCGGCTCCACCGTCAGGGCGGTGCGCACCACGGCTTCGGCGGCCAGTTCGGTGACGGCGGTGTTGACGGGGCGGAAAGGCTCGGGCCGCACTTCGCCTTCGCGGTAGCCATTGCTGGCGCCGTTGAGGCCGTGCCCATTGGTATAGGGCTGGCCCGACACATCGGGTTCTTCCAGCGGCGGCAGCGGCGCGAAGGGATCGGGCGGCGGCACGAAGCTGCGCTGCTGCGGCGGCACATAGGGCAGCGAATTGAGCGGCAGGCGGAATCCGATGGAGCTGTCGCCCGGCATCAGGAACAGGTTGCCGCTGCGGGTGGTCCAGTGTTCGGACAGCCAGGTTTTCGTGCCCATCTCCACCGGCAGCACATAGCCGACCGCGGTGGAAAGGCCGCGCTCGAACACCCGCGCCAAGCGGGCGCGCAGTTCGGGATCTTCCAGCTTGGAATCGATGGGATCAACATTGGCGGCGAGGGAGCGTTCCTGCGCCAGGTGATGCCAGAAGTCCTCATAGGCGGGGATGGCGTAGCTGTCGTCCAGCCCCAGCTTGCCCGCGACGGCCTGGATCAGCGCCTTGGCGTCTTCCACGGTAGGCTTGTAGTTGGCGTTTTCCGGCGCGATGCGGTCGGCAGATTTCCACAGCGGCACGCCATCGGTGCGCCAGTAAAGCGCGAAGGCCCAGCGCGGCAGGCTTTCGCCCGGATACCATTTGCCCTGGCCATAATGCAGCATGCCGCCCGGCGCGAAACGGTCGCGCAGGCGGCGAATGAGTGTGTCGGCCAGCGCCCGCTTGGTGGGGCCGACGGCGGCGGTGTGCCATTCGGCATGGGTGCGGTCGTCGATGGAAACAAAAGTCGGTTCGCCGCCCATGGTCAGGCGCACGTCATGCATGGACAAAACGCGGTCCACCGCGTCGCCCAGCTTCTCGATCTCGGCCCACTGTTCTTCGCTATAGGGCTTGGTGACGCGCGGCGGTTCCTTGATGCGGGCCACGCTCATGTCGAAGTCGAACAGCACTTCGGCCGGTTCGACCGCGCCCGAGATCGGGGCGGCCTGTGACGGGGTGGCGGCGCAGGCCAGCGGGATATGGCCTTCACCGGCAAACAATCCGCTGGTGGGATCAAGTCCGACCCAGCCGGCGCCCGGCAGATAGACTTCGCACCAGGCGTGAAGATCGGTGAAATCGACATCGGTGCCGGACGGACCGTCCAGCGATTTCACATCCGGCTTCAACTGAATCAGGTAGCCGGAGGCAAAGCGCGCCGCCAGGCCCAGATGGCGCAGCATCTGCACCAGCAGCCAAGCGCTGTCGCGGCACGAGCCGGACTTCTTGGTGAGGGTTTCGTCCGGCGTCTGGATGCCGGGCTCCATGCGGATGGTGTAGGCGATCTCCTTCGACAGCGACGCGTTGAGGTCGAAGATGAAATTGGTGGTCTGCTTTTTCTCGCGCGGCACCTTGGCGAGAAACGCATCGAATTTTTCGCCCAGCGGCGCGGTCTTGAGATAGGGCTCGAGCTCGGCCTTCAGTTCGGCGGAATAGGCGAAGGGATATTCATCCGCCTCCGGCTCCAGGAAGAAGTCGAAGGGGTTGATCACATCCATCTCGACCGTCAGGTCCACCGCGACGGTGAAGTGGTCCACCTTCTCCGGGAAGACGACACGGGCCAGCCAGTTGGACTGGGGATCCTGCTGCCAGTTGAGGAAATGCTCCGCCGGCTCGATCTTCAGGCTGTACGCCAGCACCTTGGCGCGGCTATGGGGAGCAGGCCGCAGGCGAATCGTCTGGGCCCCCAGGCCGATCAGCCGGTCGTAGCGGTAGCGGGTGACGTGGCGAAGCGCTGCCTGGATGCTCATAAGAAGTCCCTGTGGAAAGTAACTATGCCGCAACTGCGAAGGCGCGGCTACAAGCCGCTGCGCCGCATCTGATATGTATGGGGAACGAGGTTAAGAACCCGGCGTTTCCCTAGCCAATCGAGGGAATTTTCAATGAAATTGTTCAGCTGCCAGGGCTGCGGTGAGCTCCTGTATTTTGAGAATATCCGCTGCGAGAACTGCGGCCGGGCGTTGGGCTATCTACCTGATATCGCTGAGATATCTGCGCTGGACCCCAAGGAGGGCGGCGGTTGGACCGTCTTGGCGGCTCAAGGCGTGGGATATCGTTACTGCAAAAACTACGATTCCGGGGTGTGCAATTGGATGGTCCCCGACCATGCCGGCGAGGAATTCTGCGTCGCCTGCCGCCACAACCGCATGATCCCCGACCTGACCGAGCCGGGCAATGATGTGCGCTGGGGCAAGATCGAGGGCGCCAAGCACCGGCTGTTTTACTCCCTGCTGCGGCTGGGCCTGCCGCTGGAGAACAAGAATGACAATCCCGAGCAGGGCCTGGCCTTCGACTTTCTGTCAGACCCGCCGGAAAGCCACGCCCACAATGTGATGATCGGGCACGACAAGGGCCTGATCACCTTGGCGGTGCGCGAAGCCGATGACGATGTGCGCGAAAAAGTGCGCAGCGAGCTGGGCGAACCCTATCGCACCCTGCTGGGTCATTTCCGCCATGAGAGCGGGCATTATTTCTGGGACCGGCTGGTGGCCACCGAGCAGGGCTGGCTGGACGCCTTCCGAGAACTGTTCGGCGACGATCGCATGGATTACGACGAGGCGCTCAAGAAGCATTACAATGAAGGCGCGCCGCCGGGCTGGGGCGAGGAATATATCAGCGTCTATGCCACCACCCATCCGTGGGAGGACTTCGCCGAGACCTGGGCGCATTACCTGCACATCGTCGACACGCTGGAAACGGCGGGCGCCTTCGGCCTGAAGGTCAAGCCGCGCCGCGCCCGCGGCGCGCTGGCGGCGGCGATCGATTTCGATCCCTACAAGGCGCCGCGCATGGACACGCTGATCGATGCCTGGCTGCCCATTGAGTTCGCCACCAACAACCTGAACCGCAGCATGGGCCTGCTCGACCTTTATCCGTTCGTGCTGACGCCGCGGGTGATCGAGAAGCTGGCCTTCGTGCATGCCCTGACGCATCACCGCCAGTCGCTGCGCAAGGCCGGTTAGCGAAATACGCTAGGCGACGAAGCGCTGCACCAGCGGCCGCACGCGGCTGTCCGGCAGGTGGATGGTGACCCTGGTGCCCTTGCCGACCTGGCTTTCCAGCTGGACATGGCCGCCATGGGATTCCGCCAGGCCCTTGACGATGGCCAGGCCCAGGCCCGTGCCCTTGTCGACGATGGCGACGTCATGCTTGCCCTGGCCGAAGCTGTCGAACACCCGGCCTTGGTCTTCCATGGCGATGCCCACGCCGGTATCGCTGACGCCGAACACCAGCCCGCCATCCTCGGCGAGATGGGCGAAGGCGATGACCTTGCCATGCTCGGGCGTGAACTTGACCGCGTTGGAGAGCAGGTTGAGCAGGATCTGCTTGACCCCGCGCTCATCGGCATAAATGCGCGCCAGCGCGGGATCGATGGCGTTTTCCAGGGTTGCGTTGCTGTCCTTGGCGCGCCACTGCACCAGCTGCATGGCGTCATCGGCGACGCGGAACAGGTCGACTTCCGCCTCTTCCAGCTTCCAGCGTCCCGCCTCGATCTTGGCGAGGTCGAGAATGTCGTTGATCAGCGCCAGCAGGTGATGGCCGCTGGAATTGATCAGCCCGGCATATTCGTAATTGCGCTCCGGCGTCTCGGCGAACATGCGGGTGGAGATCACTTCGGAGAAGCCCAGGATGGCGTTCAGCGGCGTGCGCAGTTCGTGACTCATGTTGGCCAGGAAGTGCGACTTGGCCAGGCTGGCGGCTTCCGCCTTTTCGCGGCCGCGGTCGGATTCGATCTTGGCCATCACCAGCTCGGCCAGCAGCGAATTGCGCTCTTCCAGCAGCACGATGTTGGCGCGGGCGCGGGTGTAATTGTGATTGGCGATGCGGGCGAT
>JAQGLO010000166.1 GCA_028292825.1 Alphaproteobacteria bacterium | reverse complement strand
TGGCCGGCGGCGTCAACCTGACGCGCGAGCCGCGCAATGGGCGCAATTTCGAATATATGGGCGAAGACCCGCTGCTGGCAGGCACCATGGCGGGCGAAACCATCCGCGCCATCCAGGACCAGCATGTCCTGTCCACCATCAAGCATTTCGCGCTGAACGCACAGGAAACCGCGCGCCATGACGCCAGCGCCGATATCGGCGAGGCGGCGGCGCGCGAAAGTGACCTGCTGGCCTTCGAGATCGGCATCGAGCGCGGTCATCCCGGCGCGGTGATGTGCGCCTATAACCGCTACAATGGCCCCTATGCCTGCGGCAGCGACTGGCTTTTGAACAAGGTGCTGAAACAGGACTGGAAATATCCCGGCTTCGTGATGTCAGACTGGGGCGCGGTCTATGACACGAATTTCGCGCTTGCCGGGCTGGATCGGCAGTCGGGCGAAGAGCTCGACGCGAAGGAATGGTTCGGGGCGCCGCTGGCGGCACTGGATGGCAAGGATCCGGCCTATACCGCCCGCATCACCGACATGAACACCCGCATCCTGTCTTCGATGTTCGCCTCGCATCTGTTCGACGATGTGCCCAAGCCCGGGGCCCTGGATGTGGCGCGCGGCGAAGCGGCGGCGTTGACCGAAGCGCGTGCCGGAATCGTGCTGCTCAAGAACAGCGGCATCCTTCCCCTGCTGAAAACCGCCAGGAACGTGGTCGTGATCGGCGGCTATGCCAATGCCGGCGTGATGTCGGGCGGCGGCTCGTCGCAGGTGCAGCCGGCGCGCGGCCCGGCGGGGCAGATTCCCACCAGCTTCGACAATGGCCGCCGCGCGATGCTGCATCCCGATCCGCCGCTGGACGCGATCAAGGCGAAGCTGGGAGCGGATGTGAAAGTCTTCTATGACGATGGCCGTTATGTCGAAGCCGCCGCTCTGAAAGCGGCGAAGGCCGATGTGGTGATCCTGTTCGCCACCCAGTTCACCGCCGAGGGCGAAGACGTGCCCGACATCAATCTGCCCGACAACCAGAACGCCCTGATTGCCGCCGTCACGGCCGCCAATCCGCGCACCATTGTCGTGCTGGAAACAGGCGGGCCCGTGGCGATGCCGTGGGTCGACAAGCCCGCCGCCATCCTGGAAGCCTGGTATCCCGGCATCAAGGGCGGCCAGGCGATCGCCGACATCCTGTTCGGCGACATCAATCCGTCAGGGCGGCTGCCCATCACCTTCCCGGTGTCACTGGACCAGACACCGCGCCCGAAGCTGGACGGCCTATATGATGCCGATGTCAGCAAGCTGCACATCAACTACGACATCGAGGGCAGCGACGCCGGCTATCGCTGGTATGATCGCAAGGGCATAACACCGCTGTTCGCCTTCGGGCATGGCCTTTCCTACACCAGCTTCCAGTATGACGATGTGAAGGTAACAGGCGGCAAGACCCTGCATGTCAGCTTCAAGGTCACCAACACCGGCAGCCGCGCCGGACGCGACACGCCGCAGGTCTATGTCACCGATCGCGGCGGCAAGAAGGGCCAGCGCCTGATCGGCTGGGGCAATGTCGAACTGGCGCCGGGCGCCAACCAGATGGTCGCAGCGGAGGCGGATGCCCGGCTGCTGGCCGACTGGTCCGCCCAAAAACACGGCTGGATCGTGCCGGCCGGTAAATATGACGTCGTGGTCAGCGCCTCTGCCGTCGCGCCGAAGCTCTCCGGCGCGGCCGAGGTGACGGGGCAGATGCTGAAGCCCTAATGGATCGGGTGGGTCTCGATGAAATCCACCTGTTTCGGGTTCAGTGTTTCAACGACGGCGCCGCTATCGCCCCATACCAGGCGCTGTTCGTGCTTGGGATTGTAGCGCGGAATCGGCGCTTCGGCGGTGGCGGGATTGCCGGTACGGGCGAAAGCCACGATCACGTCCTGCATCTGGTTCGACAGCTTGTAGTCATACGGCGTCCAGTCGCGGATGCGGCGGAACAGGTTCAGGCTGTCCAGGGTGCCGTACCAGAACGGCAAATCCGAATTGTGATAGGCGCCGGCCGTCTTCACATCCATGTCGGTGATCACCACGCCCGGCGGATAGGGATGGGGGTGATTGTACTGCACCAGCCAGATGGGCGACTTGGCGGTGGCGCTCTGCGCCCTGGCCCAGTCGCGCGCCACGATGCCGAAGCCGGAGATGCGCGCCACCTCGGCCGCCTGATGCGCGGCCTGCGCATCGTTCGCCGCCGGGAACAGCTTGAGGAAGGCCGGCGCATCGGCGCCATACAGCTTTTGCGCCGCCGCACGATAGTCGGCCAGGGTGCGCGCGTCGGTCAGCGCCGTCTTGCTGAAGATGTCATTACCCACCGATGACAGCAGCAACGGCACGCCCTGCTGCTTGCCGGCGGCATAGATTTCGGCCGGGTTGGCGGGCACGACATAGCCTTCCACCGTGGGACCGCTGAAGACGATCTTGTTCGCCTTGGCTATCTCGGCGATCTGGTCGGCGGGAATGGTGCGCATCTGGGCGATGTCCTTCGCCTTCATCGCCGCTTGCAGCTTCACGCCCTTGGCTTCGGTTTCCGCCAGTGTCTCCAGATGCGGCGCGGCGACGCCATGATAGCCGCCCGACATGGCGATCATTCGGGCATACAGGCCATGGGCCTGCGGCGAGGATTGCAGCAGGTCGAGCGCCATGGCGCCCGCCGACTGGCCGACCACGGTGACATTGGCGGGATCGCCGCCAAAGGCCGCGATATTGCGCTGGATCCATTTCAGGCCGGCGATCTGGTCCATCAGGCCGTAATTGCCGGAGGCATTGTGACCCGATGCCGCCGTCAGTTCGGGATGGGCCAGGTTGCCGAAGATGTTCACGCGATAGGCGATGCCCATGAAGATTACGCCCTTCTTCGCCAACGGCTCGCCGCCATAGACGTCGAAGTTGATGGAGCCTTCCTGGAAGCCGCCGCCGTGAATCCACACCACCACGGGCAGATGATCGCTGGCCTTGGCGCCCGGCGGCACCCAGATATTGGTGAAGAGGCAGTCCTCGCTGGATTTCAGCTCGCCGAAATAATGATTGAGCGTGGTGGCGCGCAGCGGGATGGTGCAGTTGGTGATCCTGGTGTCGGCATTGTAGATGCCCTTCCACGGCCGGGCCGGCATGGGTTCGTGCCAGCGCAGCTCGCGCACCGGCGGCGCGGCGAAGGGCACGCCGAAATAGGCTTTGACACCAGAGTCCAGCAAGGTGCCCGACAGCTTGCCGGTTTCGATGGTGATGGGATTGGCGCCGATGTGCGCCGTAACGTTATGGATACTCATTGCTTTGCTGAATGGGCATCCGACACCGCTTTTCCGAAAGTTTCACGCGGCCCCTGGATCGGACTTGATCTTAATCTTACTCTTAATCTCAACCCCCTGGCGCGAGGGGATTGAGATTAAGATTAAGGAATAAGATTAAGTCGGGGAGGGAGCGGGGAGAAACTCGGTGGAGAGACGGTGCCGGGGGTGCCTTGTTTTTTTGGGGTTAAAACCGCGCGGCCGAATTGCCGGGCGGAAAGGGGTGAAATCGCAGGGGTGGAAAAAGTTCACCCGCGAATCGATTCGCGGGTGAACATTTCCAAAATTCCGTAGGGCTACTTGCGCAGGCCGAGCTTCTCGAGGGCCGTCTTGTAACGGTCTGGCGAGGTGCGCTTCAAGTATTCGAGAAGCTTGCGGCGGCGGGCCACGAGCAGGAGCAGGCCGCGGCGCGAGGAGTGATCCTTGACGTGGGTCTTAAAGTGCTCCGTGAGCTGGTTGATGCGCTGGGTCAGCAACGCGACCTGCACGTCGGCGCTACCGGTGTCTTTTTCGTGCAGCTGCAACGCCTTGATGTCCTTGGTGTCTGTCATATCAAATTCTTTATATTAGGGCCGCGCAGTATGGGTAGGATTTTGCCCTTGGCAAGCGGAAGTTTTCAATTTGTGTGTCGATCGAGGCAGGACGGCTCCATGGGCTCACGGTCGATGCCGGTGAGGGAAAGTCCAGCAATCTCCCTGATCGGGACACTGGGTTCCGGGCTCCGG
>JAQGLO010000161.1 GCA_028292825.1 Alphaproteobacteria bacterium | reverse complement strand
TACCGTTCAGGTGTTAAGGCTCTGTTCGGCCTTATCTCGCGCCAAATATGGCGTTCGGGGGGCCTGAGGCAAGGCCCAACCGCTGTAAAGCTTTGTCGCGTGACCGGAAAAGCGCGACTTTTGCGATGAGTGCACAGGGTGGGGGAAAAATGAACGGCCGGACTGGTGGCTTTACGTGGGGGGCACCAAAGCCGGTCCGACCGTTCCTGTGGCTGTATCCTTAAGGTGGAGCGCCGAACGGAGGCAGCCGATAATCAGCTTCCTCCCCGTTGGCCGGGACGGAAAGGCCCGCGGATTGGGAAATTGTAACGGACTGTCGCCCTGTGCCCGGTGACGGAAGGGCGGGAAACAAATCTTTGTGACGGCGAGCCCACGCGCCGGCATTCCCTCGCCGTGATGCGGTGTTGCCGGCGTCAGCGCGGAGGAACCGCGGGCTTTCCGGGCGCATCGGGAGCGATGTGGCCTGCCGGTTTTTCCGGGCCGGCCGCCGGGCTGTCCTCAGGTGTGCGCGCGGTCTGGACATTGGCCCCCGTCGCCACCGCCATGTCGTTGGCGGTGGTGGGCGCAGGAACGGTATCGGTCTTCACTTCGGCCTTGGCGGACTGGGCCATGGCCGGGACGGTGCAGGTCAGAAGCGCGGCAATAAGCATGGGCTTCATCGGTTTCCTCCGTGATTTCTCTCGGAAGGAAACCGCTGCGCGAAGGCTTGGTTGCTACTTCTTCAGACCAAAGGCGATGACATGGGCATCATGGGTGACCATGAAGACCTTGCCCTGCGCCACCACCGGCTCGCTGAAATGCACCCAGTCGGTCATGGTCTTGCCGCTGTTCCACAGCGGCTTGCCGCTCACCGCGTCATAGGCATACAGCACCATGTTCGACACCGGGGTGGAGCGCAGCACCGCGCTTTCCGGATAGGGCATGCGCTTGTCGCCCGGCTTGGCGCCGTTCTGCATCGCCTGGCCGCCGGTCGACAGCGCATAGACCACGCCGTTCGCCACCACCGGCGGATCGGGCATGATCATGTCGGTGGAGGTCCACAGCGGCACCGCCGAGATCCTGCCGCCGTCATTCTTCACTTCGAATGCCATGACCCGGCCGTTGGGCGTCTCGCCATTCGTCACCGGGAACACCGGCGATTCTTTCGACGGCTCGCCATACAGCGGCACATACAGGAAGCGCCGCCCGCCGGCTTCATAGGTAGTGATCGCGCCCCACACGCCGCGGCTGGGATCGGTGCCGGTCTTGGCGTCATTGCCCAGGTGCGGCGATTCCCACAGCGGCGTCATGTGATCGGCGCCGCCCGGCTTTGCGGCATCCAGGATGCGCAGCACGCTTTCCTTCTGCGACACCGCCACCAGGGTCTTGCCGGCGAAGTCGAACACCACCGGCGAAGACGAGCCCGCCAGGTCGTGCTGCAGGTTGTCGCGCCACACCTTGGGGGTGAAGCTGTCCATCAGCCGCGTCGCCTGCGGCGCCAGCTTCAGCACGCTTTCGCTGAAATCGCCGGCGGCCGGATCGACCAGCCCGTCGCTGGTCTCGGTGAAGACACTGCCCGGACCTTTTGCGACACCGCCGCGGCCCCACGGCGCCGCCGGCCGCGCGCCGCTGGTATAGAAGCGCGTCACGCGCGGATTGCCGAGGTCGGCGACATCGGCCGCCTGCACCGCGCTGGCATCCAGCAGCGGACCGGCCGGCGTGCGCCGCAGGCCCGAGCGGGCGGCGGCATACATGGTCGGCTGTGTCTGCGTGACCTCGCCGCAGGCGCGGCCCGACGGCGCATAGATCACATTGTCGATCAGGTTCAGGCTCCAGGCGCGCGCGAAGGGCGCCACGAATTCCACCGGGGCCATCCTGTCGGCGCCGTCCACCAGCGACACCGCGCGCAGCTTGCCGTCGCTGGGGATGAAGAAGACCAGCCCCCGCGCTTTATCAATCGTCGGGGTGGCGTTGGGCGAGTCGGCGCACAGCCAACTGCGCGACTTCTGCGCATGGGCCGGATTGGGGAAGCTCTTTTCCCACAGTTTGGCGCCGGTCGCCGCGTCCAGCGCGAACAGCCGGTCGTCGGCGCCGTGCACGATCAGAATGTCCCTGGCGCCCGACGGCGTGGCGACGCCCGCCACCAGCACCGGCGCGGTGACCGTCGACAGCACATACTTGTCCACCGGCACGCCCAGCGCCGTGTTCCACAGCGGCTTCAGCTTCGCCACCGTCCTGGGCGACAAAGCGGTTTCGGCGCGGTTCCAGCCGCTGCGTTCCTGGTCATAGCCCCATGTGATCCATTCATTGACGGGCGGCGCTACGGCCACGTTCGACGCGCTCGCGCCGGGGTTCAGTGCCTTGAGGTCGGCATCCATCGCCGCCAGCTTGGCATCGGTGAGCTGGCCGCCGACCACGACGGAGACCTCGGGCAGGGCGCTCTCGCGCCGTCCCAGGATGCGCTGGTCGTGCGCCAGGGTGGGGAAATGCTTTTCGAACACCGACAGCGCGCGCGGATCATCCTCGATCTCGCCGATGGTGGACTGGTCCACCGAGAAGGCTTTTTTCGTGTTCTGGGCAGACGCCCCCACACAGAGGAGAGACGCCAGGGCCGCACCGGCCAGCAGCAAGGACACATTACGCATGAAACACCCGTTCTTCCGCCCGCCGCGCAAGCGGCATGAATAGGAGCGGGCTCCATCCCGCTTTTGTGCAGAAAACTCATGGCTGGCGGACATTTTGTCAACGCGGCCATTTGGGCATGGGGGATTTGTACAGCCGCATCGTGCCGCAGATGCGAAGGCTAGCGCTTCGCCCCAGCCTGCCAGTCATGCACCGCTTGGATCGGCCAGGCGAAGTTCAGCACATTGAAGAACAGCCCGTCGCGGATCGTCACGGCGGTCATGATCTCGAAGGCCAGCGCCAGCGCGATCACATACCGCGCCCGCAGCCGCGAGGCGATGAAGAAGCCGGTACACATCATCACCACGTCCGACACCGAGTTGAGGATGCTGTCGCCGTTATACCCCGCCGCCAGCGCCTGTTTGCGATAGGCGTCGATCACGAACGGCGAATTCTCCGCGATCTCCCAGCTCACTTCCACCCCCATGGCGATCAGCAGCCGCGCCGGCAGCGGCAGGCGCGGCGCGCACCATTTCAGCAGCCCGTAGAAGATGAAGCCGTGAATGAGATGCGAGAAGCTGTACCAGTCCGCCAGCTCCTGGCTCATGCGCACACTGAACGGATCGCTCTCCCACAGCCGCACCACGCCATCGGCGGCGATCCAGGGCTGGCCCAGCAGGTGCAGGGTGGTGACGTGCACCGCCAGCAGCAAAGCGGCGGCGAGCAGGAAGGTGCGGGCGGTCATGGTCATGGCGGTCTATTGTCGCCCGGCAACCCCTAAACTATCCTGCCGCCTTCACAAGAACAGAAGGCGCAGCCCATGCACCCCCGTTATTTCGCGCTGGCCGCCTGCCTGCTGGCCGCGCCCGCCCAGGCCGCCGTCACCGCCGAACCCTGGGGCAAGACCGCTGACGATGGGCGCGCCGCCAATCTCTATACCCTGACCAATGCGCATGGCATGCGCGTGCGCATCACCAACTATGGCGGCGTGATCGTGTCGGTGGAAGCGCCGGGGCGTGACGGCAGCAAAGCCAATGTGGCGCAGGGCTTCGGCAGCCTGGCCGACTATACCAGCGCCGAATATATCAGGAACAATGGCCATTACGGTTCGATCATCGGCCGCTTCGCCAACCGCATTCGCGGCGCCTCCGTCACGCTGGACGGCAAGGCGTATGCGCTGGACGCCGACAAGAATGGCGACATGGACCAGGGCGGCACCATGGCCTGGTTCCGCCAGGTCTTCACCGCGCGGGTGAAAGGCGACAGCCTTGTCCTCAGCCATGTCGATCCCGACGGCTTCATGGGTTTCCCCGGCACGGTGAAAGCGACGGTGACCTATACGCTGACGAAAGATGACGCCCTGCGCATCGATTACAAGGCCACCACCGACAAGAAGACGGTGATCAACCTGATCAACCATTCCTATTTCAACATGGCGGGGGAGGCGGCGGGGCCTATCGACCGCCAGACGCTGCAGGTATTCGCGCACCATTACACCCCGATCGACAGCCACTCCATTCCCACCGGCGAGATCCGCGACGTGGCGGGCAGCGATTTCGATTTCACGCGGGGGACGGAGTTGGGCCCGCGCCTGGCCTCAGTCGATCCGCAGCTCGCCGCCAAGAAGGGCCTGGACCATAATTTCGTGATCGACGGCGCGCCGGGCACCTTGCGCATCGCGGCGCGGCTCACCGATCCCGCCTCGGGCCGCCGGCTGGAGGTCTGGACCACCCAGCCCGGCGTGCAGGTCTATAGCGGCAACTCGGTGCGGCCGCGGGTGGCGCTGGCCAAGGGTTATGTCCCGCACGGCGCCATCAGCTTCCAGACCCAGCATTATCCGGACTCCCCCAACCATCCGAACTTCCCCACCACCGAACTGGCGCCGGGCCAGGTGTTTCACGAGGTGACGGAATTTCGCTTTTCAACCGAGCCGTAAGAGAGCCATGAAACGAGAATTGCATTCCAATGTGAAGGTGAAGCGCGGCGCGCACGGGCTGGGGCTTTTCGCCACCGGCCCCATAAAGAAGGGCGAGGTGGTCGCCGAATATTGGGGACCCATCATCACGGATGCGCAGGTGCAGAAGAGCCGCGGCAAGTATTTCTTCGAGCTGGAGAACGACATGGCCATCAACGGCAGCCCCCGGTCCAACGTGGCGCGCTACATCAACCATTCCTGCGCCCCCAACTGCGAGCCCATCGAGGACGTCAAGCGCCAGCGCGTCTTCATCAAGGCCCGGCGCAACATCAAACCGGGCGAGGAATTCGGCTACGACTATGGCCGCGAATACTGGGACACCTACATCAAACCCATCGGCTGCCGCTGCGGGTGTGGGGGCAAGGGACCGAAGAAGTGGCGGTGAGAGGCGCGGTTTGCCGAAGGCAAACGAAATGGTCCTGCGGACCATTTCGAGCGATGATCGCGTTGAGCGAAAACGAAGCGCAACGGCTCAATTTTTCTCCAATCTCGAACTACGAAGCTTTGAGGCTCCGTGTTTCAAACTCGAAGCGGCGCTGAACCATATCTATTATCTGGCTGGAACAATTTATAAGCTTTAGGTGCGACTTTATAAATTCAAAAGT
Organism: Alphaproteobacteria bacterium; assembly: GCA_028292825.1. GTDB lineage: Bacteria > Pseudomonadota > Alphaproteobacteria > Micropepsales > Micropepsaceae > Rhizomicrobium. The sequence goes on along the minus strand of JAQGLO010000161.1, from coordinate 12,223 downwards.
GTACTCATCAAGTAGTGAGATAAAAGCTGCATTTACAAATGATGAAGGCACGTCGGTCACATCATCGAAAGAGATTATGGCTGTTTGGCCTGTCTGGAAGAGCGCGCCTATGGTCTTGGAAATGGTGTTGCCATTCTCCCAAGAATAACAATCTGGCACCACATCTAGGGCTCGTATCACCATATTAAATCCTCGCTTTCTTCGTCGCTGTCGTTAGCAAGGTCGTCCGTTCTGAAGATCATGCTTATAAGTGTTCCCGGATAACTACCCGCCATCAGGCGAACGTTCGGAAATCTGGTTACGTGGTTAAACGTAACCGCTCCGTTGCCAGAGTAAATCCCCAACCATCCGTTGTTGTTTTTGACTATGATATCAACCAAATAGCTCAGGCCCGCTCCGCGATTCTTCCCGCCCTTGGATGAAAATCCCTCTTGCGTTGCACGGGCGATAGCTGCCGGCTCGCTGAGCCCGGGCACTGCGCGTCTTACTTCCGTAGGGATGCCAATCCCGAAATCCGAAATCGCGATTTTCATTCGGTGAATATTCGGAAGTAGCTGGACATGCATGCAGCCAACATCTTCCTCCGAATGATCGATGATGTTGTTAAATATCTCTCGAACGCAGGCTTGAAACCCATACAGCGAGCTGCGCCTAATATTCAGACGTGCTTGCAGCCACGGGAATATGTTTCCATCTAACCATTGATGTGAATTGGCGCATTGCAACGCCCGGAATGGAAAAGTCGTACCTCGCAATTTTGCGAATTGCGAAAGGCTTGCACCCCAATAGGTTGCGAAAAGGCCGGTGTCGTCAAGATATTCAACTCCCCGCCTCTGTGTGTCTGCGTTGATGTATTCAACTATGACACCCCGTTTGCGTAGCCACTCTATAAGGTTTGATAGGATGACAACGCCGGCTGGTTCAACAAAGTTGACGCGGTAAAAATCAAGTTGAACGTGATTGTCGATGGGAGCCCCTTGATAAATTGCCGCCCCCAAGAGCGAATGCATCGTATCGGCATTCAGAGTCCATGGTAATGGGACTTGGAGGGACATGATTCATCCACTCGCATAGGGATTGTCATGAAACCCGGCCACCGGCCGCAGCGGGATCGGCAGCGCTGGGTTCGCTCCGATGTACAGCTCCAGCGTCATCTGGTTCGTGTCCTTGTCCCACACCATCTGCGGCGCGACGCCGCCGGGCTTTCTAAAAGTCTTGCCGTCGAAGTCGAAACTGCGCGGCTTCACATCGGGCCAGGCGTTGGCCAGGTCGCTGGCCAGCCGGGCGCGCAGTTCGTTGACCTGCTCGCGGTTGGCGGTGACATAGGTGACATCGGGCGCGCTGACCTTCACGCCGCCGTCGGGCATGATCTCCACCCGCGCCGCCACGATGGTGCCGCCGGTCTCGGCCCCGCCTTCCCATTTGCCCACCGGCGGCGCGGGCCTGGAGCAGGCCGCCACCCCGCCAACCAGGGCCAGCACCGCCATCACTGCAACACGCCGCATGCCCGTCTCCGACTCACGGTTTCCGTCCGGAAGATTACAACTTATCCGCAGCCGTTTCGGGGCTGCTATGCTGAAACCATGATGCAAGCAGTTGTGGACAGTCAGGCCACCCGCCCCGCGAAAATGCAGGGAAATCCAGCCCCGAGGGGGAGGGGGGACCCGCCCGTTCATCAAAACAACGATCAAGATATGGCGCGCTGCTTGCCCGCCCGCCCCGCCATTGTTATCCACCGCCGTCCCAACTGAGAGACTGTCATGCCCCTGCCCAAGGATTTCCTCGCCGCCTCCCTCGGCCGCATCAAGCCGTCGCCCACCATCGCGGTGACGACCAAGGCGCGCGAGCTGAAGGCCGCCGGCATGGACGTGATCGGTCTGGGCGCCGGCGAGCCCGACTTCGACACCCCCCAGAACATCAAGGACGCCGCCATCAAGGCCATCCATGACGGCCAGACCAAGTACACCGCGGTGGAGGGCATCCCCGAACTGCGCGCCGCCATCGCCGCCAAGTTCAAGCGCGAGAACAACCTGGACTACAAGCCGTCGCAGACCTTCGTCTCGCCGGGCGGCAAGACCATTCTGTTCAACGCGCTGATGGCGACCATCAACCCCGACGACCAGGTGATCGTACCCGCGCCCTATTGGGTGTCCTACCCCGACATCGTGCGCCTGGGCGGCGGCGATCCGGTGGTGGTGGAGTGCGCGCTGGAAGACGGCTTCCGCCTGACGCCGGAAAAGCTGGACGCCGCCATTACGCCCAAGACCAAGTGGCTGATCTTCAACCAGCCGTCCAACCCGACCGGCGCCTGCTACACCCGCGAGCAGCTGAAGGGCCTGACCGATGTGCTGATGAAGCATCCCCATGTCTGGGTGCTGACCGACGACATGTACGAGCACCTGATCTATGGCGGCTTCAAATACACCACCATCCTGGAAGTCGAGCCCGGCCTCTATGACCGCACGCTCACCATGAACGGCGTGTCGAAAGCTTACGCGATGACCGGCTGGCGCATCGGTTACTGCGCCGGTCCCGAAGACCTGATCAAGGCGATGGCCAAGCTGCAGTCGCAGTCGGCCACCAATGCCTGCTCGATCTCGCAATGGGCGGCGGTGGAAGCCTTGAACGGGACGCAGGATTTCATTCCCGGCTTCCAGGAACTGTTTGAGGGCCGCCGCGACCTGGTGGTCTCCATGCTGAACCAGGCCACCGGCATCGAATGCCCCAAGCCGGAAGGCGCGTTTTACGTGTACCCCTCCATCCGCAAGCTGGTCGGCAAGACCACGCCCAAGGGCAAGGTGATCGCGACGGACGAGGATTTCGCCACCGCATTGCTGGAAGATACCGGTGTCGCCGTGGTCCATGGCGCGGCGTTCGGCATGTCGCCCTTCTTTCGCATCTCCTATGCGACGTCGAACACGGCGCTGGAAGAGGCGTGCAAGCGCATCCAGACCTTCTGCAACAGCCTGAAGTAAGGGTTTCGTTTACCATTTCGTAAACGCCGCCTTAAACCGGTGCTGTCAGGATCGGGACCATGCGCTATGGCCCGATCATCGCTGGCCTGTTTTTCGCGTGCGCGACGAACGCAAAGGCTCTCGACCTTGCCGATGGCCTCACCATCAGCGGCTATGGCGATGTGCGCGTGGTGGCGCCGACCGGCCAGACCGGCTGGCTGAATGGCGGCCTCGGCAAGCTGCGCTATGGCGACGGCAACACCCGCGTCCGCGCCGCCGAAGCCGTGCTGCAGGCCGACTGGCAGATCTCGGACGATCTCGCCGCCGTGTCGGTGCTGCGCGCCGAACCCCAGGACCGCAACGTGGTCGATGCGCTGGAGACCTACCTGCGCTACGCGCCCCACGCCGTCGGCGACGTGTCGTGGTCGGTCAAGGCGGGGGCCTTCTTCCCCGGCATCAGCCTGGAGAATGACGATCTGGGCTGGGCGTCGCCCTACACCCTGACGCCGTCGGCGATCAATTCGTGGATCGGCAACGAACTGCGCACCATCGGCAGCGAGGCCAGTCTGCGCTGGAAGACCGATCTCGGCACCTGGTCGCTGCTCGGCGCCGTCACCTGCTGCAACGACGAAGCCGGCATCCTGATGGCCGACCATGGCTGGACCATGGACGACCGCCCCACCGGCCTGTTCGAGCGCATGCGCATTCCCGTCGCCACCCAGGCGCTGTTCCATGCGCCTCTCATTGCCAATACCGGCCTGTTCGACGAGATCGACGGCCGCCCCGGCTGGTATGCCGGCGCGGGCTGGCAGATGGACGGCATCGGCAAGATCACAGTGCTGCGCTACGACAACCAGGGCGATCCCCATGACAAGACGCTGCGCGACACCGCCTGGGACACCCGCTTCTGGAGCGCGGGCGCCCGCACCCAGCTGGGCGGCGTGGTGCTGATCGCCCAGGCCCTGCGCGGCGATACCGTGGTGGCCGGGCCCGGCTTCATCAGCCACACCAAGTTCCAGTCCGCGTTCCTGCTGGCCAGCTACGATCTGGACGACTGGCGTTTCAGTGCCCGCGAGGACCTGTTCGCCACCCGCCGCGCCAATGCCAGCAACAACACCTGGTCGGAAGACGGCGACGCCTTCACCGCCGCTGTATCCTATGCTCCGCGCGACTGGCTGCGCCTGACCGGCGAAGCGATCGCCATGAGCTCCCGCCGCGGCGAATATGTCCCCGCCGGCCTGGGCCTGAACCGCGCCGATACGCAGTTCCATTTCTCGACGCGCTTCTTCTTTTGAAATTGTCATTCCCGCGAAAGCGGGAAGCCAACTTCGTGGACAGCTGCGCGATTTCTCGTCCGCAAGCCGTTGATCGCACACCCCTCGCCGCGGGACAGCGCGTGGATATCGCTATCCACCTCTGGCGCGCGCCTTTGCGTGCATTAGATTTGGCGCGCCTGTTTCACGCGGGGACGTTCCGGACCGTCCAGAATGGGAAACGGGCCGGTGCTTTCGGCGCGCGGCGGTAACGATAGCCGCGCGACGGGAGGGCGACCCGCTACCACCGCAACCCTGGGGGCATGGAAGCATGTCGGGCTGGGGAGGCCGGGAGACAGACCCGAACGCGTGCAGGCGGCGAATGAGCACGCCGGCGTCACCGGGTAGTGGGCAGCAGCAATCAAAGCCGGGCGTGGCGTCGCCACGAGGCTTACAGGGGTCCGAAAGGACCGCCGCCCCTTGCAGGGCGGATGAACAATGGCCGCCTCTTGGTGACGCCACGCCGCCCCGCACTCTTGCCTGTTGCGCGTGTATGAGTTTTACCATACACTAGGACAATGATGCTGGACGATCTCTCCCTCCAGGCCAATGGCGTGCCGATCTATGTCCAGCTGCGCGAGCAGATCCTGGGCCTGGTCGGGCGCGGCGTCCTCAAGCCCGGCGCACAGGTTCCCACCATGCGCCAGGTGGCGGTGGCGCTGAAGATCGACCTCAACACCGTGCAGCGCGCCTATGCCGAGCTGGAGCGCGACGGCGTGCTCAGCAAGCAGCGCGGCGTCGGCACCTTCGTCACCGACAGGACGCCGCCCCAGCGCAATACCCGCCGCGCCGTGCAGGACTTCGCCTTCCAGGTGGCGGCCCAGGCAAAAGGGCAGGGCATCGCGTTGGACGACCTGGCCGAGGCGCTGGTGAAGCTGGCGGGACGCGGCGCATGATCTACCTTCCGCCCACGCAAATTCCGCCCGGGGAAACTCAGGATATGCAGGAACGCCTGACGCCGCGTCCCAGTCCTTATTTCCAGGGCGGCGCGCCCGGGCCCTGGCAGCGCCGTTCCTTGCAGGTGGCGCGCGCCGCCGCCGGCATCGACAGCCTTGGCGCGACAGAATGGGTTGCTGCCGCCCGCTGGAATTCCCGCAACAGCACGTCATTCAATTCACCAACACCCACTTCCACAAAGGAGATTCTCATGAATCCCATCAGTGCCGTCGTCTTCATCATCTTCCTCGGCGGGGCGGCGCTCGCCCGCGTCGCGAACATGCCGATCTGGATCAGCGTGGTGCTGGCCCTGGTCGGCATCTTCCTGGGCTATTCCATCAAGATGGCCCAGCAATGGGAACGCGCCGTGGTGCTGCGGCTGGGCAAGCTGCACGCCGTCAAGGGGCCGGGCCTGTTCATCCTGATCCCCATCATCGATGCGGTGACCACCTGGATCGACCAGCGCATTCGCACCACCGAGGTCAATGCCGAACAGGCCCTGACCAAGGACACGGTGCCGGTCAATGTCGATGCCATCGTCTTCTGGATGGTGCATGACGCCGAGCGCGCCTCGCTGGAAATCACCGACTATGTCAGTGCCGTGCAGCGGGTGGCCCAGACCAGCTTGCGCGAAATGATCGGCTCCTCCGTGCTGTCGGAACTGCTGAGCGACCGCAAGACCGCCGATGCGGAGCTCAAGGAAGTGATCGGCGCCAAGACGGCGGAGTGGGGCGTCACCGTCAATTCGGTGGAAATCCGCGATGTCGCCATCCCCGACAATCTGCAGGACGCCATGAGCCGCCAGGCCCAGGCCGAGCGCGAGAAACAGGCCCGCGTGATCCTGGGATCGGCGGAAGAGGAAGTGGCGCAGAAATTCGTCAATGCGGCGAAGCTCTATGCCTCCAGCCCGGAAGCACTGCAGCTGCGGGCCATGAACATCATCTATGAAACCACCAAGGAGCGCGGCGCCACCATCCTGATGCCCACCTCCATGGTGGACGCGATGAACCCCGGCGCCGCCGCCTTTGCCCTCAACATGGCCAAGAACGACGCCGCCCAGCAGACGAGTTCGGTGCCGCAGGTGCCGCGCAAGGACGCGTGATGCGGTTCAAGGGCTGGTTCGGGCGCAAGGCGGTCGGCTATGGCGTCGGCCCGCGCACATGGCAGGGCTGGCTGGTAACGGCGCTGGTGGTGGGCGGGATTTTCGCCGGCCATCGCTGGTTCCAACCGCAGCAGTTCAGCCTGCCGCTATGGACGCGGTCCGCGCTGCCGATAGCGCTGGGCACGGTGTTCCTGCTGGTGATGTGGCTGACCTATGGCGACGAGGAATGACGCCGCATCAGACGACGCGTTCGGCCGTGCCGTCCAGCGCCATCAGGTAGAATTCGGCGGCAAGGTCGGGATGGGTCTTGGCCAGCTTGGCCTTGACCTGTTCCATCACCGTCTTGTGCTGGTTTGTCTCGCCCGGTGCGTCGGATTTGTAGTCCTTGCCGAACGCCACCTTGAAGGCGCCGAAGTCGCGATGGTCCACCACGATGACCTTCTTGATGTGGTGCAGGGTCTTGGCGATGCCGATCTGGTCCCAGAAGGCGGCGTTGGACGAGGGAAACTTGTCCGACACCGCCGCCAGCGACGCGCCCGCCAGCGATACCTGGTCATAGTCGTTGGTCAGCTTCTTCGCATCGAAAAAGCGCACGGCATCATCCACCAGCCGGTAGTCGATGCAGGTGATCGCCAGCGCCGTCACCGTCGCGGCGCGCGCCGCCTGCGGCAGTGCGGCACTGCCTGCTGCGCCTGCCAGAAATTTGCCCAGGGCGCGCCTGTTTACGTTTTTGTTGGTCGCTCCGGCTGTCGCCGACGCTCCGTTGCAAGTGCACATGATATTTCCCCCGAAATAGCCCGTGAATATCCGTCGATATTAGCACAAGGCTCGCGGACAAGAAAAAGGCCGGCGAGACAGCCTGCAAGGGCGCTTCGCCGGCCAGTTCTAACCTCGCTCAAGGGGGAGAGAGCGGGGTCTGACGTCGCCTATCCGGGGGGAGAGGAAGGCGACACAGAAGACATAATGCGCCTTGGCGGCTTTTCAATACTGCCAGTCCTTAGAACTTTTGACGGCGAAATCCCGGAACGCCGCCACGCGCTTGGACTGGCGCAGGGCGTCGGCATAGACCAGATGCACGTCAAAGCCCGGCGCCGCCACGTCAGGCAGCACCCGCTCCAGGCTGGGATGCTGGGCGGCGACATAATCAGGTACCACGCCGATGCCCAGGCCCGCTTCGGTGGCCTGCAGGATGCCGGTGATGTTGTTGATGCGGATGATCTTGCCAGCATTGCCCGGCTTGGCGTTCTTCTTGTAGGCCTCCAGCAACCAGTTGATGTCGCGGATTTCCGGCCCTGCCGTCTCGCCATAGACGATGATGGTATGGTCGGCGATCTCTTCCAGCGTGGTCGGTGCGGGATGCGCGGCGAGGTACGTCTTGGAGGCGTACATGTGATAGTGTACCGTGAACAGCTTGCGCTGGATCAGGTCGGCCTGGACCGGGGCGCGCATGCGGATGGCGAGGTCGGCCTCGCGCTGGGCGAGATCGAGCTCCTTGTCGTCCATCACCAGGTGCAGTTCCACTTCCGGATACTGCGCCAGGAAGGCGCCCAGCCTTGGCAGCAACCAATAGGCGCCGATGCCGTGGCTGGCCGTGATCTTCAGGGTGCCGCGCGGGCTTTCATGGACATTCTTGAGGGCCTCTTCCGCTGCCGCCAGCCGTCCCAGCACATCGGTCACGGCGGTGAACAACAACTCGCCTTCATCGGTGAGGGTCAGTCCGCGCGCATGGCGCTGGAACAAGGGCGTGGAAATCTCTTCTTCCAGGGCGCTGATCTGGCGGCTGACCGCCGATTGCGACAGGCCCAGCGTCTGGCCGGCATGGGTGAAGCTGCCCGCCGATGCCACCGCGTGGAAAATCCGAAGCTTGTCCCAATCCATGACGGCCCCCTTCAAAGCTTAAACCGGCAAATCGCCCGTATGTGTACCCGCCAGGAACCGTTCGGCTTCCAGCGCCGCCATGCAGCCCATGCCCGCTGCCGTTACCGCCTGGCGGAAGATCTTGTCCTTCACATCGCCGGCCGCGAACACGCCCGCCACGCTGGTGTGCGTGGAGTCGGGGGCGGTGGTGATGTAGCCGCTCTCGTCCATCTCCAGCTGGCCATGGAACAGCGCGGTCGCCGGCGAATGGCCGATGGCGATGAACAGGCCGTGGACTTTGCGCTCATGCAGCGAACCGGTGACGGTGTTGCGCAGCTTGACGCCGGTGACACCCTTGGGCTCTTCGGTGCCCAGGACTTCCGCGATCTCGTTATCGTAGAGGATTTCGATCTTCTGGTTGGCGTTCAGCCGCGCCTGGTTGGTCTTGTCGGCGCGCAGAAAGTCGCGGCGATGCACCAAAGTCACCTTGTCCGCGAAGTTCGTCAGGAACAGCGCTTCTTCCACGGCGGTGTTGCCGCCGCCGACCACGGCGACGTCCTTGCCACGATAGAAGAAGCCGTCGCAGGTGGCGCAGGCCGACACGCCAAAGCCCTGGAACTTGCCTTCGCTCTCCAGCCCCAGCCAGTTGGCGGACGCGCCCGTGGCGATGATCAGGGTGTCGGCGGTATAGACGTCGCCGCTGTCGCCCAGCAGCGTGAAGGGCCGGCGCGACAGATCCACCTTGGCAATGGTGTCGGTGACGAAGTCGGTCCCCAGCGCCTTGGCCTGTTCCTGCATCTGGTCCATCAGCCAGGGACCCTGAATGGCCTCGGCAAAGCCGGGATAGTTCTCGACCTCGGTGGTGATGGTCAGCTGGCCGCCCGGCTGGATGCCCGAAATCAGGGTCGGCTCCAGCATGGCGCGGGCGGCATAGATGGCGGCGGTGCAGCCGGCCGGGCCGCTGCCCAGGATGATGACTTTGGAGTGTTTTGGGGTGTTTGCGGTCATGGTGTGGCGTGTGTGCGTTGCGGGTTTCGCGGGTCTGGCCATGTCATATTGTAATGGCGAGGCCCAAGGTCAAGTCACTTCAAAAGGCCAGTCCGTGCATAAGCTTATGCCTCCATCATTCGGCGCAGCCTTGTGGCCGTTACCCCACGATTCGAGAAATATTATTGCGCGCAACCGGAGGGCGCGTTATGAGGGGCGCGCAATTTCCTTTCAACAGGACATTCGTGGACACCCGAAAGCTCGACGCCATCGACCTGCGCATCCTCAGCGAGCTGCAGGCGGATGGGCGCATCACCAATGTCGAACTGTCACGCCGCGCCCGCATCACCGCGCCGCCCTGCCTGCGTCGCATCCGGGCGCTGGAAAAGGCGGGCTTCATCAAGGGCTATCACGCCGAGCTGGACGGCAAGGCGCTGGGCTTTGAAGTCACCGGCTTTGTCTTTGTCGGCCTGGCCAGCCAGAAGGACGCCGACCTCAAGCATTTTGAGGAAAGCGCCCGCCGCTGGCCCGAAGTGCGCGAGTGCCACATGCTGTCGGGGGAAGTGGATTTCATCCTCAAATGCGTGGCCCGCGACCTGTCGGCCTTCCAGTCCTTCATCACCGACACGGTGACGGCCGAGAAGAACGTGGCCGGCGTGAAAAGCTCGCTGGTGATCCATGCCTCCAAGACGGTGCCGGGCATCCCGATCGAAGTGCCTGCTTAAAGGGCAGCCTTTCCCCTTCATCCCCGCTGTTAAACTGGCTAGGCTCCCGCCCACAAAATAATAGGGAGTGGGAAGATGAAGCGTACAACTCTGTTTCTGGCGGGCGCAGCCCTCCTGGCCTCCAGCACGCTGGTGATGGCCAAGTCTGACACGATCAAGGCCGCCATCACCGACAGCGGCCGCCCCGAAGCCGACACCAAGCGCGACGACCTGCGCAAGCCGGCCGCGATGCTGGCCTTTGCCGGCATCGGCCCGGGCAAGGTGGTGGTCGACCTGCTGCCCGGCGGCGGCTATTTCACCCGCCTCTTCGCCAGGGCGGTCGAGCCGGGTGGCCGCGTCTATGCCTATTTCGGCGTCCAGTATGACAAGCGGCTGAAGGACCAGGGCAAGGATCCCGACGCCCAGTTCACCGACCTGAAGGCGACCTACAAGAATCTGGGCGTAATCCACGGTCCGCTGGCGCAGTTCGTGACGCCGCAGCCGGTGGACGTGGTGTGGACGTCGGACAATTACCACGACATGCACAACGCCTCCTATGCGATGGACGTGAACGAGGTGAACAAGGCGATCTTCAAGTCGCTCAAGCCCGGCGGCTATTATGTGATCATCGATCATGAAGCCGCCGAAACCACCGGCGACGACGTCACCGAAAAGCTCCACCGCATCAAGCTGTCCACCACCAAGAAGGAAGTGGAAGCGGCAGGCTTCAAGCTGGTCGCCGAAGGCAAGGACCTGGTCAATTCCGCCGATGCCGGCACCGAGCGGGTGTTCGAAGCCGATGTGCGGGGCAAGACCAACCAGTTCATGCTCAAGTTCCAGAAGCCGCGTCATTGAAGAAACATTGTCTGATTGCCTGCGCCGCGGTGATGACCGCGGCGCAGTTTTTCCCGGTGGTTGCGAGCGCCCAGCCGGTGACCCGCGTCAAGGCGAAACTTGTCGCCTTTGACGGCGCCGTGATGACGCTGGAGCGGCTGCCCTCGGCTCCGTTGATGAAAAGCGAAGCCCCGCCGCCCGGCGCGGCGGCGCTTGGTGCGCCCACGCTCACCGTCAGCCTGATGCCCGAGACCAAATTCGTCGCCAGCGAAAAATCCGCCTTTGCCGCCATCGCATCTGGCGACTATGTCGGCGCCGTGGTGGTGGAAGGCCGCGGCGGCACGCTCAAGGCGCAGGAGGTTTATCGCTATGCCCCGGTCCTGCGCGGCACGGGCGAGGGGCGCTTCACCGACAACAACCACCTGCTGGTCAACGGCACGGTCACCAAGGCCGAGCCCACCACACCGAAGGAATCCGCCGACGGCACCCTGACCCTGCATTACCGGGGGGCTGTGCTGAATGGCACGGGCAAAGGGCGCACCGTTTGCGAAGGCCGCGCCGCGCCTGTGCCCTTTGCCAGTGCGCTCGCCTGCAGCGCCGATGCGGTCGTGGAAGTGCTGCCCGGCACCCCGGTCACGGCATTGACCCTGGGCGACAGAAAGCTGCTCGTTCCGGGCAGCATCGTGACTGTTTCGATCACAAAACTGGCGGATCGCACCGTTGCTCCCGGCGTGATCGTCGAAGCGCCTTCCGAAAAAACCGGACCCTTGGAAAAGCCGCAAATCCGCCCTTAGACTTCCATCCTGCATTTTTCGGAGAATTCGATGTCCCGTACCAAAGCCCTGTTGTTCCTGTGCAGCGCCCTGATCGCCGTAACCCCCGCACTGGCGGTCACCACCCCCAAGCTGGGCAAGTGGGGCGTCGATCTCACCTCCATCGATCCGGCCGTGAAGCCCGGCGACAATTTCTTCCTGCATGTGAATGGCGGCTGGCTGAAAACGGCGCAGATTCCCGCCGATCGGTCCTCGACCGGTTCCTTCCAGGATCTGCAGATTCTCAGCGAGGAGCGGCTGAAGACCATCGTGAACGAGCTGGACGCCAAGCCGGAAGGCCAGCTCAGCGCCAACGAAAAGAAGCTGCGCGACGCCTATGACACCTTCGTGGATACCGCCTCCATCGAGGCCAAGGGCCTCGCGCCGGTGCAGCAGGACCTGGCCTATCTCGCCGGCCTGAAGACGCTGGCGGATGTCGCCCATGCCATGGGCTCGATCAAGCTGGCGACCCAGAGCATCTATGGCATCGGCATCAGCGTCGATGACAAGAACCCCAACAATTATTCCGTCAATCTCAACCAGTCCGGCCTGGGCATGCCGGACCGCGACTATTACACCTCGGCCGAGCCCACCATTGTGAAGACGCGCGAGGCCTACCGCAAATATCTCGCCGACATGATGACCCTGGCGGGCCTGCCCAATGCCCAGGCGCGCGCCGACAAGGTGCTGGCGGTGGAAACCGAAATCGCCAAGGTGCAATGGA
>JAQGLO010000134.1 GCA_028292825.1 Alphaproteobacteria bacterium | reverse complement strand
CAGGTCGAACTGCTTTTCCTGCTGCACCACCTGGGTGGCCACGTCGCCGCCGATGGCGGTCTGGATCAGGCTGTTGATGTCATCGACATTCAGGCCATAGCGGGCGATGGCGGCGCGGTTGATCTTGATGGTGAGGCTGGGCTGGCCAAGCTCCTGCACCAGCGTCACCTCGCCAATGCCGCGCACCTTCTCCAGCACCTGCTTGATGGCCTTGCCTTTCAACTGCAGGGTGTTGAGGTCGGAGCCGAACACCTTGACCGCCAGGGCGCTCTTCAGGCCGGTCTCGGCCTCGTCCACCGCATCCTCGGCGGGCTGGGTATAGTTGAAGATGATCCCGGGAAAGGATTCCAGCTTGCGGTTGATCGCCTCGGTGAGCGCCGCCTTGGTGCGGTAGCTGCCGGTCCACTGGTCATAGGGCTTGAGGTCGACAAAGAATTCGACATTGAAGAAGCCGGTGGGATCGGTGCCGTCATCGGGCCGGCCCAGTTCCGACGCAACCTTGGTCACTTCGGGAAAGGATCGCAGGATGTCGCGGATCCTGGGCGTGACCCGGGCCGATTCATCATAGGAGATGGTGTAGGGCATCGTCGCCCGCACCCACAGCGCGCCCTCATCCAGGTGCGGCATGAATTCGGCGCCGATGAAGGGCATCAGCAGCAGCGATGCGGCCAGCACGGCGGCGGCGGCAAAGGTCGTTCCCCACGGCCGCGCCAGGCAGAAATCCAGCCCCTCGGCATAGCGGTCCTTGAGCCATTCAAACGGAACGTTGCGCCGTTCCTTCACGCCGCCCCGCATGAACCAGGCGCACAGCACCGGCAGCAGGGTGAGGGTGATGGCCAGCGAGCCTACCAGCGCGAACACCATCGTGTCGGCCATGGGCTTGAACAGGGTGCCGGAAGGCCCGGACAGGACATAGATGGGCAGGAAGCTGACCACGATCACCGCCACGGCGTAGAAAAGCGGCCGGTCGACCTCGGCGGCAGCGTCGCGCACGATCGCCGCGATGCTGCGCTTTTCGTCCTTTCGCCCGGCGATCTGGCGGAAGATGTTCTCGACCATGACCACCGCGCCGTCGACCAGGATGCCGAAATCGATCGCGCCGATCGACAGCAGGTTGGCGGAAGTGTTCTGCAGGTCCAGGCAGACAAAGGCGAACAGCAGCGACAAGGGAATGGTGGTGGCGACGATCAGGCCGGCGCGGAAATCGTAGAGAAAGAATATCAGGATCACCATCACCAGCAGCATGCCGCGCAGCAGGTTCTGCTGCACGGTCTGGGTGGTGATCGCGATCAGGTCGGAGCGGTCGTAATAGGGAACGACCTTGATGTCCTTGGGCAGGATCTGGCTGTTCAGTTCCCTGGTCTTGGCCTCGACCCCTTTGAGCACATCCTGGGTCTTCTCGCCGGTGCGCAGCAGGATCACGCCTTCCACCGCATCGTCCTGCTTCTCGAAGCCGAATTCGCCCAGCCGGGGCGCGATGCCGATCTCGACCTTGCCCACATCCTTCAGCAGGATCGGGGTGCCGTTGTGCATCGCCATCACGACATTGCCGATATCCTCCGGCGTCTCGATGCGTCCCAGGCCGCGCACGTAATAGAACTGGCCGCCCTGGGAATAGAAGCCGCCGCCGGCATTGCTGTTGTTGGCGGCCAGCGCGCTCTGGACCTGCGCCACCGACAGGCCGACCCCGGCGATGCGGGCCGGATCGAGCACCACCTGATACTGCATGGTGCCGCCGCCGAAGCCGGAATCATCCGCCACGCCGGCGACCGACTTGAACTGCGGCTCGACGATCCAGTCCTCGAAGGTCTTCAGTTCGGTCGGCGAGCGGTCGGGGCTTTGCAGGACATAGCGATAGATCAGCCCGGACGGCGAGGACAGCGGCGAGACCGAAGGGGCGATGCCGGTCGGCAGGCTGACGTCCGGGATGCGGTTGAAAACCTCCTGGCGCGCGAAATACTTGTCGGTGCCGTTCTGGAAGGTGAAGCGGACATCCGACAGGCCATAGAGCGAGATGGACCGCACGGTCGCGGTCTGGGGAATGCCGGTCATCCCCACCTCGACCGGCACCGTGATCAGGCGCTCGACCTCTTCGGCGGCATGACCCGGCCACTGGGTGACGACCTCGACCATGGGCGGCGACAGGTCCGGATAGGCATCCACCGGCAGGCGGTCCAGCGCCCGCGTCCCCGCGCCGATCAGCACCAGGGTCATCAGGATGACCAGAAGCGGCTGGCCCAGCGACGAGCCCACGACACGGTTCATGATCGAAGGCGGTCGCGGCGCGCCTTCGCCGGCAGGCGGGTGGTCGCTCATTGACTTTGCATGAACTGAACGAAGAGGGCCCCGTCGACCACGATCCGGTCACCGGTCCTGACGCCGGCGGGAATGGCGTAACGGTCGCCCGCCCGAAGGCCCAGCGTCACATGGCGGCGCGCGAAACTGCCGTCCTGCTGGACGACATACACGAAGGGCAGGTTTTCATCGTCGCGCAGCACGGCCGACACCGGCACAAGAAGGCCCTCGCTCTCCCGCCGCGCCTGGATCAGGACATGCACATAGGCCTGCTTCTTCAGCAGCTGGTCGCGGTTGTCCACCGCGACGCGCGCCTGCACCGAGCGGGTATCGGGATTCACCAGGGCCGAGATGTTCTCCACCGTTCCGGTGACGTCATGCGCAGAGGTGTCCGCGACAATCCTGGCCTGGTCGCCGACCTGCAGCGAGGCGAGATCGGAGCCGAATATCTGCGCCATGACCCAGACGCGGGAAAGATCGGCAATCGTGAAGCTGGGCGTGGTTCCGGCCTGCAGCAGCTGTCCCGGCGTGATCAGCCGTTCCGCCACCGTCCCGGCGATGGGCGCGCGAATGACGCCCTCGATGCGCGCATGCAGGCGGCCCTGTTCGATGTCCTTGATGGTCCGGGGATCGACATTCAGCGATACCAGCGCCTTGAGCGCGGAATCGCGATCCGCCTCGGCATTGGCGGCATCGGTCTGCGCCTGCTGGGCCTCGCGTTCGGAGACGCCCTCATGCTGCAACAGGTCCTTGTCCGCATCGGCCAGCTTGCGGTTGGTGCGGGCGGTGGCCAGCGCCTTGCTGTAAGCGCTGACGGCGGCGGCATAGTCGGGCGAATCCACGATCGCCAGCGGTTGGCCCTTGGTGACTTTCTGCCCGGGTTCCACCAGCAGCTTCGTGACCGGTCCGGAAAACGGCGCCAGCACGCTGGTGGCCTGGTCATTGTCGAAATCCACCACGCCGGTGGTGTCGATGGTGCGGTGATAGCGGGACGTCGTCACCGTATAGAAGCGCAGATGCTGCTGCTGCGCCGCCGTCAGGGTGGCATTGGCCGGCGTGCCGGCCGGCGGCTTGCTGTCATCCTTGGGGGAGCAGGCGGCGACCAGCACCATCATGGTCGCCGCGACGGCCTGTGACGTGGCGCATGATCTAGTTTTCATTTGTGTCCCTGGCGAGCTCCACGCGATGCCACCATCCCCCGCCAAGCGCCTGGAACAGCGCCGCCGTATCGGCATAGCGATTGGCCTGGGCCTGCACCAGGTTGATCCTGGCCTGCTGATAGGCCTGCTCGGCATTGAGCAGGGGCAGGGTCCCGGCATAGCCGTCGCGGTGCTGGCGCTGCGTCAAGTCCAGCGTCACCTTGGCGGCGTCCGCGGCGGCAGCGTCGGCCTTCAGGCCCTCGGCATCCTGCTGCAGCGCCGCCAGCGTGTCGGCGACATTCTGGAAGGCGGTGAGGACCGTGCTGCGATACTGTTCGGAGGCTTGCACATAGGTGGCCCGCGCCGCCTTTTCCTGGTGGAGCAGGGTGCCGCCATCGAACAGGGGCGTGGCCAGCGCCGCGCCGATATTCCAGAAGCCGGTGCCCGGTCCAAAGACCTCGCCAATGGCGAGCGCCGAGCTGCCGGCATTTCCGGTCAGGGTGATGTTCGGCAGCCGGTTGGCGACGGCAACGCCGATCTGGGCGCTGGCGGAATGCATGTTGGCCTCCGCCTGCAGCACATCCGGCCGCTGTTCCACCAGCTGGGAGGGCAGGCTCAGGGGAATATCCCGGGGCAGTTGCAGGTCGGCAAGGGCGAATTTCTCGCTTGGCGCCTGGCTGGGAAAGCGGCCGGCCAGCACCGCCAGCAGGTCGCGCTGCTGCGCCAGTTGCTTGATGAGCGCGGGCAGGGTGGCGGTGACTTGCGCCAGCTGGGTTTCCTGCGCCGCGACATCGATCCGGCTCGCATACCCCTTGCCCAGCTGGTAGCGCAGGATTTCGACCATATGGGTGTTCAGCGCGATCTGCTCGCGGGTGGCCGCGACCTGCGCTTCCAGGGATCCCACCTGGATGGCGGCGGCGACGACATTGGTGCTCAGCGTGATCTGCGCCGCGATCATCTGGAAGCGCACGGCCTGCTGCTGGGCCTGCAGCGACTCCACGGTCCGCTGGTTGAGGCCGAAAACGT
>JAQGLO010000047.1 GCA_028292825.1 Alphaproteobacteria bacterium | reverse complement strand
AGCCCGAATCAACCCACGAGTTCTTCTGACGAGCCATATTCTTAGAGCTTAAGAAACGCCAACAGGTCGGAATTGATTGTTTCCGCCTCCGTAGTGGGCATGCCGTGCGGGAAGTTCTTGTAGGTTTTCAGTGTCCCGTTCTTCAGCAGCTTTGCCGACAACGGCCCAGCATCGGCGTAGGGAACGATCTGATCGTCCTCGCTGTGCATCACCAGCGTCGGTGTCGTGATCTTCTTGAGATCCTCGGTAAAATCCGTCTGTGAGAAGGCCACAACGCCGTCATAATGCGCCTTGGCGCCGCCCATCATGCCCTGGCGCCACCAATTGCGGACCAGGCCTTGCTGGGTTTCGATGCCGGGGCGGTTGAAGCCGTAGAAGGGCCCTGACGGCAAGGCGAGATAGAATTCCGCGCGATTGGCGGCGAGCTGCGCCTGCAAGCCGTCGAACACCGACTTGGGCAGGCCGCCGGGATTGGCCGGCGTCTGGACCATCAGCGGTGGCACCGCGCTGATGATGCAGCCCTTGGCGACGCGGCCCTGGGGCTGGCCGTAGCGGGCGATATAGGCGACCACCTCGCCGCCGCCGGTGGAATGGCCGACATGGATGGCGCCCTTCAGATCGAGATGCGCAGTCAGCGCCGCCAGGTCGGCGGAATAATGGTCCATGTCATGGCCGCCGCTGGTCTGGCTGCTGCGGCCATGGCCGCGCCGGTCATGGGCGATGACGCGGTAGCCCTTGTTCAGGAAGAACAGCATCTGCGGATCCCAGTCGTCGGCCGACAGCGGCCAGCCATGGGAAAAGACGATGGGCGTGCCGGTGCCCCAGTCCTTGTAGAAAATCTCGGTGCCGTCCTGGGTGGTGATGAAGGGCATGGGGGTCCTCGTTCGTGAAACAGAAAAATATCGGCTGCATGTGACAGCCGTTGCAGGACCGGGGTCAAGTTACCCGAAGGGTATAATCAGATGCCCTCACCCATGCCGAAGAAATCGGCGGTGGTCAGCGGTTCGGCCGCCTTTTCCTGGGTGATCTGGGCGACCAGGCGTTCGACCTGCAGGTTGATTTCCGGCACGGCGGTAATCTCCCACCAGGCTGGCCGGGTCAGCGGCCCCAGCGCGAACAGCCAGGTGGACGGCTTGCCGGCCCCGTCCAGCACGGCGCAGTCGCGGGTCTCGAAGCCCACGCCCAGCGCGTCGGGCGTCACCAGCCGCCGTGCGCGCAGGTCTGCGATCAGCGGGATGGCGATCTTGTCGAAGTCCGAGCCCGGCCCGGTGCAGTTCACGACATGGCCGCAGCGGAAATCGCGCGCTGCACCGCCGCGCAGCTTGAGCGACACATCCAGATTCATGTCGGCTTCGTGGTAGCCGGCGATGCGGCCCGAAATGATGTCCAGCTGGCCGCTGTCCAGGAGCCGGTCCAGCGCCGTGCCGATCCGGGGGGCGGTGCGGTGGCGATGAATGTCCCAGCGCGGCCGCAGATGGCGCAGGAACTGGCGGCGGTGCCGGTCGCTCCAGCTTTCCCACACCGCCGGCACCGCCGGACGGGCGGCATCGAACACGCGCTGCCAGGGAATGCCTTGCGCCGCGGCGTTCGCGATCTCGGCGCGGATCAGCCGGGTCAAGGCCAGAGGCGTGGCCGGAATCTTGTCGTGCAGGAATTCAGGCCAGGCGCCGCCGCCCTTGTGCTGCCGGGGCACCAGGCCGCGCCGCGACACCGCCAGCATCTTGCCGCGATGGCCTTCGGCGGAAAGGCGCAGGGCGATATCGACCATGGTGAGGCCGGCGCCGATCAGCAGCAAAGGCTCGCCGGGATCGATGTCGCTGAAGGCGTCCGCCGCCCAGGGATCGGGAATGAAATAGCCGGTGTCATAAAGCCAGCGGTCCGGACCGCCCGGCGGCCGCGGCGGCAGGTTGCCCATCGCCAGCACCACGATATCGGCGCTGATCTCGCGCCCGTCGGTCAGCAGCACGCCGCGCCCATCCTCCAGCAGCCGCACCGCCTCACCGCGCACCGCCGTGAAGCCGCTGCGGGCCTTCCGCGACAGGGCCTCGCCGACCCGCTCTTCCATGTAATCGCCGAACAGGCGGCGCGGCACGAAGGCCGCCGCCAGATCGAGCTGGCTTTCCACCAGCGCCTCGGCGATGGCAGCGCGCTGCGGCTCCAGCCATTGGGCGAAGCCGGGGGTGAGTCCCACCTCCATGCGCGATACCGGCACGTTCAACAAATGCTGCGGCCCACACGCGCCATAGGCGATTCCGCGCCCCAGCTTTTTCTTGGGCTCCACCACCACGATGCGCCAGCCGGGCCGGGCACGGTGCAGCTTGAGTCCGAACAGCGCCCCGCTGAGGCCGCCGCCAACCACAATGACGGTTTTCCCCGTCATGGCGCGGGATGAATGGTCAGCGCGCCGCCCATTTCGCGGCCATTGGACCAGACCGAGAGCGGATTGTCCGGCAGCGTCTGTCCCGGCTGCTGCGGGGCGGCGGAGACCAGGGTCAGGTCCATCACCAAGGTCTGGTTCGCGGGGATGGTGCCGCCGGCAGCGTCATGCACGCCAAAGCCCAATGCGGCCGGCATGACCACCTGCCAGCGATCGCCTTCATGCATCAGCTGCAGCGCCTCGCTGAGGCCGCGGATATTGACGGTCGCCATGGCGACGGCGGTCGGCAAGGTGGGCGCCGTGGAATCCACCGTTCGGCCATCGATCAGCTTCATGCTGTAGGACAGGCGCACAATGTCATTGCCGCCGGGACGCTTGCCGAAACCATTGCGCAGGACGCGGTATTGCAGGCCGCTGGGACGGGTGATGGTGCCGGGCTTGGCGGCATTGGCCGCCAGGAAGGCGCTGTTGGCGGCGGGGCTGAGGGCATCGTCGCTCCGCGCGGGCAGTACGACCAGCAGCAGCAGGACAGCGAGGCAGGTTTTCAGCATGACCCATTCTCCCGGACGGCGGCGATGCGGGTCAATGATGAAATTCCCCTATCTGCCGTGCGCGGATGGCGCACGCTTGCTATAGTGCCGCACATGACCATTGCCGGGGATCCGCAGCAGCTTTTCACCGCCGCCGCGGCGGCGCAGGCCGCGGGCAATCTGGTGGATGCCGACCGGCTGTACCGCGAGGCGCTGGCCCGCGCGCCGGTGCCCGAGATGCTGGTCAATCACGGCAATCTGCTGAACCGGCTGGGCCGCAAAAGCGAGGCGCTGGCTCGCTATGACCAGGCGCTGGCGGGCAATCCGGGGCTGGTGCCGGCGCTCTACAATCGCGGCAACCTGCTGTCGGATTTCAAGCGGCTGGAAGAAGCGCTGGCGTCCTATGACCGCGCACTGGCGCGGCAGCACGACCTGGTCGCCGTCTGGAACAATCGCGCCACGGTGCTGCGCGGCCTCAGGCGGCTGGACGAGGCAATGGCCAGCATCGAACGCGCGCTGGCGCTGGCGCCGGGGCATGTGAATGCGCTGACCAACCGCGCCATGCTGCTGTGGGACATGAAACGCTTCGATGACGCGCTGGCGGCGGTGGATGTGGCGCTGGCGGCGAAACCGGGCTTTGGCGAGGCGCTGTATCTGCGCGGCAATATCCTGACCGACCTGCAGCGGCCGGATGAGGCGCTGCGAAGCTATGAGGCAGCGCTGGCCGCGAGCCCGGACCATCCCCACGCCCTGAACGGCGTCGCGCGCACGGCGCTGGCGCTGTGCGACTGGCCGCGCACGGCAAGCCTGGCGCCGCAAGTTGCGCAGGCGGTGGTGACGGGGCGGGCGGTGATCCAGCCCTTCACCCTGCTGGGCTATGGCGACGACGCGGCGCTGCAGCGGCAGTGTGCGGAGAGTTATATTCGCCGCATCCTGCCACCGGTGCCGCCGCTGGCGCAGGGACGCTACCGGCATGACAAGATCCGGTTGGCTTATCTGTCGGCCGATTTCCACCAGCATCCCACGGCGCAGCTGCTGGCGGAGCTGTTCGAGCGCCATGACCGCAGCCGTTTCGAGGTGACCGCCATCGCCTTTGGGCCCGATGACGGCAGCGCCTTGCGGGCGCGGCTGGTGAAGGCGTTCGACCGGTTCGAGGATGTGCGCGGGCGCAGCGATCTTGCGGTGGCGAAACTGCTGCGCGCCCTGGAGATCGACATCGCGGTGGACCTGAATGGCCATACCCAGGATGCGCGGCCCGGCATCTTCGCCCACCATGCCGTGCCGGTGCAGGTGAGCTACCTGGTCTATCCCGGCACCACCGGGGCACCATTCATGGATGTGGTGCTGGCGGACCGCATCGTGCTGCCGGCCGATCAGCAGCCCTTCTTCAGCGAGAAGATCATCCATCTGCCCGACTGCTACCAGGCCAATGACGCGACGCGTGAAATCCCACCCGCGCCGACGCGCGCCGAGGCCGGATTGCCGGCGGAAGGCTTTGTCTTCTGCTGCTTCAACAACGGCTGGAAGATCACTCCCGCGTTGTTCGACATCTGGATGCGCTTGCTGGCGCAGGTGGAGGGCAGTGTGTTGTGGCTGTTGGATGGGCCGCATGCCGACAATCTGCGCCGGGAAGCGCAAGCACGCGGCATCGATCCCGCGCGGCTGGTGTTCGCGCCCAAACTGCCACCGTCCCATCATCTGGCGCGGCACCGGGTGGCGGACCTGTTCCTCGACACCCTGCCCTACAATGCCCACACCACCGCCAGCGACGCGCTGTATGCCGGCCTGCCGCTGGTCACCTGCATCGGCAAGGCCTTTCCCGGCCGGGTCGCCGCCAGCCTGCTGAAGGCGATCGACATGCCGGAGCTGGTGACCACCTCGTTTGGCCAGTATGAAGACCTGGCACTGGAGCTGGCGAAGAATCCGGCGCTGCTGGCCGCGACACGCGCCAAGCTGGCACGCAACCACAGCACCACGCCTTTGTTCGACAGCGACAGGTTTCGCAAGGCGATCGAAGAAGTCTTTGTATCGCTCGCCGGTTAGCGGTGATGGCCGCCGCCGCCATGATTGCCGCCATGGCTGCCACCGTGGCCACCGCCATGGAAGCCCCCGCCGCCGTGATGACCGCCGCCAAAGCCGCCGCCATGATAACCGCCGCGGTAATGTCCGCCGCCGCCCCAGCCATTCCAGCCGATGCCGCCGCCCCAGCCGAAGCCATGACGCAAGCGCCAGCCGCAGCGATAATAGCCCGGGCCATGCCAGCCGCCGTCATACCAGCAATAACGATGACCGCCCCAATATTGGGCCTCCGCCGCGGGTGCGGCGACACAAATGATGGCGGCTGCTGCCGCCAGACCGATCAGAAATTTGCGTATCATGAAAACCCTGCCTGAAATGCCGCTCCCGCCAAGATAAGCGGGACCACGACGATTTGTTCCAAAGCGGACAGTGGCTACAACGCCTTGGGCCGCTGCTTCGGATCGAAACCGTAAAACTTTTCCGGATTCTCCACCAGGATGCGGTGGCGCAGTTTCTCGTCCGGGACCCAGCCGGGCACCAGGTCGATAAGCGTCACGTCATCGGGCATCGCCACCGGGTTCAGGGTCTTGGTGGCGTCAGGATGCGGCCAGTCGCTGCCCCAGACGCAGCGGTCGGGCGCGGTGGCAATATAGCCCTTTGCCGCCCGGCTGGCGCCGGCATAGCCCGGCGCCGTGCCGCCGCCATAGAGATAAGCGCCCGACAGCTTCACCCAGCCATGGCCGGACTGCAGCAGCCTGCGCACCGTATCATATTGCGGCTGGCCGATATCGGTGGCGCGGCCCAGATGATCGACGATCACCGGACATGGCAGCGACAGCAGCAGCGATTCCATCGCCACCAGCTGCTCCGCCGGCATGTTGGTCTGGATGTGCCAGCCCAGGGAGGCGATGCGTTTGGCCAGCGGCAGCACCTCGTCCGCCGCCACCGGATTGCCCAGCCCGAACTGGATGCGCACCCCGCGCACGCCGGCGGCATGCAGCTTTTTCAATTCGGCATCGGTGACGCTGGCATTGACGACGCACACCGCGCGGGCCGCATCGCCCATCTGGGCCAGCACGTCGAGCAAACAGGAATTGTCGGTGCCATAGGTGCTGGGCTGCACCATCACATTGCGGCTGGTGCCCAGCTTCTTCTGCGCGGCGCGGTAATCCTGCACCGTGGCGTAAGGCGGCTTCAACACTGCATTGGGTTGATAGGGGAAACGCGGATCATAGATGTGATGGTGGCAGTCGCAGGCGCCGTCGGGCACGGTGAAATTCACCCTGGGGTCCTTGGCAAAGGCGGGCGCGGCGGCAAGCGCCATCGCGCCGGTGACGACTGTGCGGCGGTCGAACATCATTTCTTCCCTGTATATGTGACTTTCCACACCGTCTGGCCGACATCGTCGGCCACCAGCAGGCTGCCATCCTTCGCGATGGCCAACCCGACCGGGCGGCCCCAGACCCTGGCCGGACTGGTCTTGCCGTCCCAGAAGCCGGTGAGGAAATTCTCGTAGCCGCCGTCGGGCTTGCCGTCCTTGAAGCGGATGCGCACGACTTTGTAGCCAGTTGGTTTCGACGTGTTCCACGAACCGTGCAACGAGACAAAGACGTCGCCCTTATATTCCGCAGGGAAGTTATCGCCGGTGTAGAACAGCATGCCGGTCGGCGCGCTGTGGGCGGGGAACAGCACGTCCGGTGTGATGGCCTTCGCCACCAGGTCGGGGCGCTTGTCGCCGAAATCGGGATCGGGAATCCTGCCGGTGTAGCTGTAGGGATAGCCATAGAAGCCACCCGGCTGGACGCTGGTGAAATAGTCCGGCGCCAGCCTGTCGCCCAGACCGTCGCGTTCGTTGGCCGCGACGAACAGATTGTTCGTGCCGGGCTGGAACGCCACGCCCACCGGATTGCGGATGCCGCTGGCATAGCTGACCAGTTCGCCATCCTTCACCTGGAACACTTCGGCGCCGGGGCGGAAATCGCTGACATTGTCGCGGCTGCCCATTTCCACGAACAGCGCGCCGTCCTTGTCGAAGGCGATGTTGCGGGTTCCGTGCATGCTGGTGGTGCGCAGGTCGGGGGCTTTGGTCACCTTCTCCAGCTTGCCGGCATGGACCGCGCCCGCGACATAGGGCGTGCGCCACACCGCATTCTGGTCGCTGATGTAAACGTAACCATCATGCACCGCGATGCCGGATGGATTCTTCAGCCCGTCGGCAAAAGTGAAGCGCGCGTCGGCCACGCCCGTGCCCCTGGTATCCCGCAACAGGGTGATCTTGTTGGGCAGGCGTTCCGACAGGAAGACGTCGCCATTGGGCGCCACCGCCAGGAAACGGGCGATGGTGAGCCCCGTGGCATAGACCGTGACCTTGAAGCCCCTTGGCGCATCGGGCACGCGGCCTTCCGGGCGCGGCATCACGGTGTTGTTGTTGGCCACGGCCGGGGTGGCATAGGGCTTGGGCAGGTCAGAAGGCCGCAGGTGGAATTTCTGACCGGGATGGTCGGCTGCCCATGCCGCCGTGGAGGCAGCGCCGATCAGCAAAATCGCGGTGATGTGTTTCATGCCTTCCCCCGTCGCCCGGTTATCCGAGCTTGTTGCCTGGAATGATGGCCGGGTGCGGCCCCAAAAACAATGGTGCCAGCGGGGCGGACCGGTTAAAAGCGCGGGCCATGAGTGATCTGGAACACCGCAAAATACAGGCGCGCGCCTGGTTCGAATCCCTGCAGAGCCGCATCATCGCGGCGTTCGAGGCGCTGGAAGATGAAGCGCCCG
The DNA here is from genome assembly GCA_028292825.1 of Alphaproteobacteria bacterium. Taxonomy (GTDB): domain Bacteria; phylum Pseudomonadota; class Alphaproteobacteria; order Micropepsales; family Micropepsaceae; genus Rhizomicrobium. The sequence goes on along the minus strand of JAQGLO010000047.1, from coordinate 3,831 downwards.
CGAGCCTCTATCCCGGCGCGGCGGGTCGGTTCGAGAAGACACCTTGGGCCCGCGCCAACAATGAGGGCGGCGGCGTCATGGGCATGATGCGCGGCCGGCTGTTCGAGAAGGTGGGCGTGCACACCTCCACCGTGTTCGGCAGCTTCTCGCCGGAATTCGCCAGGAATGTGAAGGGCGCCAGCGAAGACCCGCGCTTCTGGGCCAGCGGCATCAGCCTCATCGCGCATATGCGCAACCCGCGCGTTCCCGCGGTGCACATGAACACCCGCATGATCGTGACGACGGAGGGCTGGTTCGGCGGCGGCGCGGACCTCAACCCCACGCTGGATGCGGCGCGCGACGAAGCCCATCCCGATGCGGTGGATTTTCACGCCCGGCTGAAGCAGGCCTGCGACGGTTTCGATCCGGGCTGGTTCGCCAGGTACAAGACTTGGGCCGACGAATATTTCTGGTTGCCGCATCGCGGCGAGCCGCGCGGCGTGGGCGGGATATTCTATGACCATCATGACAGCGGTGACTGGAGCCGCGATTTCGATTTCACCAAAGCGGTGGGCGAAGCGTTTCTGGATATCCAGCCCGCCATCATCCGCCGCCGCATGGGCGAAAGCTGGAGCGAGGCCGAGCGCCACGAACAGGCCAAGTGGCGCGGCCGCTATGTCGAGTTCAATCTCCTGTACGACCGTGGCACCACTTTCGGCCTGAAGACCGGCGGCAATGTGGAAGCGATCCTGTCCTCCATGCCGCCGCTCGCGGAGTGGACATGAAGATCGGTTCGCGCGGCTCGCCGCTGGCGCTGGTGCAGGCACGCGCCGTGGCGGCGATGCTGGGGCTGGATGACAGCGCGATCGTGACCTTTGTCACCAGCGGTGACCGGATCACCGGCCGGCTGTCGGAAGAAGGCGGCAAGGGCCTGTTCACCAAGGAACTGGACGAAGCGCTGCTGGACGGCCGCATCGATTGCGCCGTCCATTCCATGAAGGACCTGCCCACCCGCATGCCCCCCGGCATCGTGCTGGCCTGTGTGCCGGCGCGCGAGGACCCGCGCGACGCCTTTATCGCGCGGAAAGCCAAGACGCTGATGGATTTGCCGCAGGGAGCGACGGTGGGCACCGCCTCGCTGCGGCGCCAGGCCCAGACCCTGCATCTGCGGCCCGACCTGAAAGTGGAGCTGCTGCGCGGGCGGGTGGAAACGCGGCTGGCCAAGATTGAAAGCGGCGCCTTTGACGCGACATATCTCGCACTGGCGGGATTGAATCGACTGGGGCTGCAGCAGCATGTGGCGTCGGTGGTGGATGCCGATGCCATGCCGCCCGCACCGGGACAGGGCGCGCTGGCGATCACCGCGCGCGAAGGCGACGAGAAGACACTGGCGCTGCTGGCACCGCTGAACATCACCGAACATGCCATCACCACCACGGCGGAACGCAGCTTCCTGGAAGCGCTGGACGGTTCCTGCCGCACGCCGATCGCGGCGATGGCGACCATCGCGAATGACACCCTCACCTTCCTGGGCGAAGTGCTGACGCCGGACGGCCGGCATTGCTGGCGGCGCCGCGAAAGCGTGGCCCTGGGCGGCGATGCGCCGGCGACGGCGCGCGCGCTTGGGCTGAAACTGGGCGCGCAGATCAAGGCCGAAGCCGGGCCACTTTATACCGCGCACTTCGGCGATCAGGGCTGGTGACATGAACAAGGTTTGCATGCGTCTCGCGCTACCCCTTGTATTGCTTGGCAGCGCGCCGGCATGGGCCCAGCCGGGCCTGCCCACACCCGGACCGGGCGAACATCTTGAGGATTTCGCCCGCCGGGTCGCAGTCCCGCCCGCCAGCCGCGAGAGTTCCCTCGTGACCCCTGTTACCTGGAACGGCCAGCCTTTCCTGTTCGTCGACTATTCCATAGTCCAGCCCATCCCCGGCGGTGAGCAGGAAGAGGACCGGGAGCTGGTGGCGCTTGAGAAAATGCCGGGCGGCGGCTATCGCCAACGCAAAGTGACGACCGGCGAAGAGGAAGGCGGCACGGCAAAGATCGAGGCCATCGCCTTCGCCAATGCCGACAAGGATCCGGCAAAGGAGCTGATCGTGCTGCTCAGCTGGCCCGTCCAGCATGCCGATGTTTCGGGCACGCTCTACGAAGTCCGCATCTTCGATGACGTTCCGCCCGATGCCGCGCAGGTCACCTATCTGAAATCGCTGAGCGCGCATTTCAACCGGCACAGCTGCGAATGCGACCGGGACGGCGAAAAGCCGGAACATGCCGATTTCAAGACCGTCGCCGCCATCAAGCGGGAACTGGCGAAAATGGGATTCTGAGCCGGCCGCTCAGTCCACCCGGAAGTCCGGCTTGTGCCAGACATGCTCCGCATTCACATCGCGGATGCTCGCGGCGCCCAGCAGCTTCAGGGTGCGCACGATATCGGCGCGGAAAATCTCGATGGCGCGCTCGACACCGGCATCGCCGGCCGCCGCCATGCCGTAAGCATAACCACGCCCCAGCAGACAGGCCCTGGCGCCCAGCGCCATCGCCCGCACCACATCAGCGCCGCGGCGGATGCCGCCGTCGAACAGGACTTCGGTCTGGTGGCCCACCGCTTCGACAATGCCGGGCAGTACGCGCAACGATCCCGCCACGCCGTCCAGCTGGCGGCCGGCATGGGTGGAAACCACGATGCCCTGGGCGCCGTAATCGACCGAGCGGCGCGCATCGTCGGCCGTCATCACGCCCTTCATGACGATGGGACCGTCCCACACATCGCGAATCCATTTGAGGTCGGTCCAGCTGACCTGCGCCGATTCCAGCGCGGCGGCCACGTCCACCGCCGCCAGCGGACCCGAACCGGGGACGACGATGTTGGGAAACGGCCGCGTCATGCCATCGGCGAGGAACGCTGCCAGCCAGCGCGGGTGCATCAGGATGTTGGGAAGGTATTTCAGCTTGGCGAAGGGATTGGTGCCCATCAGCGCCTTCATGCCGTTGCGCACGTCGCGCTCGCGGTTGCCGGCCACCGGCGTGTCGATGGTGACGAACAGCGCCGTGTAGCCGGCGGCCTTGGCGCGGCGAATCGCGGCTTCCGCAGCGTCGCGCCCGCCCGCGAGATACAATTGATAAAATTTAGGCCCGTTGGACTGCGCCTTCACGTCTTCGATGGTGTGGCCCGACATGGTGGACAGGATATAGGCGGTGCCGTGCTTGCCGGCCGCTTTCGACGCCGCCAGTTCGCCGCGTGGATGCATCAGGCGCGAATACCCGATCGGCGCCAGAATAAAGGGCAGGTCCAGCGTGTGGCCCAGCACGGTCACGCCCAGGTCGCAGGCCGGTGTCGCCACCGCAAAGCGCGGCTTGAACAGCACTTCGCGGAAGGCGCGGGTGCTGTCTTGCAGGGTCACTTCATCGTCGGCGGCGCCGTCCAGATAATCGAACACCGCATCCGGCAGCCGGGCGCGGGCCAGGCGGCGCAGGTCATGGACATTGACGACGTTCGGGGCGGCGAGACTGGTCATGCGCCGCTTTATGCCCGCTGGCGGGGCGCCGCGCCAGTGTGATCGCACTGGCGTTTCACAACTAGAAAGCCGAAATGCCGGTCTGGCCGCGGCCCAGCACCAGGGCATGGATGTCGTGGGTGCCTTCATAGGTGTTGACGGCTTCCAGGTTCAGCATGTGCCGCACCACATGATAATCGTCGGCCACGCCGTTGGCGCCATGCATGTCGCGCGCGGCCCGCGCGATGTCCAGCGCCTTACCGGCATTGTTGCGCTTAAGCAGGCTGATCGCTTCCGCCGCCAGATGACCCTGCTCCATCAGGCGCCCGGCCTGCAGGCAGGCGGTGAGCCCCAAAGT
>JAQGLO010000104.1 GCA_028292825.1 Alphaproteobacteria bacterium | reverse complement strand
GGACGGCCATGACATGGATCATTACGCGGCCGACCTCGCGGCATTGACGGCGCATCTCGACCTGAAGAACGCCGTGCACGTCGGCCACTCCACCGGCGGCGGCGAGGTCGTGGCCTATCTCGGGCGTCACGGCGAAAGCCGCGTCGCCAAGGCGGCCGTCATCAGCGCCGTGCCGCCGCTCATGGTGAAGACGCCGAACAATCCCGGTGGCCTGCCGAAGTCCGTGTTCGACGACCTGCAGGCGCAGCTCGCAGCCTCCCGCACGAAATTCTATCGCGACCTGCCGGAGGGGCCGTTCTACGGCTACAACGGCCGGGCGCGAAAGCCTCAGAAGCCATCATCCAGAACTGGTGGCGCCAGGGCATGATGGGCGGCGCCAAAGCGCATTACGACGGCATCGTCGCCTTCTCCCAGACCGATTTCACCGAAGACCTGAAGCAGATCACCGTGCCGGTGCTGGTACTGCACAGTGAGGACGACCAGATCGTGCCCTATGCCGATGCCGGGCCGCTGTCGGCCAAGCTGCTGCAGAACGGCACCCTGAAGACCTACAAGGACTTTCCCCACGGCATGATCACCACGCACGCGCCGACCATCAACGCCGACCTGCTGGCCTTCATCGAAGGCTGAGATGACCATGCGCGCGACAATGATCCTGTCTTTGCTGCTGCTGGCGGCGCCGGCGCTCGCCCAACCGAAATCAGAGGTCAAGCCGGTGCTGTCGCAAGCCCTGCCCAATGTGCCGGGCCAGACGCTGACGGCAGTGCTGGTGAGCTATCCGCCCGGCGGCAAGTCGGGCTCGCACCACCATGCCGGCAGCGTCTTTGCCTATGTCGTCAGCGGCCATATCCGCTCGCAGGTTTCCACCCTCGGGCCGGTGAAGGTCTATGGACCGGGCGAAAGCTTCTTCGAAGCGCCCGGCGCCACCCATCTCATCAGCGAGAATGCCAGCACCAGCGAACCCGCCAGCCTGCTGGCGGTGTTCGTGGCCCCCGATGGTGCGACGCTGACGGTGCCGACCGCGCAGTAATCAGCGTGCCAGCATGGCGGTGTGGGCGTCGATCACCTGCGCCAGCACGGTCAGCGGCACCGCGCCGGCCTTGACCACGGTGTCGTTGTAATCGCGCAGGTCGAACTTCGGCCCCAGCGTCGCCTTCATCTTTTCGCGCAGCCGCACCAGTTCGGTATGGCCGACCTTGTAGCCGCAGGCCTGGCCCGGCGAGGCGCAATAGCGGTCCACTTCGCTGGTGACGCCGGCGCGCGGGCTGCCGGTGCAGTTCTGGAACCAGTCGATCGCATGCTCGCGCGTCCAGCGCTTGGCATGCAGGCCGGTATCCACCACCAGGCGCCCGGCGCGCATCTTCTGCCCGGCCAGCCAGCCCAGGCGGCCAAGAGGATCGTCTTCATACATGCCGATCTCGTCGGTCAGTTGTTCGGCATAGAGCGCCCAGCCTTCTACGTAAGCATTGAAACCGCTGAGCAGGATGCGGATCAGCGGCAGCTTGCCGGTTTCCGTCAGGTAAGCGCCCTGCCAGGCATGGCCGGGAATGCCTTCGTGATGGGTGAGGGTGGGCAGCGCATAGCGCGGCCAGGTCGAGACATGCTTGAGGTTGATGTAATAGATCGACGGCCGCGAGCCATCCAGCGAGCCGGGATTCATGTAACCCTGGGCGGCGCCGTCCTGGATATCGGGCGGCACCCGCTTGACCACGACCGGCGCCTTCAGGTTGAGCGCCGACAGCTTGGGCATCTGGCCGCGGGTCTGGCCGATCAGCTTGTTGAGATAGGCGATGACCTGGTCGCGGCCGGCGTCGGTTTCCGGAAACAGGTTCTTGGGATCGTGCGACAGCGCCGTCATGCGCTCGCCGACCGTGCCCTTGCTGAGGCCTTGCTGCTTGAGCAGGCCGTCCATGCGCGCTTCCAGCTCGGCATTCTGCTCCAGGCCCATCTTGTGGACCTCGTCGGCGGTCATGGTGGTGGTGGTGCCGACCTTGAGCAGCCAGGCGTAATAGGCCTCGCCGTCCTTCAGCTTCCATACGCCGGCATCATGGGTGGGCTTCAGCGCCCGGAGCGCCGCCTGCTGGCGGGCCAGCGCGGGCAAAATCTTGTCGGCGGTGATCTTGGTGGCCTGCGGCGCGTAGTCGCCCAGCGCCTTGGTCTTGGCGGCGAGCGAAGTGACGATGCGCTGCTGCGCCGCCGGCATCTTCAGGGACGCGTCCATCTGGCCCAGGGTGTTGGCCATCAGGAAATCGGGCATCACCACGCCCAGGCCGGCATCGCGCTGGATGCGGCCGGTTTCCTGGTCCAGCACCCGGGCGAAATCCTCCATGCGGCTCAGCCAGGCTTCGGCGTCGGCCCTGGTCTGGATGCTGTGCTGGCTGTCGAGGAATTCGGCGGTGCTGGCATAGCTGCCGCTCTGCTGGCTCACCACATAAGGCCCGGCGGATTCGCCCATCGCTGCATTGAGGGTGTTCTGGCCGAAGGCAAAGCGGCCGCCGCCCTGGCCCAGCTCCAGCGCATATTCGGTGACGGCCTTGTTCAGCGCGGCGTCGGGGGAGAGGCCGGCGGCAGGCACCGCCTTCAGCCTGGCCAGCCAGTCCGAACAGAAGACATGGTCGTGCGCGGTGTGCGCCCAGGAGGCGTCGGACAGCCTGGCCTTCAGCCCCGCCCGCTTGCCCTTGTCCAGCGCCAGGCTGGTGGCGGTTTCGGGACTGTCGGTGAGGATCGCGTCCGACAGGTCGGCGAACAGGGCGTTGACCGGGGCATCGCCGCCGGTTGCGGCAAAGGCCGCCCCCGGCACAAAGGCGGTGGCGGCGGCGCTGGCCAGAAGGTCGCGGCGGGAGAGTTTCATGGCGGGAATCCGTGGGATGGCGCCGCACACTAGGCCGAAAAGCGGGATGCGGAAAACACCCCCGATCTGGGGTGCCGGGGCCGGGCGGGACGGGCGGGTGGCGCGGCTTGACGGGCGGGTGCTGCTCCCCGTATAGCCTGCGCCCCTCCGCCAATTTTCCGGGCGACCGGGCGCGTAGCTCAGCGGGAGAGCACTCCCTTCACACGGGAGGGGTCACAGGTTCAATCCCTGTCGCGCCCACCATTATCCGCTGCGCAGGCGGCCGGTATATCGCTATGCGCCTGTCGTGCCGGCAGCCGGAAGCATGACCGCAACTTCAAGACCGCGCTGATCCCTGTTCCTCACCGTGATGGTCCCGCCATTGACCGCGATTGCGCGCTGGGCAATCGCCAGGCCCAGGCCAAAACCGAAGCCATCCGCGGAAATGCCGAACGGCTTGAACAGGGAACTGATGGCGATGTCGGCAATGCCCGGCCCCTCGTCGGTGACGGTCAGGTGGAATTGTCCCGGCCGCATCTGCAAGGTCACGGTCACTTCGGCCCCCTCCGGCGAGTATCGCAGCGCGTTTCTGACAATGTTCTCGACCGCCCGGTTCATCAGCTTGCCATCGCCCCGGACAAGCCATTCCAGGGCCTCGTCCTCGGGCTCGATCGCAAGCGACACGGTGATGCCCTTGGCCGCCGCTTCGTAACAGGCATCCTTGATGACGGCCTTGATCACTTCCAGAAAGCTGAAATAGCTGTCGCTTCTGATGTGGCCGCTTTCGAGCTTCGCCAGGGTGAGCAACTCGCCCACCATTTCATCGAGCTTCTCGGCCTCAAGCGTGATGCGATCGAGCGAAACCGCCAGCTTGGCGGGGTCTTGCCTGGCCAGGCCGATCGCCAGATTGAGGCGCGACAAGGGTGTCCGCAGTTCGTGGGAAACATCCGCCAACAGCCGGTCGCGGGCGGCAACCAGTTCTTCGAGGCGGATGGCCATGCTGTCGAAATGATGCGCCAGATCCGCGATCTCATCCCGGCGGCGTCCCATCGCCGGACCAAGGCGCAGCTTGAAGTCCCCCTGCGCAAGCCGCCCGAACCCGTCGCGCATCCGCGATATCGGACGCGTGAGATACCAGGCCAGGATGGTGCTGAACAACAGGCCGCCGACCAGCGCGACAATCAGTATTTCCTTGGGGATCGCAAAAAATCCACGGCCGCTCTCGGGAGGAACGCGATAGGAAATGCGGTAGGCCACGCCGTCCGGCGCCTTGACCAGCTGTGTCGCCAGCGTCCCCTCCGCGGACTGGGGCTGTAACGCAGGCGCCGCAACCAGCTGCCTGCGCGTTTCTTCCGGCCATTTCGCGCGTTCTGCTTCGAATGCCCGGTCGCCGCCGAATGCGATGGCCGCCGCTGCGAGCGAAACAGATACCCGCGCCATGGCCCTTGTGTGTTCGGGGACCGGGCGCAGCAAGGTAAAGAGCAGCCAGATTCCCTGACTCATCAAGAAGAAGGTGATCCAGAAACCGACCAGGATTTTCCAAAGCAAACGCTGCTTCATGGCGCAAGCCTTATGCGGTAGCCAATGCCCCGGATGGTTTCGACTTCCACGGCGTTGCTTGTGCGGGTCGCCAATTTCTTGCGCAGATTGCTGACATGGACGTCAATGCTGCGGTCATAGACTTCGTGGGGGCGGCCCAGCACCTTTTGCGACAAGTCCTCCTTGCTGGACACGGCCTCGCCCGAACGCAGCAGGCAATCGAGAAGATCGAATTCCGATGTCGTCAGTTCGAACGGCTTTCCGTCCCACAGGACTTCGCGTTTCGACGGCGTCAGCTCCAACGGTCCCAGCTTCTGGACGGTATCGTTTGCCGCGCTATCCGGTTCGCGGTGACGGCGCATCACCGCCCGCAAGCGGGCGACAAGCTCCCTGGGAAAATAGGGCTTGGCGACATAGTCGTCCGCCCCCATTTCCAGGCCGACCACGCGGTCGACATCCCCGCCTTTGGCGGTGAGCATGATGATGGGTATGGCGCTTTTCAGCCGTATCTGCCGCAGCACTTCATTGCCGTCGATGCCCGGCAGCATGATGTCCAGGATGATGGCATCATATTGGCCGGAGAGCGCCGCCGCAGCGCCGTTCTTTCCATCGAAGACGGCGGTTGTACGGACGCCTTCCCCCTCAAGATACTCCTTCAGCATCTCGCTCAATTTGGGATCGTCATCGATCAACAATACGTGCACGGCCAATCCCCTTGATGACCGCATGCTGCACCGTGACCGCGAAAATGTCAGCAGCCCTTTCAGTTTCCTTACGCTTCTCTGCCGAACATCTTACCCGCGCTTTTGCGCCGGCGGTTAAGCTGGGCGCATGACATGCATGACCGCGTCCGCCAAACCACCTGTCCCTGCCAATACGACGAAATGGGGAAAGATCCGGTTTTCGCCCAGATACATGATCCTCAACGAGGTCATAGCGGGCTTTCTCTGGATGGAGATGGATCTGCCGCAAAATGTCTCGCGGGACGAAGTCGAGGAACTTGCGAGCCGGTTGATTTCCCGCATCAAGGCGGATGCCGACGAGCAGGTCATTGAATATGACCTGGCCCGTTTCCAGTTGAATCAATTCTGCAAGCCCGTGAAGCCGCTGAATTTGCGCGAGCTGGCAAGGCGCGCCGTGGTCACGGTCAAGGCGGCATAGCCTTTCGATTACTTTGCGATCCGCTTGCGATCACCTGACCGACATCCGAAAAGTCCCGGTCTAGTGTGCCGATGTTGCCGATCCGGCAACTTCACAATCGGAGCATGAAAATGAACAAGACCAATGAACGCATCAGCAACGGCCTTCACGCCATTGTCGCGGCGCCGTTCATGCTGGCGGTCGCAGTCCTTGTTGCGCACCTGGCCCAATTCGTTTTTCGCAGTGCGCTGGGCTAGTCCGCCGCCCGCCATTGGACGGATTTTCTCCGGCCCTATACTTCGAGACGGTCATCCCGCCCGGCAGCGAGCGCGTAGAGCACGGGCATCAGGAAGATGCTGATCAGCAGGCGCGAGAACAGGCCGCTGACGATGACCAGGGCGAAGGGCCGCTGGGAATCCGTGCCGACCCCGGTGGCCAGGGCTGCCGGCAACAGGCCCAGCGCCGCCACCAGGGCCGTCATCATGATGGGACGCAGCCGCAGGATGGCCGCCTCCCGCACCGCCTCGGCCACGGGCACGCCATCGCGGCGCAGCTCGTTGACATAGGAGATATAGACGATGGCCGTCTGCACCGAGACCCCGAACAGGGCCAGGAAGCCGATTCCCGAGGACGCGGAGAACGGCGTCCCCGTCAGCCACAGCGCCACCAATCCGCCCACCGGCGCCGACAGCAGGACGCCCAGCACCGTGATGAAGGGGAACTTGAAGTTGCTGTAGAGCACGAACAGCAGCAGGAAGATGAGGAACAGGGTCAGCGGCAGGATGATGTTCATCTGGGCGCGGGACGCGGTGTATTCGGTATATTCCCCGCCCCAGTCCAGCCGGTAGCCCTCGGGCAACGTAACCTTGGCATTGACCTGGCGCATGGCGTCTTCGACCGCGCCAGCCAGGTCGCGGCCCTCCACCGAGAACTGCACGCCGATATAGCGTGAATTGTCCTGGCGGTAGATGAAGGAGGCGCCCTTGGCCACCTGGATGTCGGCCAGTTCGCGCAGCGGGATCTGCTGCCCGGCCGGCGTGGCGACGGGGATGTTGCCGATCTCTTCGGGATTGTCGCGGTATTTCTGGTCCAGGCGCACGATCAGGTCGAACTGCTTTTCCTGCTGCACCACCTGCGTCGCCACATCGCCGCCAATGGCGGTCTGGATCAGGCTGTTGATGTCGTCGACATTCACGCCATAGCGGGCGATCGCGGCGCGGTTGATCTTGATGGTGAGGCTGGGCTGTCCCAGCTCCTGCACCAGGGTCACCTCGCGGATGCCGCGCACCTTCTCCAGAACCTGCTTGATGGCCTTGCCTTTCAACTGGAGCGTGTTGAGGTCGGAGCCGAACACCTTGACCGCCAGGGCGCTCTTCAGGCCGGTCTCGGCCTCGTCCACCGCATCCTCGGCGGGCTGGGTATAGTTGAAGATGATCCCGGGAAAGGATTCGAGCTTCTTGTTGATGGCCTCGGTGAGCGCCGCCTTGGTCCGATAGCTGCCGGTCCACTGGTCATAGGGCTTGAGGTCGACGAAGAATTCGACATTGAAGAAGCCGGTCGGATCGGTGCCGTCATCCGGCCGTCCCAGTTCCGACGCAACCTTGGTCACTTCGGGAAAGGATCGCAGGATGTCGCGTATCGTGGGCGTGATCCGTGCCGATTCATCGTAAGAAATCTTGTAGGGCATCGTCGCCCGCACCCTCAGCGCTCCCTCATCCTGATGCGGCATGAATTCGGCGCGTTTGAAGGGCAT
>JAQGLO010000045.1 GCA_028292825.1 Alphaproteobacteria bacterium | reverse complement strand
CTTGGCGTGCGTCTGAACATGGGCTGAGGCGCGCGGCTTCGGCTGGCGTGCAAAATGTCCGCCGACAGCCCCCTGGGAATCCAAGGCCGCTACAAAAAACTGTCACGTTTTTTCGGTCGACACCCGTCTCAAGGATAAGAGCTATAAAAACAGAGGGCGGGATCTTGCAGAACAACCGGCATTTCATTGTGCTTCGGTGGAGCTTCGACAGCTTCCCCGCATCTGCGGTCATGGCGTCGGTCCGAATGCGACGCGGGAAAATCGCGAAAGATTGATACCTGCCCCGGCTTCGGCCGGGAGGGTTCTGTTTGTCTGGTGCGAGCGTGCGGCGACCGCCGTGGCGTGAGCGGCTTCATGTCTTCAATGGGCCATTCAAGGTCCGAAATATCCTGGGGGAAATCATGCATCGCAAATATCTGAAACTCGGTGTCTCGACGGTCGCCATTGTCATGGGCGCCCTGTCCGCCGCGCACGCGCAGGGCACGGCCGAACCCACCGAGCAGGTCGTCGTGACCGGTTCGCGCGTCATCACCAACGGCAATGACAGTCCGACGCCCGTGACGGTCATTTCCACCAGCGACATCACCGCAACCGCGCCGGCGACGGTATTTGACGGACTGCAGGCTTTGCCGGTGTTCAACGGCAATATCGGACCCCAGGCCAATCCCGGCAACAGTTCACAGAACAATGCCGCGCATGAGTTCAACCTGCGCAGCATCGGCATCACCAGGACGCTGGTTCTGTATGACGGGCGCCGCATCGCTTCCACGACCCCGACAGGCGTGATCAATGCCGATATCATCCCGAGCATGTTGTTGCAGCGCGTTGACATCGTGACGGGCGGCGTGTCCGCGGTTTACGGCTCGGACGCCATCTCCGGCGTGGTCAACTTCATCACCGACAAGAACTTCAACGGCGTCAAGGCGTACCTGCAGGGCGGCCTGTCGGAATATGCCGATGGCAAGAACGTGAAGGTCGGCGTGGCCGCCGGCGAGGATGTCCTGGGCGGCCGGGGCCATATCGAAGGCAGCCTCGAATATTACGACAATGCGGGCATTGCCTGGAACGACAAGCTGCAACGGCCCTGGGCGCAGCAGGTCATCACCCTCCAAGGCGCGGGCACGATAGCCAGCCCGGACCACATCGTCTATAACACGCGGCTGAACAGCACCAGCTTCGGCGGCTATATCACCGCCACGGGCAATACCGGCAATCCGCTGGCGGGGCTGAATTTTGCCACGAACGGCCAGCTTACGCCTTACAATCACGGAACGGCGGTCGTCAGCGGCATCGAAAGCGGCGGCGATGGCGGCTACTACTACCAGGCGTCGCTCGTCGCGAAAACCAAGATGGGACAGGCCTATGCCCGGTTCGATTATGATTTCGGCAACGGCATCCAGGCCTATGTCTCAGCCTCGTCGACCCTGGACCAGAACGAAAACAATCATCAGAGCAACGAATTCCGAAACATCTCCCTGAGCGCCACCAACGCCTTCCTCTCGCCGGCCCAGCAGGCCGCGATGACCGGCGCGGGCGTTACAAAGTTCAACTTCAGCAAAATCATGACCCAGGCGCCGCCGCTGCAGCCGGATACCTGGACGACGGCCTATCTCATCAACAGCGGCGTCAGCGGCAATATCGGCAAGTACAAATGGGACCTGTCCTACGTCTTCAATTCCAACGAGCAGTACACCCGCAACAACGCCAATATCGACCTCGGCCGGGCCTATGCGGCGCTTGACGCGGTTGTCAGCCCCACGACGGGCCAGGTGGTGTGCAATGTCACGCTGACCAACCCCACCCTCTATCCGGGATGCCAGCCCCTGAACCTGTTCTGGCCAACCTCCGAAAGTGCGCAGGCGCTGAACTATATCCTGGTCACCACCAAGTATCATTCCATCACCACATTGAACGATGTGGGCGGCAGCGTCAGCGGCTCGCCCTTTGACGATTGGGCCGGTCCGGTCAACATGGCCATCAGCGGGGAGTACCGCACCACGACATTCAGCCTGCAGAGCAACGCCCAGCCGACGTCGAAGCTTGATTGCACCGGCCTTCGCTTCAACTGCGTTCAGGGAACAACGCTTCTCTATATTTCCAATGTTGTCGCCAACGAAAATCCGCCCAGCGTGAATCAGTCCGTGACCGAAGGGGCGCTGGAAGTGAATGTGCCCTTGCTCAAGGACCTGCCTTTCGTCCAGAGCCTCGATCTGAATGCCGCCGGGCGTTACACCTATTACAACACCAATGGCGATGTTCAGACCTGGAAGATCGGTCTGGAATGGCACGCAAACGACGAACTGAGCTTCCGGGCAACCCGCTCGCTCGACATACGCGCGCCCAACCTGAACGATCTCTTCGCACCGCAGCTGGTCAACCCGGCGGGCGTGACCGACAACCATACCGGCATTGTCGGCCAGGCGCCCTTCATCACCAACTCCAATCCCAACCTGCAGCCGGAAAAGGCCAACACCCTGACGGCCGGTGTCGTCTATCGTCCGGCCTGGCTGGAAGACTTCAGCATCTCCGCCGACTATTACAAAACCAAGATTGGCAACGCCATCACCACGATCCAGGGCCAGAGCACGACGGTCCAGAATCTGTGCGAAGCGAGCAACGGCACCTCGCCCTATTGCGCGCTGATCCAGCGTCCGCTGCCGTTCGCCGACCGCAGCGCCGCCAACTTCGTGACCGCGTTCATCAGCCAGGGCCTCAATGTCCAGTCCATCAATACCGAGGGCGTCGATGTCGAGATGAACTACCAGTCGGATATCGGGCCAGGCCATTTTGCGGCGCGCCTGCTCTCCAGCTACCAGCCCATGTTGAAGACCGTTCAGTTTGCCGGCGCGCCGGTCCTGAACGCCGCCAACATCGCAGGGTCGCCGGGGTTCAAGAACTCGCTGTTCCTGAAGTATATCTGGGGCGATCTCTCGCTAGACATCCTGGAAAAGTACCACGGCAAGACGCGCTGGAATTCCGACCGCACACAGGTTTATTCGCCGGCCTATCTGCCTTCGGCCGCCTACACGAACCTCACAGTCACCTACAATCTGGGTGCGCTGTCCTATTACCTGACGGTCGAGAATGCCTTCGACAAACAGCCCACCCCGTATGGCGCCAATGGCGGCAGCTCGGGCGTGCCGGGCCTGTTCGGCGGCTTTGTGCCCGGTGACGACGCCATCGGCCGTTATTACACCCTGGGCGTTCGCCTGCGGATGTAGGAGCCTGTAAGATCAGTGCAATCGCGGCCCAGGGTTCGGATTTTCGAGCCCTGGGCCGCTCTTTTCCGCCACGGAGCTGTTTAATGGATCGCCGCAAACTTCTCGCCAGTCTCGGCGCCATGTCCTGCTTTGCCCTGCCATTCCAGGCCAGGGCCGAAGCGCTGCGCCGGAAGGTCAGGATCACCGACGTGAAGGTAATGGTGATCCGGGGCACCTGGGACTGGAACCTGATCAAGATCGAAACCGACGCGGGCGTATACGGCATCGGCGAAGGCTATTGGGGGCCGGGGCTGAAGGACATGGTGCTGAACCGTTTCCGCGAACAGCTGATCGGGGAAGATCCGCTCAATGTGGTCAAGTTGGCGACCAAGCTGCTGTTTCTCAATGGCGGCTATGGCGCCATCGGCGGCGTGACCGTTCATGCCTCGTCCGGCGTCGAGATCGCGTTGTGGGACTTGGCGGGGCGCCTGCTGGGGGTTCCGGTGTGCGATCTGCTGGGCGGGCGTTTCCGCGACAAGGTGCGTTTCTATCGCACCCTGACCGCGCCGGAAAAGAATCCCGCCGATCCCAGGGCCTGGGGCGACCAGGCGGCGCAGGTCAGGGCCAACAATCCCTATGGATTCACCGCGTTCAAGTTTCAGGGCGACAGCGTGCCGCGTACCGCGGACCCCGGCTATTCGGAGCCGGGACACGACCCCTATACCAACCAGCTCACCAACAAGGACATCGACCGGCTGGTTGACCGCATGGACCGGGTGCGGGCGGCCATCGGTCCCGACATCGACATGGCGATCGAGTGTCACTGGAAATATTCGGTTAATGACGCGATCAAATACTGCAACGCGCTGGAACATGTGCGCCCGATGTGGGTGGAAGATCCCACCCCGCCCGAGAATATCGAGACCATGGTGCGGGTTTCGCGCGCCACCAACACGCCGATCTGCACCGGGGAGAATCTGTACCTGCTTGCGGGGTTCAAGGACCTGATCATCCAGCAGGGCTGCGCCGGCGTGCATCTGGACATACCCAAGATGGGCGGGCTGTTCGAGGCCAAGCGCGTTTCGGATCTCGCGGATGTCTATGGCATCTGGACGGCGGCGCACAATCCCGCCAGTCCGATCGGCACCATCGCGTCAGCCCATGCGGCGGCCTCGATGCGCAACTTCCGCATCCATGAGTTGGCGAAATGGGTCGACTGGTGGCCGACCCTGGTCCTCCATGAAGGCCCGATCTGGAAAGACGGCTATTTCCACATCGAGGACAAGCCAGGCCTGGGGATCGAGATCAACCCGGACGTCGCCAAGGCACATCTCGCGCCGGGTGAGGTGTGGTGGGGCTAGCGTTGGCTATCGCCGGTCGATGCCGGTGTTTCGGGCCCGTCACGCCAGCGTCAGCCAGCGCAGCCGCAGCGCGTTGCCGATCACCGAGATCGAGCTGAGGCTCATGGCAGCCGCCGCGATGACGGGGCTGAGCAGCAGGCCGAAGGCCGGATAGAGCGCCCCCGCCGCAATCGGTATCCCGATCACATTGTAGACGAAGGCGAGCACCAGATTCTGGCGGATGTTGCGCATGGTGGCCCGGCTCAGGGTGCGCGCCCGGACGATCCCGGCCAGATCGCCTTTCACCAGCGTAATTCCCGCGCTCTGAATGGCGACATCGGTGCCGGTGCCCATGGCGATGCCGATATCGGCTTCGGCCAAAGCGGGGGCGTCATTCACGCCGTCGCCCGCCATCGCCACGATGCGGCCTTCGCTGCGCAACCGGCGCACCACGGCGTTCTTGCCATCGGGCAGGATGCCGGCCTCGACCTCCGTGATGCCGAGCCTGGCGGCCACGGCCTCGGCGGTGGTGCGGTTGTCCCCGGTCAGCATCACGATGCGGATGTTTGCCGCCCGCAGCTGGGCGAGTGCCGCCGACGTCGATTGTTTGATCGGATCGGCAATGGCCAGGATGCCGGCAGCATGGCCATCCACTGCCACGAACATGGCCGTGGCCCCATCCCGCCGCAGTGCGTCCGCGCGGGCATCCAGTGTGCCGGTGCTGACATCCAGTTCCTTGAGCAATTGCACCGTGCCCACGGCCACGCGCTTGCCGCCAATCGTGCCGGTAATGCCCTTGCCGGTCACGGACCGGAAATCCCCAACATCGTCCAGCCCGAGATTGCGATCCTTGGCCGCCGCCAGGATGGCGGCGGCCAAGGGATGTTCGCTGGAGCGTTCCAGGCTGGCGGCCAGCGCCAGCACCACGGCTTCGTCAAATCCGTCCGCCGGCACGATCGCGATCAGCCGGGGCCGGCCTTCGGTCAAGGTGCCGGTCTTGTCCACCAGCAGCGTATCGACCTTCTCGAGCCGTTCCAGCGCCTCGGCATTCTTGATGAGGATGCCGGCGCCCGCGCCCTTGCCGACGCCCACCATGATGGACATGGGCGTCGCCAGCCCGAGCGCGCAGGGGCAGGCGATGATGACCACCGACACGGCCGCCACCATCGCATTGGCGAAGGCCGGCTGCGCGCCCCAGATCATCCAGCCGGCAAACGCCGCAATGGCAACGGCAATCACCGCCGGTACGAACCAGGCCGAGACCCGGTCGGCAAGGCGCTGGATTGGCGCCCGGCTGCGCTGCGCCTCCGACACCATCGTGACGATGCGCGCCAGCACGGTGTCGGCGCCGACTTTTTCCGCGCGCATGACCAGTACGCCGGTGCCATTCACCGTCCCGCCGATCAGTCTGGCGCCGGTCTCCTTTTCCACGGGGAGGGATTCGCCGGTCACCATGGATTCATCGACCGCGCTGGCGCCCTGGATGACCGTGCCGTCCACCGGCACACGGCCGCCGGGCTTGACCCGAAGGCGATCGCCCACCTGCACGCCATCAAGCGCAACATCCTCTTCGCCGCCATCGTCGCGCAGCCGCGTGGCGCGCGGCGGCGCCAGGTCCAGGAGCGCGCGGATGGCGCTGCCCGTCCCGGCGCGGGCCCGCAACTCGAAAACCTGCCCCAGCAGCACCAGAACGGTAATGACGGCGGCGGCCTCGTAATAGACCGGCACAACGCCATCCATGCGCAGCGCGGCGGGGAAAATTCCCGGCGCCAGTGTCGCCACAAGGCTGTAGCCATAGGCGGCGCCAATGCCCAGCGCGATCAGCGTGAACATGTTGAGCGAACGGTTCACCAGGGAAACCCAGTCCCGCACGAAGAAGGGCCAGCCCGCCCACAGCACGACCGGCGTGCTGAGCGCGAACTGAACCCAGATGGAAATCTGCGGCGCGATCAGGTGATGCAGATCGAAGAGATGGCTGCCCATTTCCAGCAGGAAAACCGGCAGCGCCAGCACCAGCCCGGCCCAAAAGCGCCGTGTCATGTCGATCAGTTCGGGGTTGGGGCCGTCTGCTTTGCTTGCGTTGAGCGGTTCGAGCGCCATGCCGCAGATGGGGCAATGCCCTGGTCCCTTGTGCCGGATCTGGGGATGCATCGGGCAGGTGTAGATTATGTCTGCGCTTTCGGACGATCCTTCGGGATCGTGATGATGTTGGTGCGCCGCGTCGCCGGGGGTGAGGTATTTTTCCGGGTCCGTGAGGAACTTCGCCTGGCAGCCGGCGCTGCAGAAGAAATGGGTCTCGCCGCCATGGTCAGCGCGATGCTGCGCGGTGGCTGGGTCGACGCGCATGCCGCAAACGGGGTCTTTGACCGTCGCCACCACTTCGTGGGCCTGATTTTCCGGGTTTGCCATCGAAGATTTCCGCGCTTGGGGAGTATACCCTATGGGGGTATGTAGACCCTAGGCTGGAAGACATCAAGCCGCTCCGCGAAAGGCGCAACAGCGTCGGAACGTCAGCGCGCTGATGGAAGCGTTTGGCCGCGGTTGATCGGGCAAATAATCCGCGCGACCGCACCGAAAATGTGCCGGCCGGCGCTTGCGCCGACCGGCACGATTTGTCTTGTCAGTTGCCGTCCAGCGGCACGAACAGGATGCAGACCGGCGAGGGGATATCCAGGACCTGGCCGGTGGCGGTGAGCTTGCCGCTCGCCTTGTCGCGGTTGAAAACCGCGATGCCGTCGCTGTCCTGGTTGCCCGCCAGAAGATGCGTGCCCGCCGGATCGATGGTCATGCCGCGCGGAATCTTGCCGCCCGATGGCTCGACCTGCAGCAGGTCGAGCTGGCCGGTCCGGGGGTGGATGGCAAAGACGCTGACGCTGTCATGGCCCCGGTTGGTGGCGTAGAGAAAACGCCCCGAGGCATCCAGCGCCAGTTCCGCCGAATTGTTCTCGCCCTTGAAGTCGGCGGGAATGGTGGCGATGGTCTGGACCGGTGTCAGGGCGCCGCTGGCCTTGTCATAGGCCAGGACGATGACCTTGGAGCCCATCTCGCCCAGCACATAGGCGAACTTTTCACCGCGCCCGAAGATCATGTGGCGCGGACCGAAGCCGGGCGGAACCGGCGCGGGCTCGGCCGCCGTCAGCTTGCCGGCAGCCGTATCGAGCCGGTACACAAAGACCTTGTCCAGGCCCAGGTCCGGCACGAAGGCGAAGCGGTTGTCGGACGACAGCACCACTTCATGCGGATGCGGGCCTTTCTGCCGCCTGGCATCGACGCTTGAACCCTCATGCTGCTTGAAGTCGGTCATCGCCCCGACGCTGCCATCGGCGCCCAGCGCAAACACCGCGACGCTGCCGCTGCCGTAATTGGCCACCAGCAACCAGCGGCCGGTGCCGTCCACCGCCAGATGGCCGGTGGTGGTGCCGTTGGCCGCGACCTTGTTGATCAGGCGCAGCGCGCCCGTGGCGGGATCGATGGCATAGCTGCTGAGGTAGCCGGTGGCATCCTGGCGGCTGGTGCGTTCCGTCAGGGCATAAAGAAAGCGGTGATGCGGATCCGTCGCCACGAAGGACGGACTGTCCACTTCGGCCTGCAGGCCCAGCGATTCAAACTTGCCGCTGGCGGGATCGAGCCGCAGGGCATAGATGCCCTTGCTCTTTTCGCCCGTGTAGGTGCCGACATAGGCAATATAACGCCCGGCGGCCAGGGCGGGGCTGATCGCCCCGCCCAAAGCCAGCACGGCGCACAACAGGATCTGTGCGAAACGGGTCATGTCAGGGCCTGTAGTAAAGCGGCAGCTCGCCGGCGATCTTGCTGTGCAGGCGATAGATGCTGGTCGAGCCCGTCAGATAGACGGTCTTGCCGTCTTCCGCGAAGGCCAGGTTGGCGACGGTTTCCGGGATCACCAGCTGGCCCAGCACTTTTCCAGTGGGCGAGATGATTCGCACGCCGCCCGGACCCGAGCTCCAGATATTGCCGGCGCTGTCCACCTTCATGCCATCAGGCACGTCGGCCGGATTGGGCGCCGGATAGCTGATCAGGTTGCGCGGATTGGACAGCGCGCCGTTCGCCCCAACGTCATAGGCCCGCACATACATCTTGGGCATGGAGTTGGAGACATAGAGGATCTTCTCGTCGGGCGAGAAGGCGATACCGTTGGGCGCGGTCATGTCGGTGATGGCCGGCGTCAGCTTGCCGCCGGCATAGCGCCACACCGGATTGAACTTCAGTTCCTTCTTGGGATCGGCATCCATCTTGGGCA
Organism: Alphaproteobacteria bacterium; assembly: GCA_028292825.1. Lineage (GTDB taxonomy): Bacteria > Pseudomonadota > Alphaproteobacteria > Micropepsales > Micropepsaceae > Rhizomicrobium. The sequence continues at coordinate 8,924 of JAQGLO010000045.1, read as the reverse complement.
GGCCGAAGGGCGGGTCGGTGATCCACAGCGCGCCGTCCTTGGTGAAGACCAGGTCGTTGGGGCTGTTGAGCCGCTTGCCCTGGTACTTGGAGAGGAAGGGCTTGAGATTGCCCTTGTCATCCATGCGCTCGATAGTGCCGATCGCCATGCGGGTGAGCAGGATCGAGCCGTCCTTGTCGGTCACCATGGCATTGGAGCCCAGGAAGAAGTTGGGCGAGGCATCCTTGACGCCGCCGGAATCCTTCAGCACCACCGTGACCTTGCCGTCCGGCGTCAGGGTGCGGACCTTGTCGCCCTTGACGTCGGAGAACCACAGCTTGCCGCTGCGCCACATGGGGCCTTCGGTGAACAGGAAGCCGGTGGCGACCTTTTCGATCCTGGCGCCGGGCGCAATGACGGCGTCCAGCGCGGGATCGAGCTTCTTGATGGATTGGCCATAGGCGGGTACGGCGGCGATACAGGCAAGCAAGGCAAGCGTGAGTTTGCGCATCGAAGTCCTCATACGGCGTGGGTGAGAATGACGGTGTAGTTCTTGTTGGTCAGTGTCTTTTCCAGCAGCGGCCAGTTGGCGACATGCTCTGCCGAGGCGACCCATTTCTGGCGCAGCGCCTCGCTCTGCCAGGTGAGCTGGAAGCGGTAGTTGACGCTTTTGGCGGGGGCGGCGCCCTGCAGCACCTTGTCGATCCTGGCGACGGTGAGATCGACATAGCCTTCATGCGTCTTGGCAACCGGCTTGAAGTGGTTGTGATAGGCGTCCAGGAATTCCTTCTCGCGCGCGGGATCGACCGACAGATCGACATACAGGATGATGGGCAAGGCGGCGGCGCGCGCCGGCAGGGTCATTGCAAGCCCCGCGGCGCCCAGCGCCGTCAAGGTCAGACAGGCACGTCTATCCAAGTGATCCTCCCATTTTTTTGTTTCGACTTTTTTTGAGGCTAGGGGCAAGTCGCGCACCCGGCAAGGCCGCAGGCGCGGGGCATTCGACGGTATAAAACGCAGCTCCGATTTTATTTGACGCGACGGCGAAGACACCGCGCGTTGCGCTGCAGCATACGCGCGATGTCATTGCCCGGCCTGACAAACCCATTTCACGGGGTGAAACGCGCTGCGCGCGACGAATTGACTGTTCCGGGAGGCGATGACCGTATCGCAAGGGATAAAACATCGGCGCGATCGACGCCGGGTACAGAGGGGACTGCCATGAGTCATCGCTTTCACCGCTTCACAATGACGGCTTCCGTGCTGGCGCTCACCGTCTCGGCGGCCTGGACCTCCGCCGCACAGGCGCAGACCGCCGCGGCCGCGCCGGTCGAGGAAGTGACCGTCACCGGTACCAGCATTCGCGGCGCCGCGCCGGTCGGATCCTCCGTCACCACCGTCACCCAGGCTGACATCAAGGCGACAGGCGCGACCAGCGTGACCGGCATCCTGGCCAGCGTGCCCCAGCTGATGGGCATGGGCCAGGTGGATGGCGGCTCGACCGGCCAAGGCACCCAGCAGGCGCTCATCCATCAGCTGGGCCAAAGCGCCTCGACCTCGACCCTGACCCTGATCGACGGTCACCGCGCGCCGACCTCCGGCACCAACCATTCCTTCGTCGATCCCAACATGATCCCCATCAATATGGTCGAGCGCGTCGAAGTGCTGGCCGATGGCGTGTCGGCGGTGTACGGCTCCGACGCGGTCGCCGGCGTGGTCAACTTCATCACCCGCAAGCATTTCGATGGTGTCGAGATGACCGGCAATGCCGGCTTCGCCGACGGCAAGCAGGATCTCAATCTGGGTTTCCTGACCGGCTCGACCTGGGATACAGGCAGCGCGCTGTTCGCCTACAGCTTCACCCGCCAGGGCGCGCTCGCGGATACCGCGCGCCCCTGGACCTATCCCGACCATACCGGCGTGACCCCGATCGCCAAGAACCGCGCCAGCCTGAACTGCGAGCCCGCCTCGCTGAAACCGGCCGGTCAGAGCCTGATCTGGCTTAACGCCACGTCGGGCGGCTCGGGCCTCACCAATACCCAGAACAATTTCCTGTGTTCGGACTGGAAGTATGCCGACCTGATTCCCAAGACCGTCCGCAACAATGCGATGATGAAGATCGAGCAGAATTTCGGCGACAAGTGGAAACTGGACGCCGACCTGCTCTATTCCACCCGCGATGTGAGAGGCCGCAGGTCGCGCGGCACCCTGGTCGCAAACGCCTTCCAGACGGGCACGCAGGCCAACCCGTTCTATCAAACGCCGGCCGGCTATACGGGGGCTGCGACCAGCGAGCAGATCGGCTGGGACTCCAACGCGTTGCTGGGACCGGGCGCCTACAACTTCTCCAACGACCAGACGGTCTATGGCAGCGTCAATGTCGAATATAAGGCCTTCGGGGACTGGACCGTCGACCTTCTGGCGCTGGTGGGCCGCGACGACAGCGCTGTCGGCTTCAATGGCGGGCTGAACGCGTCCGCCGCCACCCTGGCGTTGAACGGCACGGCCAACACCGGCGGCAGCCTGACCCAGGTGGTTCCCAACACCAATATTGTCTACACGCAGTCGTTGAACCCGGCGAACGCGCTGGACGTGTGGGATCCGGCCGGCGCCACCAACAAAACCTCGGCGTCGGTGATCCAGGGCCTGCGCGATGACGCACAGAATTCCCATATCATCAGCGGCATGTCGCAGGCGCGCCTGCAGGCCCAGGGCACGCTGTTCGAGATGCCCGCCGGCCCCGTCAAGCTGGCGATCGGCGGCGAGGCATACCGCGTCAGCCTGTATGAATATCTCGCCCAGGGGCAGGGCGCCGGCCCGACCTCCAACTCGGCGGTCTATCGCCAGTGGCATTTCTCGCGCGACGTCCAGTCGGCGTATCTGGAAGCCAATATCCCGCTGATCGGGCGCGGGATGGGCGTTCCCCTGATCCAGGAATTGACGTTGGACGTGTCCGGGCGCCTGGACCACTACAACGACTTCGGCAACACCACCAATCCCAAGATCGCCTTCGACTGGCGAGTGATTGACGACCTGAAGCTGCGCGCGGACTGGTCGACCTCCTTCGTGGCGCCGCCGGAAGACGAAATCGGCGGCGACGGCACCTGGAACAACACCAACTACACCTCCACCACCCAGAATGCTTCCTTGCCGGTCGCGCTGTTCCCGACGGCGCCCCAACTGCTCGCGAACGGGAACGGCGCGCCAATCCCCTGCACGGCCGGTCAGTGCAACATCGCCTCCCTGAACGGCATCCAGGCGGTCAACTCCAATCCCAACCAGGGCCCCAGCCATGGTCTCGGCTGGACAGTGGGTTTTGATTTCACGCCCAGCTGGCTCAAAGGCTTCAAGTGGGGCTTCACGCTGTGGAACGCCAGGTTCAAGGGCGGCTCGCAGGGCGCGCCCTTCGCCACCGTCACCACCAGCGCCTCGCTGTCGCATCTGATGACCCTGTATCCGACCTGCGCCACGCCGGCCCAGATCAAGGCCATCACCGGCAACTTGCCCCTGGTGGGTGCGGTGCCGCCTTGCGTGAGCTACATCTATGTCCAGCAGAATGACGGCCTGCTGAATCTCAATGCCCAGGGCGTCGATACGGATTTCGAGTATGTCGTGCCGACCGACAATTGGGGCGTGTTCTCCATCGGCGATGCGATCAGCAAGTTCACCCATTATGTGCAGTCGAACGGACCGGACGGGGTGCCGTTCAGTGTCCTGAACAAGTCGGGCGCGCACGGCTCGATCGCCTTCCAGATGCGCGGCAATATCGGCTGGAACTATGAGAACTACGGCGCCCAGCTGTTCATGAACTATACCGGCGGCTACCAGAACTGGAATTCGCCGGACAATGCGGTTGTCCTCAACTCGGCCCTGAATCCCAGCAGCGGCGGCGACCGGGTCTCGCCCAACACCACCTTCGACATGAACCTGACCTATGACTTCCAGGATGGCTATGTGGGCAACGACCAGCTTTCGCTGACCATCCGCAACCTGTTCGACAAGCGGCCGCCCTACGACTCGTCCGCGGCCGGCTACAACGCCACCATCGCCTCGCCCGTCGGCCGCTTGATCACCGTCGGCTTCACGACCAAGCTCTAGGCAGAACAACCAGAACAATCCGATCCAGGAGTGAATGATGACAGATCTTCCGAACATGATCTCGCGCCGCGGCATCATCCAGAGCGCCGGGCTTGTTTCCGCGGCAACGCTGCTGGATACGGTGCCGGGCTTCGCGGCCCCCAGGGGCGGTCCGCGCGCGTTGGCCCTGATCGGCGACCGCTATCACAATGCCGACTATATCCGCCTCAGCCTGAACAAGGTGTTCGGCGAGCTGAACATCCCGATCGACTACACCATCGACACCGGCGCCGATCTGGGCGCGCTGCTCAAGAATTACCAGCTGTTCCTGGTGCTGCGGGACGGCATGTTGTGGCCGGGCGGCTATGCCGGCCCCGACGCCTATGTCGGCTACCAGACGGACCTGGAGAACAAGGCTGATTTTCCGGCCGCCCAGTCAGTGACCTGGATGACGGAAGCCCAGGGCCAGGCGATCAAGGATTTCGTCAATGCCGGTGGCGGCTTCTATCCGATGCACAATTCCAGCCATATTTCCCTTGGGTGCAAAAACTATCGCGACGTGATGGGCGGCGCCTATATCGGCCATCCGCCGCTGCGTCCCTTCGAGGTGCATGCCACCGCCAACGCCCATCCCATCACGGCGGGCATGAAGACCTTCATGGTCAATGACGAGCAGCACTATGTCGAGTATGACAAGGATCCCAAATACCTGATCCTGGAATCGGAAAACCGCGACGACCTCACCTATGAAGTGGGCGAGCGCAAGCTGGGCCGCAAGGCGCATGCGGGTTGGGCTTATGACTATGGCAAGGGCCGCGTGGTCTTCACGGCCGTGGGCCACACCGTCCACGCCATGTGGAATCCGCAATATGTCGAACTGCAGAAGCGTTCGATCCGCTGGCTGCTGCGGCAGCTCTAGCGCGCGACGTGCAATGGATGCGACCCACGCGCAACGCGCGTGGGAACGCACTCTGCTGCACATGCGAAGGGGCGACAGGATTTTGCCTTGACGGCCTGATCGCGGCCCGGGCGGACTCGAAAAGTCCGCGAACCATGTTATCATTTGATGGGGGCCAACCGCACGGCGCGCATGTGCGGAGCAGCGGGGCAAAAACAATATGAGTACACAGCGGCTGATCGGCAGCGTAGACAAGGCACTTCTGGCGCTGCAGCGCCTGGGCGAGATTGGCGCGGCCGGACGGCCCCTCAATCGCCTGGCCGTGGACCTGGGCATCAACAAGGCATCGCTGCATCACACCTTGTCAGTGCTGCGGCATCGCGGCTTCGTGGAGCAGGACGCCAGCGGCAATTACCGCCTGGGCCCGGCGGCGCTTTCACTGGCCGATTGCTACCTGCATGATGACAGCTTCGACCTGATGTATGGCTCGCTGAAGGAGCTGTCCTTCACCATCAACGAGATCTGCCATCTCGGCATCCTGGCGGGCGAGGACATTGTCTATGTGCACAAGGTGGTGCCCAAGACCTCGATCAACACCTGGTCCACGGTCGGCTTTCGCAACCCGGCGCTGACTACCGCGCTGGGCCGCGCCGTGGTCTGCCAGAAATATGTCGATTTCGAGAGCTTCTCGCAGGCCTTCCCGACGCCGATCTTCCAGCGCACCCGCCATACCCTGACCACCCATCGCGACATCTGGCAGGAGCTGGTGGAAGCGCGCAAGCGCGGCTTCTCCCGCGAGGTCAACGAATATGTCGTCGGCACCAGCTGTCTTTCCGTGGCGGTGCTGCGGGGGCACAAGCCCATCGCGGCCATCAGCGTGACGGGGCCCAGCGAAAGGCTGGAGGGATCGCACGAACAGTTTCTGGTGCGGACATTGCGCGACCGCATCACGCCCCATCTGCCGCCGGGCCTGTCGCTGCAGATGCCGACCGAGCGCCGGCGCGACGCCCTGCCGCCCAAGCTCGCCGGCACCGGCGCGGGTTTCGCCCTCGGCCGCTAAGCTTCGCCCTCGTTTCATAGCGCGAAACGTGGCGTTTGCCGCTGATTGACCTGCCGGGCCGGTGTCACTCACATGCTCTGACAAAAGCGGACGGCAGAGCCGCCAACATCGGGGAATCGCGATGAGAAACCGGATCGTCTTGCTCGGGGCCTTGTTGGGGGCCTGCGTCTGCACGGGCGCGCTGGCTGCCCCGGTGAACGCGGTCAAGGCCGGCGAATTGGTGATCGATCCGCCCACACTGATGAACCTGGGCTTCGAATGGCTGATCAGCGGCGATGACAATCGCAACGCCACGGTCGCGGTGTCGTACCGCAAGAAGGGCGACAAGGCGTGGAAGGCCGCGATGCCGCTGATGCGGCTGGGCGGCGAGCGGGTCTATCAGAGCGAGGGCGTCTTCAATGTGAAGATGCCCAACATGTTCGCCGGCAGCATCCTGGACCTGCAGGAGAATACCGAATACGAGGCCCGCTTCGTCCTCAGCGATCCGGACGGCGGCAAGGCGGTGAAGATCGTCACAGCGAAAACCCGTCCCGAGCCGATGCCTGCGGCCGGCGGTCATGTCTATCACGTCTATCCGCGCGACTGGAAAGGCGCCAAGGAGCCCGGTTCCTTCAACGACCTGATGTGCGCCTACAACTATTATTGCGGCGGCGGCGATACCGTGACCGGCGGGCGGCCGCGCGTGCAGGCGGGCGATACCATCCTGGTGCATGCCGGCACCTATCGCTATCACCCGGAATTCTACACCGGCGACAAGTCGATCAATTCCACCACCCCGGTCGAAGGCACCTACTATCTGTTCGGCAACGGCACACCCGAAAAACCCATCGTAATCAAGAGCGCCGGCGACGGCGAGGTGGTGTTTGACGGCGGCGGCAATTTCAACCTCTTCAATGTGAAGGCCGCCAACTACAATTATTTCGAAGGCCTGACCTTCCGCAACACCCAGATCGCGATCTGGGCCGGCACCCAGTTCATCGCCGGCTCCAGGGGCCTGACCGTCAAGCACAGCCGCTTCGAGAACATCAATCTGGGCATTTTCACCAACTATGCCGGCTCCGGCAATTTCTACATTGCCGACAATTATTTCATCGGCCGTGACGATGCCGAGCATCTGTCGGGCTGGAACGGCGCCCTGTGGAAGAAGGTGGACGATGCCGCCGGCATCAAGTTTCCGCCGACCCTGGATTCCTACACCGCCGTGCGCCTGTATGGCGGTGGGCATGTCGTTGCCTATAATTATGTCGCCAATTTCCATGACGGCATCGATGTGGAAACCTATGGCGATCCCGACGGCAACACGCCCCGGCCCAGCGCCGCCACGGGGCCCTTCTATCCCGATCGCAAGGACTGGCACCTGCGCCCGGTGGCGATCGATTTCTACAACAACTACATGACCAACTTTCACGACAATGCCTTCGAGGCCGATGGCTCGATGCACAATGTCCGCATCATGCGCAACATGATGCTGAATTCCGCCTCACATCCGTTCTGCAACCAGCCTGATCTGGGCGGGCCGATCTACTGGATCCGCAACATCGCCTATAACGCGCCGGGCGGCTCGACGCGTCTGACATCCGGCTCGGCGGGCGCCGTATTCCTCAACAACACCATCCTGACCGAGACCAACGCCAACTCCTCGGCCAATGTGCACTGGAAGAACAACCTGATGCTGGGGCAGAACTCGTCCCCGGCGATCCTGGCGGTCACCACCTACACCAATTACAGCTCGTCGGATTACAACGGCTTCCGCCTCAATCCCGGCGCCGAATACGCCTTCCAGTGGACTTCGCCGGAATGGGGCCTGCAGCAGGATTATCGCGACCTGCTGGGCAGCACCGGCGCGGACCAGAACCCGCGCAACACGGTCCTGGCGGAGCGGCGCTTCAAGACCCTGGCGGCATACAGCGCCGCGACCCACCAGGACGCACACTCCACCCTGGTGGATTACGACATCTTCCAGAAGGTGCCGATGCTGGATGCCCGCGACCTCGGCAAGATCTCAAGGCTCTACGATGCCAAGGACCTGGATTTCAGCCTGCGGCCCGGCTCCGCGGCGGTTGACCATGGCGCGGTGATACCCAACGTGACCGACGGCTATGCCGGCGCCGCGCCGGACCTGGGTGCGCTGGAGCTGGGCCAGCCCGCGCCGCATTACGGGCCTCGCAGCTGATCATTCTTCCTTCCGCGACCCCATCACGGACACCGACATGACCAAGAAACTGCAATCCAAGACAGTGCTCATCACGGGCGCCGCCGCCGGCATCGGGCGGGCGACGGTGGAAATGTTCGTGGCGGAAGGCGCTCGCGTCATCGCCACCGACCGCGACCTGCAGGCGATGGACGGGCTGAACGCCGACCGCCGCCAGCTCGACGTCACCGATGCCGGCGCGGTGGCGACGATGGCGAAGGCGCTGGGCCGGGTGGATGTCCTGTTCAACTGCGCCGGCTTTGTCGAAAGCGGCACCGTGCTGGACAACAACGAGGCCGAATGGCTCAAATCGTTCGAGATCAATGTCTTCGCCATGGCGCGGATGATCCGGGCCTTCCTGCCCGCCATGCTGGAAGGCGGCGGCGGCTCGATCATCAACGTCGCCTCGGTGTCGGGCTCCATCAAGGGCATCCCCAACCGCTGCATCTACGGCGCCAGCAAGGCGGCGGTGATCGGCCTGACCAAGTCGGTGGCCGCCGATTTCGTCACCCGGGGCATCCGCTGCAATTGCGTCTGTCCCGGCACGGTGGATTCGCCGTCGCTGCAGCAGCGGCTGACCGATACCGGCGATTATGAAGCGGCCCGCAAGGCCTTTACCGCCCGCCAGCCCATGGGCCGGCTGGGCACCGCCCGCGAGATCGCCGGCATCGTCCTGTACCTGGCCAGCGACGAGGGCGCCTTCTGCACCGGGCAGAACT